>JBFGRM010000096.1:0-8981 GCA_041563675.1 Nitrospiraceae bacterium | reverse complement strand
TGACCGAGGCGGTCCGGACCGCTTCCGGGGGGGCCCAGCACCCCCAATTCGCCCGTCTGGACGGGGACGGCGACATGATCCTGCGGGAGGGGAGGGATTTGACGGCCAAGGAGCCGGAGACGCCGGAGGAACGACGGGCGGCGGCGGAGGCGCTGTATTACAAATCTCTTGAGGTGCTGATGGATCAGAAGCCGCCCCAGGATGCGCTCGCGCTTCTGAACAAAGCCCTCGCGTACAACGACGAGTACGGCAATGCGTATGTTCTCAAAGCCTATGTCCTGCTGGACCTGATTCCCAATCTGGACGGCGCCTTGTCCGCCGCCTCGCAAGGTGTGGTCTACGCCCCGGAGAACCCTGACTCGCACTTCACCTTCGGCCTGGTCTTGCAACGCCAGCAGCGTTACGCGGAAGCGGAGCAGGCCTACTTACATGCCCTCAAGACCAAGCCCGACTACACCGACGTGTACCTGATGCTGGGGGATCTCTATGCCCAGCACCTGAATGACCCAAAGAAATCGATTGAAGCCTACGAACGCTACCTGCAGCTCGGCGGCACCGCCAGCCATCCTCGCGAGTACATCGACGAAGCGCAGCGGCGCGGCCGTCCATGAGCCAGGGCTAGTCCTGTGCTCCTCCGCGCAGATACCCTAATCCGATCTTGAGCGCTCTCCTGGTCACCTCGGCCCACCGCGCTTCCGGATACTCAGCAAGCGCGGCCGCTGCCTTCGGATCCTGTACGTCCAATTCGACCACCCGAATGATCCCGTCGTCGATCCTTACTTCAGCCACCGGCACGCCTCCTTTTTCTCCCGCGCGATGTCTGACTCCGTGTCAGTTCGCTCATCACACGCGCGTTGGTCCGTTCTTGCGTTACGTTGACACCCCCGGGGGTGCATGCTAGCATAAATTTCCGCAGGGCTTCAGTCATGCAGTCCGCACATCAACCGATTCGTACCTCGACCACGCTCAGGGAGGCTTCCATGGACTTCAGCAGCGCCGGGCGCGTTAGGGGCACCTGCCTTTTTGTCGTTGCCCTCTCACTCATGCTGACCGGATGCGGAGGGGCGCCTACCTGGGTGGAGGAGGGATCCGGCGCGCTCTATAAGGAGGATGACAAAGCTTTCTACGGCGTGGGCGCCGTGGCCGGGATCAAGCACGACGAGCCGCTGGCGTGGGATACCGCCGAGAACCGGGCCCGTGCCGAGTTGGCCAAGAACTTCGAGACCTACAGCGCCTACCTCATGCGGCACTACGCCGCCGCCACCACCGCGGGCGATTTCACCGCGACCAGCGAAGAGCAGACCGTCGAGCGGGCGATCAAGACCTTCTCCTCGGTCACCCTCAGGGGGGCACGGCCCGTTGATCGATACAAGGACGAGGAGTCCCACACCTACTATGTGTTGACCAAGCTCTCGCTTGCGGACGCAAAGGAAGCCTTGGCCCAGGCGAAGGAGCTCGACAGCCGGATGCGCGACTATGTCCGTGACAATGCGGAACGGTTGTTCGATCGCCTCGAGCAGGAAGAGGGGCGCCGCGGCGAGGCAAGCGGGGCACCTGCCCAAGCAGACAAATGAGGGCGACCGACATCACCCAATCTGAAAGGACGGTCTGACACCATGCCGCTTTCCCAACGATTCGGCCTTGTCTTCACGCTCCCGCTGCTACTCTGCGCGTTGGCGATCCTGGTGGGATGCGGGTCCGCCAAGAATGTCACGCGCATCGAACCGGGCGTGGTCACGGACCTCAGTGGCCGCTGGAACGACACCGACTCGCGCATGGTGGCGGAGACCATGGTCAAGCAGGCGCTCGGCAGTCCGTGGCTCGATGAGTACACGCAACAGACGAAGCGCAAGCCCGTCGTCATCGTCGGCACGATTCGCAATCGAAGCCACGAGCATATCGACGTGAACACCTTCGTCAACGACCTCTCGCGCGAGCTCACCAACTCGGGGAAGGTGACCTTTGTCGCCAGTCGCGACGAGCGGGGGGAGATCCGGGAAGAACGCCTCGAGCAAGGCACCCATGCGCGCGAAGACACTCAAAAATCCCCCGGCAAGGAAATCGGCGCCGACTTCATGTTGAAAGGCGACATTGCCACGATCCTGGACGAGGCCGACGGGACCACTGCGGTCTTTTATCAGGTCGATCTGGAGATGATCGACCTGGGCAACAACGTCAAGTCGTGGTTCGGGCAGAAGAAGCTGAAAAAGGTCATCGAGCGCAAACGCACGCTGTTCTAACTCGCCTCCAATCTCTTGGATCCTACCATCCACCGCGCTCCAGCTCCGGAGAGGGGATCACGTCTCATCGGGCAGGCGCTACTGATCGCCCTGCTGCTCGGATCGGTGCTCGGCTCGTCCGGCTGCAGCCGCGGGCTGAACCGCTATGCGATCGTGGACCGGCACCTCTCGGCGGGCGACCCGCAGGCCGCCGCGGAGGTCATTCGCAAGGCCGAAGACGACTACGGATCGAAAAGCCAGGTGCTCTACGACATGGACCTGGGCATGACGCTGCACCTTGCGGGTGACTACAAGGCCAGCAACCAGCATCTCGAGCAGGCCGAAACCCGGATCGAGGACCTGTACACCAGGCGTATCACCACCGAGGTCATGGCCTTCCTCGTCAACGACACGACGCTGCCGTTCGAGGGTGCGCCGTTCGAGCAGGTTTGGGTCAACGTGGTGAAAGCGCTCAACTATGCCCTCCTCGAGGAGTGGGATGAGGCGCTCGTCGAAGTGCGGCGCATCGATCATCGGCTGAACGTGCTGGCTGACCGGCGAGAAGCCGACGAGTATCGCGAAGATCCCTTCGCGCGGTATTTGAGCGGCATCCTCTATGAGAGCGCGGGTGAGCTCAACGACGCTTTTATCGCCTACCGCAAGGCCTACGACGCCTATCAGACCGCGCAGCCCTGGCTTCGCACCCCCGTGCCCCAGTTCCTCCAGGTCGACCTGCTTCGCGTCACGGAGGCACTTGGCCTGCGTCAGGAGCACGATCTGTACCGCCGCGAATTTTCCGAGACGACCTGGCAGCCACAGGCGGAGATCAAAGACCTCGCGCAGGTGATCGTGATCAGCTATAATGGGCGCGCGCCGAGAACGGAAGACCAGTTTCTCGACTTGCCCATTGATGTCGACGCCCTCAAGCTGGTGTTGCTCACCAAGGGCGCGACCGCAGGCGCGAACACCGACGAGCGTCGCGTCGTCGAGAGTGTGCTCTATGGGCTCAGCGGCCGCGTGGTCCGCGTGGCCCTGCCGAAGCTGGTCCCACAGAAAACGCAGGTGAATCACAGCCTGGTCAGCCTTTCCGGCCCCGCGGGTCCCATCCAGACAAGGACGCAGCTCACGGCCAACCTGACCGCAACTGCCGAGAAGGCCCTCGACGATCGGTTCGCAAGCCTCGCCCTGAAAGCGGTGGCGCGGGCCGCGAGCAAGTTCGCGCTTGCCGAGGGCGCGGCGCACGGTGCCCGACGGGCCAGTCGGGACAATGAGGCCACGCTCGCGGCGTTTCTGGTTGGCTTTCTCTTCAAGAGCTTGGCCGTCGCCACGGAGGAGGCTGACAAGCGAGGCTGGCGAACCCTGCCGGATGAAATTCACATCGCGCGGCTCTGGCTGCCTCCGGGCGAATATACCCTGCACGTGCGCCCGATCGGCGTCACCGATGGCACGATCGAGCCGAGCTCGAGCCGAGCCCTGACCCTTCGACCGGGAGAGACCCGCGTCATCGTCGAGAGAGTGGTCTCGTGACCGGCGCGCCCGGCCCGTCCAAGGGACGCCGCCTTGCTCCGAGTCTCCTCCTCCTGCTGCTCGCGTCGGCCGCCTGTTCGAGCGGGCCGGAGGAGCGCCGTCCCGCGTGGGTCGACGGGACGAGCGCCCGATTTCCCGTCGAGCGCTACCTGGTCGGGCTCGGCGAAGCCGACTCGCGGCCCGCCGCGACCGCCCGCGCCTACGAAGCCGTCGCCCGGGTCTTTGAAGCGCAGGTCACGGCACAAGCGCGCGACTGGGAGTCGTATGTGCAGCTCGACAACCCGGGCGGAACCTCCCACGAGCGGCGACTCAGCATCGAGCGCGTCACGAAAGTTTCGACGGACAAGGTGCTCGAAACCGTGCAGGTCCTGGACGCCTGGCTCGACCGAGCCTCCGGCATCCATTATGTGTTAGCCGGGATGAACCGGGCCCAGGGCGAGGCCGTCCTGGTGGATCGCATCCGCGAGCTCGATGGAACGATCGAAGAAGAACTGGCGCGTGCGGCGGCCACTCGTGACCGGCTGGCCACACTCCGAAACCTGAAGCGCGCCACGGGCCACCTGGTGCTGCGCGAGGCGTTCAATGCCGATCTGCGCGTGCTTCGGCCAAGCGGACGGGGGGAACCCGCCGCCCATCACGTGGCCGGGCTGACCGCGAAGCTGGAAGCCTACCTGGCCTCCAACCTCGTCATCGGGGTGGAGGTATCGGGCGATGAGGCGGAAGCGGTCCGTCGCGCGGTGTTGGAGGGCCTTGTCCGGCAGGGACTACCGGTCACGGATGACCCCCTCAACATCGAGGCGCCACCCCATGATCGGGACGATCCGGCGCCGCTTCCACTCCTCGTGAGGGGAACGGCCCGGCTCCGGCGAGCGGCGGTGCCCGACCCCATGTTCGCCTATGTTCGATGGTGTGCGGACTTCGTCCTCCTCGATGTCCAGACCGCGCGCGTCGTCGGGGTCGTGTCTCGGCGCGGTCGTGAGGGGCACGTGACGGAGTCGGAAGCTCGGACCCGCGCGGTGCGGGTCATGGAGCAAGAAATCACGGCGGAGTTGGCCGTGTCACTGGCCGAATACGTGTACGGCGAAGGCGGTGCCTCGGGGGACGTGACGGCACCCGCGGCCTGCGCGCGGGAGATTCCGGAGCCCGAGGCCGCCTTGATCATCCATCCATTCGTGTGAGGTTGAGCGCATGGGAAAGACAGCGAAGGCAAAGTCGGGGGGTGCCAAGGGCCAGCGCCGGACCCCCAGCCGGCTCGCGAAGTCGCGGTTGGTCGAGAGACTGAAAGAGGACACCAAACTGGTCAACGGCGGCAACCTCACGACGAGATTGCGGCGGCAAGGCTACGAGGAAATTCCCTTGGATGAGCTGCAAGACCGCTTGTCCAAGCTGAGGACTGGGCTCGGGGACCTCATTCTGTCAGGGAGAGGGTGACGCATGCCGTACTACTATTTTGATTCGACCGCGCTGGTGAAACGCTATTGTCCGGAAAGGGGGACGCGGACGGTCAACGCCCTCCTGTCCAAGCGCGGCAAGACCGCCATTGTGGCCACACCGACGATTGCGGAGTTCTACTCGGTCCTGGCCAACCAGGCCAAGCTCGGGGAGCTGACTCGCGATGAGTGGTATTCCGTGATCTACAAATTCGAGAGCGAATCAGCCCGGGGGCTGTTTCACTTCATCACACCGACCATCGACACCTACATGAGCACGAAGGAATTGACGCTCGAACATCCCTCGTTGCGCGCGTCACAAGCGGTGCACCTGGCGCTCGCGCTCGAGCTCAAGCCCTTGCGGCTTTCGCTCGTCAGCGCGGACCGAAAGCTGCTGGAAGTGTGCCGACCACTGGGGATCAAACCCATCAATCCAGAGGATTCCTGAGGCCGGGCCCCGTTCACTCTCGACAGACGAAATCCGCGCGGAGACCGTGGATGGTCTCCACCCAATCCTCCGCAACCTGTCGGTAGTGCTCCCGCATCCGCTGACCGGGGTGGTCGAGGTCGGGAAAAGCAGGGAGGCCCAGGATCCTCTCTGAGACCGCCACATCGCGATCGGCGAGCCCCATCGTCGCACAGACGCCCGAGGACGCAGGCGGCTGCCCGCCCGCCCGCTCGAACAGCGCCACCGCCCGGTACGCGTGCTCCTGCGCGCGGAACAAGCGCGCGATGCCTTGGAAGAGGAGCTGGACGGCCTCGCGCTCCTCACGCTTGCCGAGCTGCTCCGCCATGAGGGCGGCCTTGCCCATGCTCATCGCCGCCCCCTCCGCATCCCCGACGGCAATCGAGTCCTCGGCGCGCCGTTCCAGCCGCTTCATTTCGGCTTCCTCACCCATCATTTGAGCGAGGCCCGCCGACACCATCCCGCAGATGACCGCGACCGCTCCTGCGAGAAGAGACCATCGCACGGCTTATTCGTCGTCAAACGTGTGATCGGATGGACGGATCATGCGCAAGCTCCAGGCCAAGGCTTTGCGCAGCTCGGCAACCTCGGGGTCGACCTGATGTCCCCGGTCGACATGCACGGTTCGCTGGAGGTCCAGCAGCGCGTCAAACGACCGCTGATCCGGCAGCTTGCCCAGCGCCCACACGATCGCGGTCTTGACCCGCACGTCCTCCGTGGTCTTCAGCTTGGCGAGCAGGGGATCGACCATCGAGTAATCGAAATTCAGGGCGCCCACCTGGCCCAGCGCCCTCGCGGCTGCAGCCTGCACGGCGGGCTCACCGGTGTCGAGGAGCGTCGTGAGCACCGGCACGGTCTCGGGCTTGCCGATCTCACCCAGGGCCCGGGTGGCGGCGCTGGCGACGGCCGTGCTGTCGTTCTCGGTGGCCCGAACCAGCCGGGGCACGGCCGGCTCGGCGAACATCCGGCCGAGCTCGTTGATGATCCTGAGCGTCCGCTCCTCGGCCGTGGACGGATGGTCGAGGAGCGCCAGCAGGCGGTCGGCCTGTCCCCAGTCGGCCGTGACCAGGACCGGGAAATCATAGCCCTCGATTCTGTCTCTGAGCTTGGTCAGCGCGAAGGCACCAAGGTCGTCGGCCCCGGCCGCCGCGGCGGCCTGCACCGTGTCTTGAAATTCCGTCCGCACTTCCTTCCGCCATCCCAGGTTCTTGCCGCGCAACAGGTAGGTCAGCTGGCAGGCGGGACCTTTCCACACGCGTGACGGCGAGTCCGGCAGGTCGGCATCACCGCCCGAGGTGATGGTGCCCTCCCAGACCTTGCGCTGCTCGCACTTCACCTTGAACACGACATCGTGGGGCTGTTCGGGATCGGTGACCACCCGGTAGCCCAACTCTTCGAAGCGCGCCACGACCACGCCGGTCAGCGGGGCGGGGTCGACCTCTCCCCGATCCGTCAACGCGAGCGTCTCGACCAAAATGGTGTCGGCCTTGGCCAGTCGCTCCTTCTGCTTCGGAGTCATGACTTCCCGGCGCGCGTCCGCGGGCCCTGACATGAGTGCACACACGATGATGCCGATGATGCTGAGATGCAAACCGCTCTTTCCCATTGGACTCCTTCATGATTCGAGAAACCTCGCTACGGTCCTGTTCAGGAGATTCGTCGCCTATTGCATCCTCCGAAGCCCCTTTTCCTTCCCTGTCCCCCGGGGGGAGAGGGTCAGGGTGAGGGGGCGAAGGCGGGTGGAATGATTCAGCGCATGCCTCAGACAGCCCGTCAGTTGACCTGATCGAATGGCGCCAACTGCTTCAAGCTGAAGCTGACCGCGTCCCACAGCTTGCCCTCTTTCGACTCCCGGTCGCTCGTCCGAACATTCTGAAGTGAGCGCTGCAGCGCCAGGAGGGCCTGGTAGGATCGACGGTCCGGCACTTTCCCCAGCGCCCAGACGACCTCGGTCTTCAGCGTGATATCGTCCGTGTCGAGCGCGTCGAGCAGCGGGGGCACGATGGACGTGTCCCCATGGAGCCCGCCGACCTTGGCGAGGCCGCGGGCGGCCTCGATCTGGAGCTCGGGCCGGCCCGTTTTCAACGCGTGCACGAGCGCGTCGATGCTCTCCTTCTCCCCGATGTTGCCGAGGGCGATCGCCGCGGCCTCGGCAACCGCGACGTCAGGGTCGTTGAGGGCGTGTTGAAGCCGGGGCACGGCTGTTCTCGAGAAGAGCTGCCCGAGCGACTCGATGACTTTCACCTTCCGGCTGGGCGAAGTTCCCGGCGCATCGAGCAGCCTCAGGAGCCTGTCTTCCTGTCCGAAGTCGGTGGTCAGCAGGATGGGAAAATCGTAGAGCTCGAGCTTCTCCATCAACCTGTCGAGGGCATGGGCGCCCGGATCCTCCGCGCCCGCCTGCTTCGCCGCGGCGATCGAGTCCTGAAAATCCGTCCGTACTTCCTTGCGCCACCCGAGATTTTTCAACCCCAGGTAATACGTCAACTGACAGGCCGGCCCCCGCCATGTGCGGAGGGGGGAATCCGGAAGATCCGCGTCTCCTCCGGAGGCGGCCGTGCCCTGCCAGACCTTTCGTTGCTCACACTTCGCGGCGAGCTCCACGTCATAGGGTTGCTCGCGGTCGGTCACCACGGCATAGCCGACCTCCTCCAAGCGTCGCGACACGAGGTCCCTCAAGGGCCGCGCATCAGCCTGGCCTTTGTCGGTCAGCACCAGGGCATTCACCCAGATCCGGTCAGCCTTGGCGAGCTTCGCCTTTTGCTTGGGCGTCCGGATCTCGCGGCGGGCGTCCGCGACGTCGGCCAGCAGTCCGAGCGTGAGGAACAGAGCAAGACCTGCAAGAATCGGCATGGCGGCACCCCCTGTCGGTCGACACAGCTTCGCGACCGTTCCGAACTCGGGTACTCTACCGAAGCCGCTTGGCGCCGTGCAAGTTGAAGGCACGGGGGGCGACGGGTATAATCCGGCCATGTCGCTGACCCAGCGAATCGCCTTCATTGGCGAGGGGAATATGACGGAGGCCTTGGTGCACGGCCTTCTCAAGGGCGGCCTTGCCGGCGTCGGGCAGCTCTACGCCACCGATCCCGATCCGGAGCGCGGCACGCTGATGCGTGACCGTTACGGGATCAAGACCGGGGCGGCCAATCGTGACGCGGCCTCCTGGGGGGACGTCGTGGTGTTGTCGGTGGAGCCGCAGGTGCTGGACGCCGTGCTCGACGACCTCGCGCCGGTCATCGGCCGTGACACGCTGGTGATCTCCGTGGCCGCGGGGTATCCGATCGCCCGCGTCGCCGGTCGGGTCAAGGCCGCGCGTCGCATCGTCCGGACCATGCCCAATAC
>JBFGRM010000095.1:0-9108 GCA_041563675.1 Nitrospiraceae bacterium | reverse complement strand
GGGAACGGCCAGGACGGCCAGCATGAGGACGTGCAGCCTCATGATCATGACGGCCACGTGGGTTGATCCGCCCTCCAGCAGGGGGGAGAAGACGATCAGGCTCCCCAGAACCGAGAGCGCACAGGCCGGAAGCAAACGAGCGGGCTGGGTGGTAGGACGGACTGATGTGGTCACGGCCACGCCGGATCGTGACACGTCACATTCTGCGGATGCGAACTCTTTCACGTGGGTCGGTGCGTCCAGACTGTCGAACAATGTCCCACTGGCTGCTGCGCGCTCCCAGAGATTCCGTCCGCACATGCTTTGATCATCGTGCGATCCCCTCTCCCTTCCCTCTCCCTTCCCTCTCCCTCAGCGGGGGAGAGGACCAAGGTGAGGGAGCCGAGGCGGAGGGGGAGCCGGCAGGGTTCCCGTCTACGCAGGACGCCACGGATGTCCATCCGCGGCGTCCTGCCTGGGCGGAAAAAAAAAGGCGGGGAGGATGATGGATCCTCCCCGCCCCGACCGACGTGACGTTTACGTCACGACGTCGTTACCGTCCGGATTTTGCAAGTCCTGCTTGATGTCGTTAACGTGCCACTCGTCGATCGTTGGATCGTTGTCCAAGTTCGCAGTGGCCGTCGCCGTGAAGCCCGGGCTCGCGGCACCGGTCGCGCTGTTCTTCGCCGCCACAACGGTATTCTCAGCCGTCGCGGCAAGACCACCGCCCGGATTGATCAGGTCGATGTTGACAGAGCCCGACGTCACGCCGCCGCCCGGCGACACGCCGCCGCTGCGGTAGGTGTACCGGTTCGAGGAGCCCGCCAGCGCTAACCCGATCTGGTCAAACGACCCGAACGTCGACTGCTCGCCGAAGTAAGAAGTCTGCGCCACGAAGACACCACCGAGGTTGGTCTTCGCTTCAGACTGACGCGACTTCGCCTGGTAACGGAGAAAGTTGGGGATCGCGATCGCCGCCAGAATCCCGATAATGGCGACCACAATCATCAACTCAATCAGGGTGAAACCCCCTTGTTTGTGATTGTGTAACGACTTCAACATGTGAACCTCCCTGTGACGTTGCTCCCGAGTCCCACACCATCCCTTCGAGGGCGGTGCGATCATTGCCTCTTAAAGCCCCTCTTAGCAGACTCGATGCCAGAGAATCCTAAACCCGGGGTGCCTGAACATCCAAAGGAAAATCAATATCTTGCATACCGGCCCGGTTCCGACCGATGCCACGCCGGGGCTCCGAGGTTCCGCTTTCTGTCCCAATGGGCCAAGAAACGACCACAAATTGACCCCGGCGCGCCGAAACCCAACCAGGCACATCCAAACGAAGAGGGGCGTGCACCCGGGCCCGGCAACCTTGCCCTGCGCCGGAGCGGGGCCGGATTGGAGTCACAATAAGGCTGGGAACGCTGGAATGCAGGGGCGCGTGACGAGCGGGTGGAGGCGCGATTAGAGAAGCGAATCGTTGCTGTCGGGAAGCGACAGATCCTGCTTGAGGTCGTTGACGTGCCACATGTCGATGAAGGCATCCCCGTCGAGGTTGGCCGTGGCGGTGGCGGTGAATCCCGGGCTGGGCGCGCCGGAAATGCCCGCCGGAGTGATGGTGTTGTCCCCAGGATCGGCACCGATGCCCGGAGGAACAAGATCCTGGCCCACCGTCGCGCCGGCCCCGACCCGGTACGCGTAGCGATTGGTCGAAGCGGCCACGGTCCATCCGGTCTGATTGAACGCGCCGAACTGGGAAAACTCCCCGAAGTAGGAGACCTCCGAGACGAAAATGGCGCCCAGATTGATTTTGGCCTCGCCCTGGCGGCTCTTGGCCATATAGCGAAGGTAGTTGGGCACCGCGATCGCCGCGATCAGGCCAAGGACCGCGATGACGATCATGAGCTCAATCAACGTGAATCCGCGTTGACCGGGTATGCTGTGTCGTCTGAACATACGTGATGCCATTGATTCAACTTCTCGATCGCACGTGATCGGTGCGATGGCCACTCAGCGATTCAACTGCAGGCCCGCGTCGAAGCCTCGTTCTTGTCACGCCCCGATGATCCGCAGACCTGCCCGTTCTCTCAGACTGATGCAAAATCCGAGCACAACGTCCTGTTATTCTATTTTCTCCTGATATTTGAGTGGCTTCTGCGTGAAGGGCGCTCATCCCCCCGAACGAAGGGGAACGAAAGTGGCCCCTTTATGGGCTGAAGCGCCAAAATTTCGCTAGAATCCGGGACAGCAGGAAGACGGGGCGGCCGAGGGAAGCGGGAGAGCTTACGGTGTGACGGGTCTGGCGGGGTCGTTGTCGTTGTGGCGGATGGCTTGTTTGAATTGGTCCGTGGCCGGCGGGATGCTCAGGCCCCGTGTCCGAACCCGTTCGATCAGCTTCTCATTGCCCGGATCCAGCTGCAATGAGCGCTGCCAGGCCCTGATCGCCTGATCGACCGAGTCCTGCTTGTAATAGATCTCCCCGAGGTGCTCGTAGATCACTGGATCGTCGTGGACCAGGGTCGCGGCCCGCTTGACCTCCTTCAGGGCATCGTCGAGGCGACCCATCTTGAAGAACGCCCACCCCAAACTGTCGACGTAGTAGCCGTTGTTCGGCTTCAACGCGACCGCGCGCTGGGTCAGCGCCAGAGCCTGCTCGATGTTGATCCCCCGATCCGCGTAGCTGTAGCCCAAATAGTTCAGCGCGTCAGCGTGCTCGGGATCGAGCTCGAGCGCGGTGTTCATGGCTTGCACGACGTCGTCGAACCGATCGAGCTTGTCGTAGGCGGTCCCGAGGTTGAAGTGCAGGTCTGGATTGGAAGGATTGTGCTGCACCCCCTGCTGGAAGGCCGTCAGGGCCAGCTCGAAACGTTCCGCCTGCAGATGCGTGAGGCCCAGGAGAATGAAGCCGTCCGGCTTTTGTGGATTCAGCTTCACGGCTTCGCTGAAGTGCGGCACCGCTTCGTCGTATCGGTTCAGGCGGTAGAGCAGAAACCCCAGGTGCATCCGTCCATCGTAGTAATGCGGTTGCAATTTCACGTTGGCGCGATAGGTTTCGATGGCATCCTCGTACTTCTTGCTCTCCTCGTACATCAGCCCGAGATAATCCCTGACCTTGACCTCGCCCGGCCTGACGGCCAGGATCTGGTTCAGGTAGCTGATGGCCTGGGCGTACTGTTTGAGCTCACCGTAGATCAGGCTCATGCGCAAGAGGGCTTCGAGGTCATGCGGGTCCTCCTCGAGTATCCTGGCGAGAAGCTCGAGCGCCTGGGTATAGTCCTTCTTGCGAAGGTAGAGCTTGACGACGCGCTGCCGGATTTCCTTGCTCGACGGGTTGATCTCTTCCAGGTATCGACGGTAGACGGCCACCGCCTGGTCCTGATCGCCTTGCGCCTCGTAGGCCGAGGCCAGCGCGATGTGCGCGGGCTCGAACGTGGGCCGAAGTTCCACTGCCCGACGATAGTGGCCGACGGCCGCGCCGGGATCTTTCTGCTCCATCTTGATGCGGCCCAGGTAGTAGTAGCCGATTGGGTTGTTCCGCGCGAACTCGATCCCGCGCTCGAAGGCCGCTTCGGCTTCCTCGTAGCGCTTGAGGTTGAGGAGCAACAGGCCCTTGGAAAAGTGCGCGTCCGTGTTCTCGAGATCGGCCTGGATGGCCCTGTCATACATGATGAGCGCCTGATCCACGTTGCCGGACTGCGCATAGACTCCGGCCACCTGGAGATAAATTTCTGAGTTTGCACCCTCGGCCTCCGACACCCGGTCCGCAAACCGCAACGCATCAGCCGTTTTCCCCTGGGCAAAGTAGAGCGAGGCGAGCTTCGCCTTGAGGAAGACCGAGGTAGGGTCTCGCCGGAGGGCTCGCAGGTACTCGTCGATCGCCTGGTCCGCCTCCTTGCCGAGCTCCGCCTGGTGGCCCAACAGGAAATGGTAGTACGCCAGGGGATGCTTGGGCGGCTCCATCTCAACCGCGGGAGCGGTCTCGGCCTGGACACCCTGCTCGACCGCCGCGGTGACCTGTGGCCGGTTGGCGCAGGAAGCCAGGATTGCCGGGACCGCGACGAGGCAGAGTATGGCGTGCCCCCAGCGGAAGCGGGGGCATAAGGGATGGGGATGGGGCTGTGGCGTGTCGTCCAGGGTCATGATGGAATCCGTCTCGGCCGTGTCCGCAGACACCACCCCCCTGCGGGACAGATGGGGGTTGCTTGAATTATATGCAGGCGCGGGAGAAACGGTCAAACGCTTTCTCGGTATTCCAGGCTCTCAAATCTTGCGAATTTCTCGTGGAAGTAGAGCTGCCGCTCCCCGGTCGGCCCGTTTCGATGTTTACGGATAAGTATATCCGCAATTCCCTTTTTTTCGGTGTTGGGATCGTAGACATCCTCCCGATAAATGAATACGACGACGTCCGCGTCCTGCTCGATCGCGCCGCTTTCGCGAAGATCCGCCAGCATGGGGATCGGGGGTTTTCGGTTCTCCACCGCCCGGCTCAACTGGGAGAGCGCCACCACGGGAACGTTTAGTTCCTTGGCCAGGGCCTTGAGCGACCGTGAGATATCGGAGATTTCCTGCTGCCGGGACTCCGCGTCGCTCCGCCCCTGCATGAGCTGGAGATAGTCCACGATGAGGAGGTCCAAGCCGTATTCGGCTTTCAAGCGGCGCGCCTTTCCGCGCATCTGCTGGACCGTGAGGCTGCCGGTATCGTCGATGAAGATGCGGGCCTGCTCGAGCCGACCCGCCGCCTCCGCCAACCGCCACCAATCCTCCTTTTGCAGCCGCCCCGTTCGCAGCGCGTGCGAGTCCACGTGCGCTTCGGAGCTCAGCAATCGGAGGACGAGCTGCGCGTTCGACATTTCGAGGCTGAAGATCCCGACGACCGAGCCCGCGTGGATGGCGGCGTGCTGTGCCATCCCCAAGGCCAGGCTGGTTTTTCCCATGCTGGGCCGCCCGGCGATCACGACGAGGTCAGACGGCTGCAGGCCCGCGGTGATGTCGTCGAGGTCGTAAAACCCCGTGGGTACACCCGTGACCCGTTCCTTTCGCTTCGAGAGCTGGTCGACGATGGCCAGGCTTTCCTTGATGATGTGGTTGACCGGGAGGAACGCCCGCCCCGTCTTACCCTGGGTGAGGCCGAAGACGGTGCGCTCCGCATAGTCGAGGAGGTCGTCGATCTGGGCGGAGCCTTCGTAGCCCCGCGAGATGATGTCGGTGGAGGTCCGAATGAGCCCCCGGAGGAGCGCCTTGTCGCGGACGATCTTCGAGTGATACCGGACATTCGCAGCCGAGGGCACGGCCTGGACCAGCTCGGCCAGGTACGCGGCCCCCCCGACCGACTCCAGCTCCCCTTTCAGGGCCAGCCGCTCGGTGAGCGTGATCTGATCGATGACCTCGCCGGCTTCGGAGAGCTCGAGCATGCCCGCAAAAATTTTGCGGTGGGCGGTGCGGTAGAAGTCCTCCTCGGTCAGGATTTCCATGGCCTTTGCCATGGACGCATTCTCGAGCAGGATCGCCCCAAGGACGGATTGCTCCGCCTCGAGATTTTGAGGGGGAAGCTTGGGATCCGAAAGATCAAGTGTTTTCATCGCCCCGCACTCGACTGTTGGTGGGCCTCAAGCCGACTGAGGCCGCCCACGATGGCAAGTCTTTGATTTTCACGCGCTGCCCCTCCACGGAAGGGCGTCGACCGCTTCCGCCTCGCCCGGCGGCGTGGAGCGGAGACATCACGACGGCCTCATCCGCAGGAACACCTCGGGCGCCGAGAACGATCGCGGCCGCGGCGGACAGGCGCCTGGCCTCCCCCGAGGCGGAGCGGACGAGATCGCCTCCACGCGGCGGCACGGGACCGTGCACGACGCGGAATCCCCCGCGGCGCAGCACCCGCGCGACGTGAAACATCCGTGCCGCCTCGGCGGCCGGAGCGGAGACCACGAAATCGACGTCCCGAAGGGGCGGCGTGTCCTCCACGGTCTCGAGCGCTTGGAAGAGCCGATCGACATCGAAGGCGAAGCCGGTCGACGGGACCGCCCGGCCGAATCGTCCGACCAGATGATTGTAGCGGCCGCCCCCGCCCAGCTCGTAGCCGACACCCTCCGCATAGACATCGAAGGCGATGCCGTCGTAATAGTCGAAGCCGCGGAACTCACCGAGGTCCAGCACGAGGTGGTCTTTCATGCCTCCGGCGACGAGCATGCGGTAGACCTCGGCCAGGCGATCGAGCGCGGCCAGCAACTCGGGGTGCCCCCCGGCCAGGGTCCGTCCCCGCTTGAGCACCTCCTCGCGTCCATAGAGTCCGGGCGCCTCCAGGATGACCCGCGATGCCTGTTTGGAGACCTGTTCGCCGCGCAGGATCTCCTCGAGGCGGGGCAAATCCTTTCTTGCCGCCGCGTGCTCAGCCCGCTTCCGTCCCTCCGGCGACATGCGCGTCCGCGCGAGCAAGCCGGTGATGAACCCGACGTGCCCGAGGGAGATGTTGAAGGCGGGGAGGCCGACCTCCTTCAGGCACTCCACCATGAGCGCCATGATTTCGGCGTCCGTCGAGACATCATCCGTGCCGATCAGCTCCGCGCCCACCTGAAAGATCTCGCGGTCGCGCCCCGCATGCTCGGGCTCGTAGCGGAAGACCGTGGTGCGGTAGCACAGCCGGAGCGGCATGTCGGTGCCCAGCATGCCCATGGCGACGATGCGCGCAATCTGTGCCGTCACGTCGGGCCTGAGCAGCAACACGCGGCCGGTGGTCCGGTCGGCGAATTTGTAGCAATTCTCAATGACGTCGGGCTCGAGGCCGGCGGAAAGCACGTCCAGGTACTCGAAGGTCGGAGGGATCACTTCCTGATAGCCCCAACGCGCGAGTGACGCCAGCAGCGTCTCCTCGAGACGCCGCACCCGCTTTGCCGTGAGGGGCAAACCGGTGCTCGTGCCTGCGGGCACGAGCGAGCGCTCGTGCGCCTGGACAAACGAGGTCGGCTCTTCCGACGGCTTCCTAGGCGGACGCGACATAAGCTGGGAGAGAGGCCTTATCTCGAGAGATCGACGAGCTTGACGGAGAGTATATGCTGAGCGTGCTTGATCGCCTCGGTGACGGCGGCCGGCAGCGGCTCATCCAGCCCGATGATGAGCAGGGCCCGACCACCGCGCTCTTCACGTGAGCACTGCATGCGGGCAATGTTGACGCCGTGCTCCCCCAGGGTCTGACCCACCGTGCCGATGACGCCCGGCTTGTCCACGTTGAGGATCAACATCATATGTCCCTCGGGCAGGACTTCGACCTGGAAGTTGTCGATCTCGACGACGCGCGGGTCCTTGCGGTGGTACAGCGTTCCGGCGAGGTGATGGGAGTGCTTGCCCGCCTCGATGCGCACGCGGATCAAGCTGGTGAAGTCGCCCGCGTCGCTGCTCTTGACCTCTTTCACTTCGATGCCCCGCTCCTTGGCGATCACGGGGGCGTTCACGAAGTTGACGACGTCCTCCAGGATGGGCGTCAGCAGGCCCTTGAGCACCGCCACGGTCAAGGGCGCCAGCGTCAAGCTCGCCACTTCACCGTGATACTCGACGGTGACGCTCTGGAGGCCGCCTTCGTAGAGTTGCGCCTGGAGCAGGCCCATCTTTTCGGCCAGCGTGACGTAGGGCTGCAGGCGGGGCAGCAGGTCCGGCGGCACGGACGGGATGTTCACCGCGCCGCGCGCGATCCCCTTGGTGAAATAGTCCACGATCTGCTCGGCGATCCCCGCGGCAACGTTCTCCTGCGCCTCCGTGGTCTGGGCGCCGATATGGGGCGAGCAGATGAAATTGTCGAGGGCCAGGAGCGGATGGTCGGGCTTGACGGGCTCCTGCTCGAACACGTCGAAGGCGGCGGCCGCGACGCGCTTCGTTTTCAATGCCTCGACCAGGTCCGGCTCGTTCACGATGCCGCCGCGCGCGCAGTTCACGATCATGACGCCCGGCTTCATCTTCTCGATCGCCGCCGCGTTGATCAACGAGCGGGTCTCGTTGGTGAGGGGGGTGTGGACCGAAATAATATCCGCCCGGCTGAAGAGGTGGTCGAGCTCCATGATCTCCACGCCCATCTCCTGGGCGCGGTCCTCCGCCATGTAGGGGTCGTAGGCGATGACGTTCATCGCCATGCCTTGTGCGAGCTTCGCCAGGTAGCCGCCGATCTGTCCGATGCCGACGACGCCCAGCGTCTTGTTGTGCATCTCCACGCCCATGAACCGCTCTTTTTCCCACTTCCCCGACTTGAGCGAGGCGGTGGCCTGCGGGATGCGTCGCATCATCGCGCAGATCATCGCCATCGTGTGCTCGGCGGTCGTGACCGTGTTGCCGCCCGGAGTGTTCATGACGACGATGCCCCGGCGGCTGGCGGCCTGGCTATCGACGTTGTCCAGTCCGCTGCCTGCACGGCCGATGACCTTGAGCCGCTCGGCGGCGCCGATGACCTCCGCGGTCACCTTCGTCCCGGACCGGACGATCAGCCCGTCGTAGTCCTTGATCTCTTTCAACAGCTCCTCTTTCGGGAGCTTGGTCTTCACCGCCACCGTGAACCCGGCCTTCTCGAGAATGGTGACGCCGTGCTTGGAGAGGCTATCGCTGACCAGAATTTTCATGTCGGTTCCAACGTTAAGAAGTGAGAAAGTGCGGAAGTCGCGATCAATTGAACGTTCACACGTTCGGCCCTGCGAGCTCGTCGACTCCTTTATATGAGGAGCTCCTCCGCCCTCGCCACCGCACTGCCGAGCGTGACGGGATGCCCGAGCCCTTTCAGGGTCATCTCGATCGCCGCCAACGCGGTAATCACGTCAAATCGATCCATGTACCCCATGTGGGACACGCGGAAGATCTTGCCCTTCAGATGGTCCTGCCCGCCGGCGGCCGTGATCCCGTATTGCACGCGGAGGTTCTTGTAGATTGCCTGGCCATCGACGCCCTCCGGGGCGCGGATCGCCGTCACGGCGTTGCTCGGACTGTCCTTGGCGAGGAGCGCCAGCCCTGCGGCCTGGACTCCCTCCCGCGTGGCTTGTGCCAGCTTCGCCTGACGGGAGAAGACCGCCTCCAGTCCCTCCGCCTTCAGCATCTTCAGGACCTGCTGCAGCCCGAGGATCATGGACACGGCCGGGGTATAGGCGGTTTGATTCTTGGCTT
>JBFGRM010000094.1:0-9119 GCA_041563675.1 Nitrospiraceae bacterium | reverse complement strand
GAGCTTAAACCGAATGGGGTTCTTCTGGTAGAAATCCTGATGGTACGGCTCGGCCGGATAGAACTCAGCGGCGGCAATGATCTCCGTGACGATCGGCTGCGGGAAGGATTTCGATTTCTCAATCTCCCGTCGTGATTCCTCCGCCAACCGCTGCTGCTCGGCACTGTGGTAGAAGATGGCCGAGCGATATTGGCTCCCCTTGTCGCAGAACTGTCGATTCGGCGTCGTCGGGTCGATGTTCCGCCAGAATACCTTCAATAAATCCGCGTAACTGATCTTCGCGGGGTCGTAGAGCACCTCGACGGCTTCGGCGTGGCCCGTCCCGCCCGCCGACACCTCCTCGTACGTGGGATGCTTCTTCTCTCCACCAATGTAACCCGAGGTCGTGGAGACCACCCCGTCCAGCGCGTCGTAGGGCGGCTCCATGCACCAGAAGCATCCGCCCGCGAAGGTGGCCTTGGCGAATGAAGCGGGTGGACTGTCCGCGGCTGTCAAAACGGCGGTGCCAAAAACAGCGGCACCGATCAGGGCTGGCACCAGGAAGAGTGGCGTGGCGCGCATAGCCTTGTCTCCTTGTCCTGACGGTCGGATCGACCCTCGATCCGTTGAGAACCCCCGGTGAATCTGTCGGGGCATCGGGCGCTTCCTTACGCGTGGTCTGTCCAGGAGGGCTCCGGGCCTCCAGGCGGAGGGGCCGTGCACTGGGTTGGGCCCGTTATTTCGGGATGGAGGGTGCCTCGGCGGCGGCCCGCTCAAAATAGCGCTTGATGGCAACCATGGCGCGGCAATCGTCTTCGTTGTACCGAAGGATCCGGCGCAGCGCGCGTTCGTCCGAAGGATCGGAAAGGTACTCGTTGTACCACGCAATGGAGTTCGCGCCGGACGGGTCGGGATCACGCCATTTGAAGCCGATGAGCTTGGCGATCTGCTTGATTCCATAGGAATAGGTGGGCCAATCCGAGTATTCCACGATCAGATCCGCGTAGAGGTCGAATTCCATCGCGCAATACCGTTCGAACACATCCGGGTCCAGCGCGTACCGATTCATCAAGTGTCGCAGCGTCGTGCGCTCCTTGTGGGAATAGACGTAAAAGACCTCGTCCCCCGAGCACCCGGCGAGAAAATCCCAGAACGCCACCACGGTGGCTTGTTCGTCCTCCGGCCTCTTGGCCACAAAATACTCAAAGGCCGGCGCCGCGTTGGCCTCATAAATAAGAAGTCCAAACAGATAGGTGACGCCCCGGGTCGGGTCGTCCTCGATATCAAAATAGATCTCGCGACGGCGTTCCGGGAATCGATACCCCGGCCGGATGACGGGCTGCCCGGCCAGCCGCACACGAGCGCGTTCCTTCATCCGCGCCAGCGACTTTTCGCCCATGCGAGCGATCTTGTTGGGCGGCTTGAGGTAGTCGCTCACCTCCATTGCGGCGATGTCCTCGATGGTCCGCAGCCCGACCTGCTTGAGCTGAAACTTCTGCTTGCCGACGAAGAAGAGGTTGGTGGGGTCCGAATGTTCCTGTACCCAGCGCTCGCATCGTCGGTGCCAGGGGCAGAGCTGGCAGTGGCTGCCGAGCACGGGCTCCGAGGTTTCCCGGCCCGTGACCAGTTGCTTCACCTCCTCGAGCGCCGAGCTGAACTTCTCTTGGACGGCATCCAGGCTGAATTCCTCGATCTCCTTGTCCACATTGATGATGCGGCCGACGGACAAGCGCGCGCCTTGGATGCGCTCCAGCAGCATCCGGTAGAAGAACATCTGATAGGCGTAATGTTCCTTGAACCGGGTCCTTTTCCCGTTTCGCTCTTCCCAGCCCCTCCCCGCCTTGATATCGATCGGCTCGTAGAGATACGGCCCGAAGGTCGACGTGCCATCATCCCGCCTGACGAGCAGGTCCGGTCGGCCGATGTAGGCGCCGTCGATCAGGCAACCCTGGTAGATTAACGGCACCCCGGCCTTCATGAGTCGAAGGGTCTCGGGCCATGCCTCGCCGGCGCGCAAGGCGCTCAGATCTGAGATCTGGACTTCCCCGAGCGTGCCGATGTACTCGCGCTCGGTCTGGAGGCCCAGCTCCCAGAGCAGCTTCACGAACGCGCTGACGTCGCCCTTGTCCTTGGGGTCGCCGTTGGCGTCCAGGTAGACGCGGTGCGCACAGGTGGTGAGGTTGTACAGCTCCTGAGCTGAAATGGCCTTCATGGCGTCTCGTCACCGTATCTTGTACCCGACCGGCGTCGCGAAGGGAAGGCCGGGCGGGACCACCCGCCGGGCGAGGCCTGCAGGTCGGCGGCTTTTTCTTTTTGGGACGGCCTCTGTCTTGTATAGTTCTACCTGTACTGGGTTATGAAGCACCTCTACACGTTATTCGTTCCCGGCGGCATCATCCTGCTGGCGGCGCTGGCGATCCTCCGCCCCCGTGCGGTGCCCGGCGCCGTCGTGCCCGTGGTCCAGGTCTTCCCCTACATTATCGCGGCGGGAGGGCTCTTCCTCGGCTGGTTCTTCAACCGCAGCCGCATCGTTTACACCATCCTCATCCTGGCCGCAGCCGACATGGCCTTGCAACACTTCGCCTTCTAAGCGGACGCGATGCGCGGCTCAAACCGCATCGTGTTCCAGGCAGTCGCCTTTCTTCTGCCCCTTAATCTCGTCGCCTATGCCCTCATCACCGAGCGCGGCATCTTTACGCTGCGGGGTATCAGCCGCCTGCTGCCCCTCTTCGCGCAAGGCGGCGCGGTCTGGTTCGCCTGCCAGCCTCAGGGCCGGCCCTGGGTTCGTTGGCTGGGCGAGGAGTTCATAAGCCGAGACCTGGTGAGCTGGACCAGCCTGCCCCAGCCGGTCCTGGCCGCCTTTGCGGTAGCCCTCCTCGTTCAGGCGGTGCAGTTCTGGCGGTTTCGCAACGCGATGGACGGCGGCATGTTGTGGGCGCTTGGTGCGGTTTTCGTCGCGCTCTCCTGGACGCGGCCGTCCTGGCTGTCCACCAGCTATCTGGCGACCGCGGGACTCATGCAGGTGGTGGCCTTGCTGGAGATGTCCTACCGCATGGCCTATCACGATGAGCTCACCGCGCTGCCGGGCCGTCGTGCGTTGAACGAGGATCTCTTGCAGCTGGGGGGACAGTACGCCGTGGCCATGGTCGACGTGGACTACTTCAAGAAATTCAACGACCAGTACGGGCATCACGTCGGGGACCAGGTGCTGAAGATGGTCGCCACGAAGCTCGGCGAGGTCGGGGGAGGAGGCAAGGCCTATCGCTACGGTGGCGAGGAATTCGCGGTCCTGTTTCCTGGCCGATCGCTGGATGACGCCAAGCCGTACCTCGAAGTGGTCCGCAAGACCATCGAGGCCACGCCCTTCGCCCTCCGGGGGCGCCTCCGGCCCCGGAAGAAACCCACCAAAGCCAAGGGCACGGGAAAGCCCAAAAAGGAGGTCTCGGTGACCGTCAGCATCGGCGTCGCCGACCGCGATGAGCGCAACCGAAACTCCGCCGAGGTCATCAAGGCTGCCGACAAGGCGTTGTATAAGGCAAAGGAGTCAGGAAGGAATCAGGTCAAACCATAAGGAAGGCAAACAAGTAACTGGGAAATTGGGTAACTGGGGAAGACCTAGGAGAGGCGTACCCGAACCGCCAGGCACAGCTCCCCAATTACCTAATTACCCAGTTACCCAATTACGTTTTTCCGATTACGCTTCCGCTTCGACCACATCCGTCATCCCGCCCGTGATCCCTCCGGAAACACCGCCCGAAACGATGAAGGCCATGACATCGGAGCTCGGCAGATTCACCGGCCGGACCTGGTCTCTCGGGAAGATCAACGTTTGGCCGGCGAAATTGTAGGACTGCGGGAAGTACACGGCCACGCGATCGTGGAGACCGAACATCTCCAGGCTCTGCCGCGTCACGAAGCCCAGCGCCTCCGCATGCCACCCCGACCCGAGGGTCACGATCACGGGCTGGTCGAACCGCTTCTTCTGCCCCATGAAGGCCTCGATCAGGTCCTTGATCGACGTATACAGTAGTTTAATAAAAGGGGTTCGCGTCAGCAGGCTGTCCACGGTGTTCATGGTCCCCTGGACGAAGACGTTCGACGCGAGCCGTCCGATCAAGATGATGCAGGCGACGACGATCAGGAAGCCGACGCCAGGGATAGGCAAGCCGAGCCATCCGTCCACTGTCGTAAAGAGGAAGTACACGACGACCACCGTGGCGGCGACGGGCACGACCAGCAACAAACCCTGCAACAAATTTTTCACCAGCTCGTTCATGTCGAACCTTCGGTGCAGCTCGTAGTCTCTGACCGCTCGTAAAAATTTCTTCAGATCGAATGGCATGGGAGGCTCCCCGCTTGGGTCGGTGGACAAGTGGAGCCCCACGGCTTCAAAGCCGTGGGGTCTATGAAAGCTTCGGCGGAACCCGCCGAAGCAGCCCGCCTTCGCCAAGGCTTCGGCGGGCACCCGTCTCGCATTCCTTCACGACTTGACAGCGGTGGCTCCCTGCGAAGGCGGGTGACTGGTCGGCTCGCAGCCGTCTGGACGTCGCAGGACCGACTCTAACCGATCAGAGTGACCGACTCAAGGTGGGGAACGACGAGGGGGGAATGGTCAGCCTTGCCGGGCCTTGCCCTTCGGTGTCTCGAGTCGCTCCCACTCCTTCTGTTCTTTGAGATAGCGCTGGTAGTGGGGCGTGAAGATACGTAAGGCGTAGTCACGAAGCCGTTTGTCACGAACCCCGGTGCTGATGGACTCGTAGATGGCGGCATAGTCGATGAATTGGTCGGCGGGGTGGTCCAGGGCCGTGATGACCGAGGCTTGGACGGGTGGCGGCGCTTGCATGAGCACGGTGAAGAAGGTTTCCGGAGCGTCCTGCATCAAGTCGTAAATCGTCTCGGTGCTCCACTCCTCGAACTCAAGACTTTTACGACACTCGTCGGAATGGACCGCGTGCACGAACTGCTCGACGGCCTCCCTGCTCTGCTTGGGATTGGGCTGGTGCACACCGGCAAGGGATTCGAGGCAGCGGTCCTCGGGATCCGGCGGAAGCGTTTCCGCCGCATCGAGGGAATTGGATAGACTCATGTGAAGCAAGAGCGGCACGATGGTCGCCATGAGCGTCCAAGGTGTGAGACCAGGCCAGCGTGGACATGACCGCATGCTCATGCGCCCCCTCTCCTCGGGTCACGGCTCTCCGGTCGCCCAGATCCACGCACGATCTCAGTGATACAATCCTCGGCGACCCAGACACCGTTTCCCTGGACCTCAACGTAGGCCCAGCGCCGCTGTCGCGACAGGGCCAGCAGCCAGACCTGCGCGGGTCCGCCGCGGCTCCCATCCGGCCGATTCCACCAGATCCAGAACCCGATCCCGAAGTGCTTGCGACGCGTTTTAGGATTGGAGGCCATCGCGGCTCAGGTTCGTCACGGCGAGGTTCCCCGGACGACCCTCTAAGTATAGCTCGTCGATCCCTGGGGACTGGGAAGGCCTGGAGACGACCACGCTTGAGCGCTGGGGGTGAGTCCTCATAAGATATCGAATGAAGGGCCTGTGATGGCGTCACCATGTGGATAGACAATCGGGGCCTGGGGCGGAGCGCCTTGTCGGTCGTCATAATTTTGACGCTCTCCGCCTGCGTCAGCTCCGGGGGCGGCACCCGAGCGGGGTCGACTGTCGAGCATGTGGTGATCTGTTGGCTCAAGCAGAAGGGCGATCCCGCGGGGTGCCGCCGGCTCATCGAGGCTGCCCAGTCATTTCGAGCCCTGCCAGGGGTCCAGGGCGTCAAGGCGGGGCCTGTGCTGCCGACCGGCCGGGCCGTCGCCGACAGCAGCTTCGACGTGGCAATCGTGGTTACCGTGACAGACCGAGCCGCGCTGGCCCGATACCTCGAGCATCCGGCGCACCAGCAGGTGCTTGACGAAGTCGTTCGTCCACTGGTGCAGCGCCTGGTGGTGTATGACTTCGTGGACTGAGAAGGAGCGGCACTGATCATGCTTCGAGATTTGGCGCGTTCGACACTCTTCGTCGGCGTCCTGCTCCTGTCCCTTGTGGTGTGGACGCTGCCGGTGGCGGGGAAGGCGGCCTTCGGTGGTGACCCCGTCGAGGACCTCCGTGCCGGCCGGTTCTATCATGGAGAAACGCGGCTGCGCATTCCCTTTCTGGGCGTCTCCCTCACGGTGCCGCGGCACTGGCGCGTGAGGCTTCCGGCCGGATCTCAGGTCGCTCACCTCGACTCTTCCCGCAGGCCGGGATTGGGCCTGTTGATCGTGCTCGACGAGACGACTGTCGAGGAGGCTGAGGCCCGGCTCAGCGAGCCCTTTGCCCTGGAGGAAGCCTACGTGCTGGACCCGGCGGCCCCGGTGCGCCGCGAGGGCATGCGCCTGTACGCGTCCTATCTGCATGGAGACCAGGTGGGCAGAGCGGTGGCCCTCGTGGGACCCGCCAATCAAGCGGTGATCTACTTCATCGCCGGGCCTGAGCAGGAGGGCGACTACTATGCAGGGCTCCTGGCTGGGTTAGCCGATTCCACCATGTTCATGAGCCGTGAGATGATGACGCACTTGAAGGCATGGTACGGGCAGCTCATGGGACAACGGCTGAGCCGGTCGGTCGGCGGTGAGTCCAGAGTCTGGCATCTCTGCAGCGACGGCACGTTCTTGTACGAGTTTCGTCGGGGGGACGTGTCGGCAGAGAAGGCCGTCGGGTTCGACGAGTCCGGCACGTGGCGGGTCGAGGTCCGCGAACAGACGCCGCGCCTGGTGCTCCAGGTGCCGCATGCTCTGCCGAAGGAGCAACGGCTCGCCCGTCAGGGCAAGGCGCTGACGCTCAATGACGACATCGTTGAGCGAAGCCTGAGCAATCGATGTTTCTAAAGGAGGGGACTGATAACAGGTCCGCTATTGCTGGAGGTCTCTGACGAGGTCTTTGACGAAAAACTTGAATCGGGAATTCTGCTCGGGCTGCATGTAAAGGGTTTCCAGGCCGAATTCCTGGCCCCGTGACCAGCGCACGATCGCCCGCTCGATCGTCATCGGCACCTGCTGGTCGGGAAGAAAGACGCAGAGGGCGAGAACCGCCCCTACCGGGACGTCGTGTTCGCCGTCCACACGCCATCCCTTTCGAGAGAAGTTCCAGACAGTCCCCTGAGCGATGAATTTCTCGCACAGATAAAACACGGGACATTGCATGGAAAAACGCCGATACGAGCGGATTCTGAAATCCATCTCCGTGATCTCGGGCTCATCGTGCCTGAGTCGAAGTGTCATCGGATCGGCCTCGGCAGCGTGAGGGTTTGCGCGTGCGGCATTGGTGGTCTCGACGGATTGACCGTACATGTATCGCGTGAAGGGGCCCCTCTAGCCTAGTCCGCTTATGGGGGAGCGGCATCGACCCTTTGCAGGGGGCGGTGGGGAGGACCCTCCACGGGCGGTGTTGGAGTTGACGGTTGACGGCACCGGCCTGGCTGGCTAGAGTCCCCTGGCTCAAAGGGGGGGCGGTGGCATGAGTCGAGCGCAGCGATTAGCAGGACATACGGGGCCCGCAGGGCTCGAATCATGGGGCCCTCACGTAGTCGCCGCCCTGTCCCTGGGGGTGTCGATCCTGCTGCTTCCCACCGGCACGGCGGCAGCACAACCGACACATGAGCGTCTGGCCGACCCGATTCATCGGGCCAAGCGGGCCACGGTTGGAGTCCTCCGTGCCGATCAGGGGACGGAGGCTGCTCCGTCGAAGGCACATTTCTCGATTCGTGGGACCGGCGTCCACCTGCGAGACGGCCATATCGTAACGGCTCGCCACGCGGTGACGCGCCAGGAGGGAAGCCAGACCGTCCTGGCCGAGACGATCGCGGTGCTGACCGAGGACTTTCACGAGCTTTCCGCGGAGCTGGTCGGATTCAGCGAGTTTCTGGATCTGGCCGTGTACCGGGCGGATCCGGAGTCCGTCCCCGCCATTCTCGGGACGGTCTCGCTCGGCGCCGAGGAGCCGGCACCCGGCGACGAGGTGTTTACGGTCGGCTATCCGCTCGGCTGGGGCCCCACCCTCGGGTTTGGCCGCGTGGGCAATTCCAACACTTTCCTCCCCACCCTTCAGTCACGACTGCTGCAACTGGATTTGACCGCCTGCAGCGGCAACTCGGGCGGCGGCCTTTTCAACGCGGACGGCGACCTCGTGGGGTTCGTCCACGCCATCATTCAGACCGAGGGAGTGGAGGGCGAGCGGCGGTGCAGCCGGATGGCCTTTGGGGTGCCCGCGCAGCTGGCGGATCGGCTCATCAATGCGCTCATCAGAGGGGAACGGACCGGCTTCCCCCGGCTCGGGCTGGGACTGACGTCCGTCAAGCTGGGGACGCAATGGCGCGTGGCCGTGTCCAGCACGAGCGGCCCGGCCAGGGAGGCCGGGTTCAAGGAGGGCGACATCCTCCTCACGATCGAGGGGAACAAAATCGTCTCGGCCGCACAACTCAAAAGCTACCTCCTGGAGCGGACTCGTCCCGGACAGCAGGTGCGCATGACGGTCCTGCGGGACCATAGGGAGGCCACCCTCGTCGTCACATTGGGCCGCTTCTGACGTCCCCCGCAAAAAACCTGCCCCGATCCCCCCCATCGAGGACCCCTGAAACACGTTGATTTTTGGTATAAAAATAAAGTGGGGACAGGTCCTGTGAACCTGTCCGCCGTTTGCTATCCTTAGAAAAGGACGGCAGATCTGCCCGGCCAGGCCGGGAGGTCTCACTTTCTCATTACAGAGGTGCAACCATGAACCGACGAGCCTTTCTGAAAACCTCAGGGATTGCCGCCTTCGGCCTCGCCGCACTTCCGATTGCCTCGGCCTCGCGCCTCTGGTCCGGCACAGCCTCCGCACAGAGCGACGAGGTCGAGATCGATCCGGCGATCTATAACCTGAATGAAGAAGAAGTGATCGAGCTGACGCTGAATTACGCCGACAGCTACGCCGACGTGCTGCCCGGCGTGAACATCAGGGAATCGCTGCTCGCTCGTTTGCTGAAGGACAAGGGCGGTAGCCAATAAGAAGTCTGTTGCCGGGTCTCAAGCTCCAAGTTCCAGGTCCCACGTAAAGAAAATTGCTTTCGCTGCGAACCGCAAAAACGTGGGACCTGAGACCTGAAACGTGGGATTTG
>JBFGRM010000093.1:0-9120 GCA_041563675.1 Nitrospiraceae bacterium | reverse complement strand
GCCGCTGCGAGGCCGCCGTCTGCTGGCTGGCGGATCAGGACGGTCGCGTCCGTCAGGCCCTGGAGGCGCGCGGGATTCCGCGGGTCATCGTCCGTTCGCCCCACGACATCCAGGTTCAATCCGCTCATCAGGCGGAGCGCTTCCTCGAAACGCTGAGTTCACTCGAGACAGGCTCCCGCTCGTGGGAAGCATTGCGACTTCCGGTGGAAGTGGCCGAGGAGGGCAGACGACGCCTCGGGTCGGTGCGCACGGCGCATGGAGAATCTTGTGCGATGATCCATGCGGGCAGCGGAAGCCCTCACAAGTGCTGCGCACCGCCCCTGCTGGCCGAGCTGATCACGCGACTGCAAGACCGGGGGATCTCGCCCGTGCTCATCGTCGGGCCGGCAGATGGCGAGGTCTCGGCTCGACTGCGGGATCTCCTTCCTTTTTCGATGGCTTCTTTCCAGGACGAGGACCTGGTGGCTGTGGCCGGGCTCCTGGCAGCCGCGGATCTCTACCTTGGCCACGATTCGGGTCTCTCGCATCTGGCGGCTGCGGTGGCCGTGCCCACGGTCGCGTTGTTCGGACCGACCGCGGCGGCGCGATGGGCGCCGCGCGGTCGCGCCGTCGCCACCCTGTCCGGCCCGCCGTGCCATTGTGACGGATGGCTTCAAATCCGGGCCTGTCGGGAGAAGCCGTGCCTCTCGATCCCGGTCGAGTCCGTGCTCGCCGCCTGCCATGATTTTTTGCGGTGCCGGCCTCAGGCAAAGGGGGGCCAGGTGATGCGTCTGCCTTGAGCTCAGGGCGGGGCTATGCTATCTTGCGCGGTTGGAATTTTCCTTGCAGCGAGAAGAGTTAGGAGCGCCGCCCGTGGCCCAGGACATCGTCCGAGAAACCGTGCTGGGAGTTCTCCAGGCCGCCTTGCAGCAGGCGCGGAACAGGGGCCAGCTCAAGGCGGAACCGTTCCCGGCGCTCACGCTCGATCCACCCAAGCGGCCGGAGTGGGGTGATCTCGCCACGACCGTCGCCATGGGCCTGGCCTCCGCTGAACGCCGCCCACCCCATGAGATCGCCGAGTTGATCATTCAGAATATGACGGATAAGGACACGGTGTTCGAGCGGGTGGAGGTCGCGCGCCCCGGCTATGTGAACATGACGGTCCGGCGCGAGCTCTGGCTCAAGGTCCTGCGCGAGGTGGAAGAGCGGGGCCCGGACTACGGACGATCAGAGGCGGCGACGGGGCAGCGGGTCCTGGTGGAATACGTCAGCGCCAACCCGACGGGGCCGCTCCACGTCGGTCACGGCCGCAACGCCGCCGTCGGCCAGGCGGTGGCGCGCCTCCTGAGCGCCGTTGGCGCCGAAGCGGTCAACGAGTACTACGTCAATGACGCGGGGCGGCAGATGCAGCTCCTGGGCGACTCCGTCTGGGTGCATTATCAGCGGCTGCACGGGCGTTCCGTGGACTTCCCCGAGGACGGGTATCAGGGAGAGTACCTGAAGCACGTGGCGGTGCGTCTGGGCGAGGAGGCGGGAGCCCGGCTGCTCGAGGCTTCGCCGGAAGAAGCCGTGCGCGCGTGCAGGGAGTTCGCCTATCGCGAGCTTCTGGGTGACATCAAGAACGATCTCAAGGCCTTTCATGTGGACATGGATGTCTGGTTCAGCGAGCAGTCGCTGATCAGCACGGGGTCCGTCGAGCAGGCCCTCGGAGACCTGCGCGAGCGCAAACTGGTGTTCGAGGAGGACGACGCGCTGTGGTTCCGTTCGTCACAGTATGGGGACGAGAAGGATCGCGTCGTCCGGAAGCGCGGCGGCGATTACACGTACCTCGCCAGCGACATCGCCTACCACCGTGACAAGATCTCGCGCGGGTATGACCTCCTCGTCGACGTCTGGGGGGCCGACCATCACGGCTATATTCCCCGGATGCAGGCGGTGGTGCAGGCGTTTGGTCATCCCAAGGAGCGGCTGCGCGTGGTTCTCGTGCAGATGGTCAACCTGTTGCGAGGCGGTCGCAAGGTCGAGATGTCGAAGCGTTCGGGCGAGTTCATCACCCTTCGAGAGGTCATCGAGGAGGTCGGAGCGGATGCCGCGAAGTTTTTCTTCCTCATGCGTCGCTCGGATACACCGGTGGATTTCGACCTGGACCTGGCCAAACGGCAATCCGCGGAAAACCCCGTGTATTACGTCCAGTACGCCCACGCGCGCGTGTCGAGCCTCTGCCGGCGCGCAGAGGAGCGCGGGATCGCCATCCCCGTCATTGCCGAGGCCGACCTGGGCCTCCTGACCCAGCCGGACGAGCTGGCGCTGATCAAGAAAGTGTCCGCGTACCCCTCGGTGGTCCAGGGGAGCGGGGCGGCCCTGGAGCCGCACCGGATCACCTTTTACCTGCAGGAGCTCGCGGCACTCCTGCACACCTATTACTACAAGCACCGGATTCTTCCGGTTGCCGATCCCGATGCGGGGCGAGACCGAGAATTTGCGAAGGAGGCGGAGGCTCCGGTAGCCCGCAGCTCCGAGGTTCTCACTCCGGCCTTGACCGCGGCACGGCTGATCCTGATGCGGCAGGTCCAGCAGGTGATTCGCAACGGTCTCGATCTGCTGGGCATTGGTGCACCGGACCGCATGTAGGGTGGACTTCGTCTTCAGGGTGCATGTGTGAAGTTTGTCGTCCGACAGACGGATTTGGCCGGGTGCGCTCGCCTCGGCCGCCTGACGACCGCGCACGGGGACGTCGACACGCCGGCGTTCATGCCGGTAGGGTCAGTAGGAACCGTGAAGGGAGTCGAGCCTGGGGACCTCCAAGCCCTGGGGTTCGGCATGATCCTCTGCAATGCCTACCATTTGTATCTCAGGCCAGGGCATGAGCTCGTGGCGGAGTTGGGCGGGCTTCACCGGTTCATGTCGTGGCCCGGCGCCGTGCTGACCGACAGCGGCGGGTTCCAGATCTTCAGCTTGGCGAAGATGTGTCGTGTCACCGACGACGGCGTCACATTTCAATCCCATCTCGACGGCAGCTCGCATCACATCACGCCGGAACGAGCCGTGGAGATCCAGGAGGGTCTGGGAGCGGATGTGGCGATGGTGCTGGACCACTGCGTGGCGTTGCCCAGCTCGCGCGATGCGGTGGAGGAGGCTTTGAGGCGGACAATGCTGTGGGCCCGGCGCTCCCTGGCGGCGCGTCGCCGTGCAGGCCAGGGATTGTTCGGCATCGTCCAGGGCGGGCCGCATGCGGACTTGCGGGCGCGGGCGGCAGCCGAACTGGTACGCCTCGGGTTCGACGGCTACGCGGTGGGGGGCTTGTCCGTCGGTGAGGAGAAGGCGGTCATGCATGCCATGCTCGAGGCCACCGTGCCCGACCTGCCGCAGGATCGCCCACGGTACCTGATGGGGGTGGGCATGCCCGAGGATTTGGTCGAGGGGGTCGCACGCGGGATCGATCTCTTCGACTGCGTGATCCCGACCCGCCACGGCCGGACGGGCTGGTTGTTCACCTCTTCGGGCCGTGTCGTCATCAAGCAGGCGCAATACGCCAGGGACGAGCGGCCGTTGGACCCCGTCTGCGCCTGCACCGTCTGCGCGCGCTATTCGCGCGCCTACTTGCATCACCTGTTCATGGCGAAGGAAATGCTCGGCGCTCGGTTGAACACGCTGCACAACCTGCATTACTTCGCGGTCTTGATGGAGCGCATTCGATCGGCGATCGGTCAGGGACAGTTTGCCGAGTTCCGGCGGGACTTTCACGCCCAGCGAAACGGAACGGATCACGCATCCACCGAGGCTCGCATGGAAGCGATCGGCGGGTCTTGCTAGGAGCTTTACGTGAGTGAGGAGGTCAGAGCAGGTCGTTCTTACTCGTTGAGGCCGGGGGCCGGGACGGCAGCGGCAGTGACATCGGTACAGGGGCCACACCTGCCCTGCTCAGCGCTGCCCCTCGACGCAGCTCGCGGTGCTCGAGAGCGGCGGGTGACGAACGGCATCCGCTCGGGCGGGGCCATGTTTATGCGTGAAAGAGAGACAGCCGCCGACGGGCAGTGGTTGGCCGCGGCGCCTCACAAGGGGACGGTCGGATCGGCACCGCGGCACTGGGTCTGGCTCGGCATCAGGCAATCGCCCGCCATGGCCTCGGCCCTCGCGGACGCCGTCCCACCCGCCGCGAAGATGAGGAACAGGCTGCGAAATATGCTCGGCCCGAAGGCACCGGATCCGCTCGGGAAGTGCGGGAGCCTGATCTCCGCGATTCGCGGCGGCAGGCGCGGCCCCAGCGCCGGGAAGGATGCGGCGACCTTCAGACTCAGGACAGTAGAGAAAGGGGACTTATGTTAGCGGATATCGCGTGGGCGCAAAGCCAGGGCGGTCCTGGCACGGGAGGTACGCTCCTGTCGTTGGTGCCGTTCGTCTTGATTTTCGTGATCTTCTACGTGCTGCTCATCCTGCCGCAGCGCAAGCGGCAAAAAGAGTTGAAATCCATGCAGGAAAACCTCAAGAAGGGCGACAAGGTGCTGACCTCCGCGGGGATCTGGGGGACGATCACCAACATGGGGAAGACGACGGTGACCATCCAAATCGCGGACAACACGAAGGTGAAGATGCAGCGCGAGTCGATTACCCGGCTGAGGGGCGACGAAGAGGATTGAAGACGACAGGGGAGAGGAGTGACATGAAGAAGGGATTGGAGCAAGGATGAAGCCGGTCAAGGGACGTCTGACGCTGCTGGCGCTGTTTGTATTGTTCTCGTTGCTGTTTTTCCTGCCGACGATTCCCGCGATCTACGACGGCATTCCCCTCTGGGTTAAGCGCATCCTGCCGGACAAGGGGATCGCGCTGGGACTGGACCTGCAGGGCGGCATCCACATGGTGCTGCAGGTGGACGAGGATCGTGCTGTCGAGATCGCGGTGGATCGGACTGTCAACGCCGTTCTGGATGCCTTGGCCGACCAGGAGCTTGCCTTCTCGTCCGTCGATCGGAGCGGTCAGACGCGAATCGAGATCCGCTTCGAGGACCCGGAGCTGAAGGAAAAGATCCAGAAAACGTTTGAAGACTTTCCGGCCTATTTCCCGGTCGAGAGCGCCGGCAACACGGGCACCCTCGTGTATGAGCTTCGGGAGTCGGAGGTCACGCGTATCAAGACGTCCTCGATCGATCAAGCCTTGGAGACGATCCGGAACCGGATCGACCAGTTCGGCGTGCGGGAGCCCCTCGTGGCCCGGCAGGGCCTTAATCAAATCGTGGTCCAGCTTCCGGGCATCAAGGATCCCGACCGAGCCAAGGAGCTCATCAAGGAAACCGCGATCCTCGAGTTCAAGCTGCTCGATGAGGACAGCCCGATCGCGCGCGAGCTGCCCGGACGCCTGCCCCGCGCCAAGGCGGAGGAGCTGCTCAAGGAGCTGGAGGGCAAGATTCCGGAGGGGGATGAGATCCTGTTCGAACGGGTAAGGGACGAAGAGAGCGGCCAGGAGTGGCGTGTGCCGTACCTGGTCAAGAAGCGCGTCCTGCTGGCGGGCGACGTGCTGAGCGACGCCCGCGTGGCGATCGGGGAGTTCAGCGAGCCCTACGTGTCCGTGACCTTTGATGCCAAGGGTGCAAAGGAATTCGAGCGCATCACCACGGACCACGTCAAAAAGCGCCTCGCGATCGTTCTGGACGATACCGTGTACTCGGCCCCGGTCATCCGGGAGCGGATTCCCGGCGGGCGCGCGTCGATCGAAGGATCCTTCTCGATGGAGGAAGCCAATGACCTGTCCATCGTCCTCCGCGCAGGCTCGCTGCCGGCGCCCCTCGAGGTCATCCAGGATCTCACGGTCGGCCCGTCACTCGGGCGCGACTCGATCGACAAGGGGCTCACGACCACCTTTTTCGCCGGCATCCTCGTCGTCCTGTTCATGGTCGTGTATTACCGGATGGCTGGGATCATCGCCGACTTCGCGCTGGCGTTGAACCTGATCTGCCTCATCGGCGCCTTGTCCGGGCTCAACGCGACGCTCACGCTGCCCGGGATTGCCGGCATCATTTTGACCATCGGTATGGGCGTGGACTCCAACGTGCTGATCTTCGAGCGGATTCGTGAAGAGCTGAGAATTGGCAAGCCGGTCCGCCTAGCCGTGGACAACGGTTATGACAAGGCCCTCCTCACGATCATCGATGCCCACGTCACGACCTTGATCACGGGCCTGGCGCTGTTCCTGTTCGGCACGGGTCCCATCAAGGGCTTTGCCGTGACGCTCTGTCTTGGCATCGCCATCAATCTGTTTACGGCCCTGGTCGGCACCAAGGTCGTGTACGACGTGATCAACCGGTATCGGCGGCTGGAGCGCCTGAGCATCTAAGCGATGAATCCGCGCGATCCGCTCGCGGATCCGTGTGAGTTGGCTACGAAAGTCCTGGGGGGAGAGTGAGCATGTTCGAGATCTTGGGGAAGACCAACATCGATTTTATGGGCAAGCGGCGGATCACCTTCATGCTCTCGGGACTCCTGGTTCTGCTGGGCCTGCTTGCCCTGGTGCAGATCGGCCGGGGCGTCGCAAATATCGGCATCGACTTTGCTGGAGGCACGGCGGTTCAACTGGCCTTCGAGCAGGCGATTTCGATCGAGGACGCACGACGGGCTCTGGCGGACCACGGCCTGTCCGACGCCGAGCTCCAGGAGTTCGGCGAGGCCAACAAGATTTTGATCCGCGTCAAGGAGGCGACGACCATCGAGGAGAAAGTCGCGGACAAGATCAAGGACGCGTTCCGCAAGGCGTTTCCGGAAAACGACTTTGTGGTGGAGTCGAGCACGGAAATCGGGCCGACGATCGGAAAGAAGCTTCAGCAGGATGCCCTGATTGCTATCGGGATCTCGCTGGTCGGCATCATTCTCTATATCGCGGCACGGTTCGAGTTTCGGTTCGGGGTTGCGGCCGCAACGGCTACCTTTCACGATGTGCTGGTCGTGTTGGGCCTGTTCTACTTGCTGGACAAGGAAATCACGCTGCTCGTCGTCACGGCCTTGCTGACGCTTGCCGGCTATTCCTTGACGGACACGGTGGTGGTCTTCGACCGCATCCGGGAGAATCTGCGACTGCGGCGTCGGGAGGGCATCGTCACAGTGATCAACAATGGCATCAATCAGGTCTTGAGCCGGACCATCGTGACCACCCTGACGGTCGTCCTGGTGCTGGTGCCCCTGACCCTCTTTGGGGGGGAGGTGCTGCACGATTTCGCCCTCGCCCTGTTGATCGGCGTCATTATCGGCACCTATTCCTCGGTCTTCGTGGCCAGCCCCCTCCTGATCGTGTGGCCGGGGGCGGAGGGACGGCTCCTCAAGCGCGGCTAACCCCCCATCCCCCTTCCTTGACTTTGGCGTTACCGATCCGTAACAATGCCCTGTTACCGCGGCTATTTTGTGGTCATTTATGAGATTCTGGAGCCGGTCACGTAGCCTCCAGCGGAAGATCATCACCGCCATTGTGATGGTCGGCCTTCTTCCCCTCACGCTGTTTCTCGCCCTCACCTACATCGATCAGCGCGAAGCCATCCAGGAGACCATCGGCGGGAGCTTCAAAGAGGTCGCCGTGGAGGCGGCCCGGCGCATCGAAATGGAGGTTACCAGAGGTATCAACGAAGCCCAGCAACTGGGCGCCACGCCCTTTTTGCGCACCGCCGTGTCGGAGGCGAACCGGAGCTACGAAGGGAAGGACAAGCCCCGTATTCAGTCCATGATCCGGGACTGGCAACGGCGGTGGCGTGAGCGCGAGCGCCAGCACGAGTTTCCCGCCTTCATCAACCAGATCGCCACGAATTACCTGATCCGATGGCACGATATCCGGAAGGCCGATTACGTGGGCATCCTCGTGACCGACAACCAGGGTGCGCTGGTGCTCAGCTCCATTCCCCAAGTGGAGTATTACTACGGTACGAGCACCTGGTGGAACGCGGTCTACGATGGCGGCCTTGGACAGGTCTATGTGGGCGACATTTATTTCGATCCTTCCTTCGGAACGCGTGTGCTGAACGTCTCCGTGCCGATCATGTCGGACGACCAGCAGTCGGCGATCGGCGCGGTGAGCGTCTTGCTCAGGCGCGATACCATTTTCCGGGCGATCTCCGAAGCGACCATCGGGGAGCATGGGCACGCCATGTTGCTGAGCTCGGACGGGACCACGCTTGTCTGTCCTGTGCTCGCGCCGGAGGAGCATACGGTGACCTCCGCCCTCGACAGCATCGCGCGGCTGCCCTACGGCGGGTGGGTGCTCGCCAGCGACGATTCGCACGGCAGCCGTGATTCGATCGTGGGGTTCGCCACCGTCCGGTTGGGCGACAATCTCGCCGAGGAAAGCCTGGGTGGCAAGCGCTGGGTCACCCTGGTCCGCCAGCCCCCCTCGGAGACCTACGCGCCCCTGAACGAGCTCGTGATGAAGCTCGCCGCCTACGGCCTGGTCGTGCTGGGCGTGCTGGTCGGGACCGGCTTCTTTGCGGCGCGGCGGCTCGCCAAGCCCATCCAGATGTTGCACGAGGGCGCACAGCGAATCGGCGGCGGCAATCTGGACCATCAGCTCGAAATCAAGACCGGTGACGAGATTCAAAACCTGGCGGGTGCGTTCAACGCCATGGCTGGCAATCTGAAACAGTCCTTCACGACGCTCGAGCAGCGCATGGCGGATATCCACCGTCTGGAGGCGAAGTATCGAGACCTGATCGAGAACTCTCCGGAGATGATCCATCAATTGAGTCGATCGGGACAGTTCGTGCATGTGAACAAAACGGAGCTCGAGAAACTCGGCTACTCGCTCGACGAAATGCTGAACATGCACGTGTGGGACATCGTGCCGAAGGGCAGAGAGCCCGAGGTGTTGAAATACCTGGAGCGGCTGGTGTCACAGGGTGGCGCGACGATCGAAACGGTGTTCGTGACCCGTGACGGCCGGCCGATCGATGTTGAGATTCATTCGACGGCGCTCTTCGAGGCCGAAACGGGCAACCTGGTCTATTCGCGCAGCTTCGTCCGCGACGTGACGCAGCGCAAGCAGCTCGAGGAGCAGGTGCAGCGCTACACCAACCAGCTGGAGCACGACGTCGCGGTGCGGACGCAAGAGCTCCTGGCCTCCCAGAAACGCTACAAGGTCTTGTTCGACCAGGTGGCGGACTCGGTTTTCATGGTC
>JBFGRM010000092.1:0-9120 GCA_041563675.1 Nitrospiraceae bacterium | reverse complement strand
TGTCACCGAGGAGTTCCAAAAGGACCTGCTTCGGATCAGTCAGGGCAACCCGCTCATTCTCAGCGAAGTCGTGCGCAAGCTCGTGCTCGATCAGAAGATCACCCTGGTCGGGCAGCACTGGACGCTCCAGCCCCTCGAGGAAGGCTACCTGCCGAAATCCTTGGACGAGATCATCAATCAGAAAATCTCGGCGCTCGACGAAGAGAGCCGCAAGATCCTGGAACATGTCTCCACGCTCGGCGAGGACGTGCCCGTCAGCATGTTGACCGGAAGCACGGAGAAGATGGAGTCCAAGATCGAGGAGTTCATCGAGCGGTCGGCGGAGCTCGGGTTGATCAGCTCGGACTACCGCGACAACGACGAGATCATTCGCTTCCTCGGCAAGCGCGTGCGTGACATCACCTACGGCAACATCGATCAGCATGATCGCGAGCAGTTGCACGAGCAAGTCGGAAGCTATCAGGAAAAACTCTTCGACCAGAAACTCCTGCCCTCCGCCTCTTACCTGGCCTACCACTTCAAGCGGTCGGCCAACCGGGAAAAGGCCAGCCGCTATGAGGAGATGCAGGCGTCTTACAACAGCAAGGTGTTCGACGTGGAGGAGGCCGTCAACTACACCGGAGACTTGCCGGCAGACAGTCTCCCGGATACCCCGCTCGATGCGGAGGGGCTGGCGGCGGTGCCGGTCGTCATCCGGAGCCTGCTCACCGCGGTGCGGACGGTCAAGCTCTACCCGGCGGAGAGCAAGACCGTGGTCAACACGAACCTTCAGGTCATCGATGCGGTCAACAAGGTGCTCGCCACGAATCCGCATCTAAAGATCGCGCAGGAGGAGGATGCGCTGCTCGTCAACGGCCAGAAGATCGACGTCAGCGAGTACAAGACCTTCGCGGACAATTTCCTGGAGTTCCTCAGGGGCGTGGAGCTGGGAACCCTCGCGTTCCAAAGCGGTCTGAATCCCAATGAGATGCAGGCCTTTCTGAGCGCCTTTGCGCAGATCAAGCCCGCGGAAACCCTCGACCAACGATTCTGGAAGCACTTCGCGGTCAAGCGGCGGCTCACGCACATCCAATTGAAGCAGGTCAAATACTCCGAACGCGGCTTGCGCAAGGATGACAGCGGCCCCGTGGTGGTGCCGCCGGCCCTCAGGCTCAAGCAGGACGGCCTGGCCCAGATCCACGAGATTATTCGGAGCCTCTTGAGCACGTCCAAGAACATCAAGATCTATCCGCTGAAGAGCAAGACGGTGACCACGTCGTTGGAGCAGTTGATGGGGTCATTGTCCGGCGTCCTGGAGCGACAGGCCGCGCTGACACTCTCAAAGGCGGGCACTTCCCTGCTGATCAACGGGGACAAGGTGGACACGTCCGAGTTCAAGGCCGTCGCCGATGGGTTCCTCGAGTTTCTCGACTCGATCCACTTGAGCAGCCTGACGTTTCGGCGCGGCGTGACGATGCAGGAGGTGGAAGGGTTTGTCGCCAAGTTCCGGGAGTTGCCCAGCACGGGAGCCACCGCGGACGTCTGGAAGGAGCTGAATCAGACTCAAACCTGTACGAACATCTTGTTCGACCAATACTTGTACGGAATCGAGCTCGAAGCGGGAGGGGCGGAGGAGGCCGGCACCGAGCCGGAACCGGCACCCGAGCCCGAGCTGCAGCTGCAGGAGGAGCCGGTTGAGGAATTGGAGCAAGCCGAGCAGGAGGAATCGTTCGACACCTTCGTGGCGGCGTTTCCAGATCGGGTCAACTCACTGCTGCTCAAGGGGGAGACGGACTCTGTTCGGAAGATGATCAGCCGGCTGTTCAACGAGTACAAGGCGCAGGACATGAAGGTGCGCGACAAAGTGCTCGACGCCTGCCGGCGCGCCCTCAATTCGGCACCCATGGGCTTCAAGCAGGAGTTCATCAAGCTGCTCTCCGAGCCGCTGCTGGCCGTCGGGCCGGAGGAAAAGGATGCCAAGCTGATCGGGGTCGTCGGAGAGACGCTTCACAAGATGGCCGAGGATCTGCTTCCCTTCGCCGACTACCTGCCGGCGACCCGGATCTTCTCGCAGTTGCTCGCCTTGAAGAACCAATTCGAGAAGGGGAAGGATCCTCGCGCCAAGGCCCTTGCCAAGGTCATGGACCGCAAGCTGGATTCGAAGACCCAGAGCCTTCTCGTCGAGGATTTGAAGTCCGGCGAGTCGAGCAAGCAGCAGGTGGCCGCGCAGCTATTGGGCAGTCTCGGATCGGGAAGCCAGCCGATGCTGATCGAGGTCATCAAGCAGGAGGAGGACCTGCGCGTTCGCCAGATCGCCGCGGGGCTGCTGGCTCAGCTCAGTGCCAAGGCCGGGGAGCAGTTGAAGCAGGCCCTCGTACTGGAGGTGACGGCCCAGGGGCGGTATCGCATCCTGGAGGTGATCGACACGGTCACGCGCTCCCTCCAGGCGGAACTCTCGTTTGCACTGGGGGACGAGAATCGCCGCGTCCGCAAGGCGGCCTTCCAGCTGGCGGAGCGCCTGAACGACAAGGAGGTCTGGACGCTGCTGATGAACCATACCACCAGCGAGGAGACGGGGCTTGCGACGGGCGCCATCAAGTGTCTCGGCAAGCTCAAGCCGCCCGGTGCGAGCGAGCAGTTGGTGTCTCTCTTGAACTCCACCAAGGAGACCGAGCGGGCCATCGCCTGCTGCCAGGCACTGGGGCAGATCAGCGATACCGGCAGCATCGAAGCCCTGGCCCGGGTGCTGGCCGCCAAGGGATTCCTCTTCTTTGGGAAGCGCTGGAACGCGCAAGTGCGCGCGGCCGCCGCCTTTGCCCTGCGACAAATGCCCCGCGCCCGCGTGGCCCAGGTTCTCCGGCCCCTCTCACAGGACCGCGACCCCCGCGTCAGGCAAATCGCAAAATCCTTCGCTCGCGGATAACACAAAAAAGGTTTCGGGTTCCAGGTCCCACGTTCCAGGTTCCACGCCGGACGTTCCAAGTTCCATGTTCCCGGCTCCAGGTCTGGGAACTAATCCCTCCGCCATTCCTGCGAAAGCAGGAATCCAGGCATCGCGAAAAAGATGGATGCCCGCTTCCGCGGGCATGACGGAAAAAGCAGGAGGTGATTACCCGTTCCTTGGAACGTGAAACCTGGGACCTGGAACCTGGAACGTCTTTTTCCTATATTCCCCAGCCGCCGCTGACATGAATATTGGTGCCGTTGATGTAGCGCGCTTCGTCCGAGAGCAAGAACCGGACAGCCGCGACCGTGTCGCTGACCTCCCCGATGTATCCCGCCGGGATCCGTTTCGTCATGGGCGCCAGCTCCTCTGGTGGCGCGCTGCCCGAGTTGATAAAGCCGGGCGAGATCGCGTTGGCGGTAATTCCGTGGGGCGCCACCAGCCTGGCGAGGGTCCTGGTGAGGATCAGCACCCCCGCTTTCGCGATGTAGTGGCCCGTGATCTCGGGTTGCGCCACCATTTGATCCGCGTTGGCCATGCTGAAAGAGATGATGCGCCCGTACTTCCGCGCCTTCATGCCCGGAACCACCGCCTGCGCGAGGTAGAAGACCGGGTGGAGGTTGTGGTCGAACATCTCCGCCCACCCCTCCGGGGTCTCCTCGAACAGATTGATTCGATGGTAGGGCCCAGCGCCGTTGATGAGCGCATCGATCCGTCCCCAGGTGCGCTCCACCTCGAGCACGACGTCCCGGGCTGAGACCGGATCGGAGACGTCGCAACGCCGGGCCATCGCCGTGCCGCTTCGTGCCTCGATCGCCTTGGCCGTATCGTGCGCATCCTGCTCGCTCTTGCGGTAGCAGATGGCGATGCTCCACGCCTGTGCGGCAAGATCCAGCGCGATCGCGCGTCCGATACCGCGAGCGCCTCCCGTGATCAGTGCGACTCGTTGGGTCATGGCGTGCCTCTCTTGTCGAGGTTGATCGCTCTCAGGCACAAAGCCAATACCCCATCTGTCATCCCCCCGGTTTTTAGCGGGGATCCATCTTTCTTATTCGGGCTGGAGAAGGTGGATTCCCGCTTGCGCGGGAATGACCGAATGAGTAAGCGCTTCGTCGCCTGTCTTCCGTATTTCTCACTGCTCCCCCGTCGGCCGTGCCCGCAGACGTGTGGCCAATGTGTGTAGCACGCCGGCTGTTCGTTTCGATAGAGGATCGGCACGTGGCAAGGGGCGCGTGGCGAGGGGAGAAGATCTGTCATGCGTTGCCGCTGACCCCTTGCCGCTCACCCCTGGCCCACATTCTTCGATAAGAGCCTGAAGATCTTCGAGTCGATCGATGTCCCGTAGTGGCGCGAGCAAGGCGACGCGAAGATGGAGACCCGCTGCGATCTTCCGTGTCGCCGGGAGCACGTCCGGCGTCGACCAGGGGACGTCGCGAAACAGCTCCGGAACGACCCGGGCCAGCCCGATCAGATAATAGCCGCCGTCCAGCGCGGGGCCGAGGACGACCTCGTCCTCGGCGAGACGCTCCACCGCCTCGTTCAGGAGACGGGGGGGCAGCGTGGGGATATCCGTGCCGACCATGACCACCCGCCGATACCCGCGTCCGAAAAGCGTCTCGAAGGCGCCGAGCATGCGCGTCCCCAGGTCATCGCCCGTCTGGGTGCTGAGCCCCACACCATGTCGCGCGCCAAGTATCTTGAAGTAGACGTGGTCAGCCGAAGGCGAGCACCAGAGGTACCGGTCGAAGGCGACACGGGCGCGCTTCTGCGCATCCTTGCTTCGCTCCAAGATGTCGAGCACGAAGGTCCCGTGCAGCGTGGCCGCCTCGTCCGGGGTCAGGGGAGGGCAGAGGCGGGTCTTGACCTGGCCGGGCAAAGGAGCTTTGGCGAAGATGATCACGGCCGCCTCCGCGGACGGGCTCGGGGCTCGTGGCTCGGGGCGAGGGGCCTCAGTCCTCGATCTTGAATGCTTTCGTCTCCTTTTCTTGGTCATCGAAGTCTCGGTTTAGCCCGGCGCTTTTTTCGTCCTCCCGCCACGTGCCTCGCGCCACGCGCCCCTTGCCCCCTGAGAACTAACGTACGACTCGATAGTAGGTGCTCAGCTTTTTCGGACTAACCCCCGCCCAGTACAAGAATCGGAGGGTCCACATGAGCAGGATGGTGCGCAGGGGGCCATCCTGCTCCCAACGGCGGAAGGATGTCGTCACCTGCTCCCCCAGCGCCGCTACGCGTCCCAGTCGTTTCAGCCTGCGGGTGAACTCGACATCCTCCATGACAGGGAATTCCGGGAAGCCGTTGAGGCGCTCGAAGATCGCCCGTCGGACGAAGAGGGCCTGGTCGCCCGTCGCGATGCCCGTCCAGCGCGAACGACGATTGATGAGCCGGCCGATCAGCCGGGCCCACGTTCCGTCGTTGTCGAAGCGGAGGTCGAAGCGCCCGCCCACACAAGCCGGATCGTGCAACGCCCGCTCGATGGCCGCGCGCGCGTTCGCCGGCAAGTGCGTGTCCGCGTGGAGAAACAGCAGGACATCTTCTTTGCTGGACGCCGCACCTGCGTTCATCTGTCGGGCGCGGCCGGCCGGAGCCGTCAGGAGGGTGATCGAAGTCGCCGCCGCAGGAGAGGCAAGCGGCTCGGGGCGAGGGGCGAGGGGTGTAGGGGATGGATCAGGTTCGAGTGGAGGAGGCTGATTGAGGGAAAAATTCTCGATGATGTCGCGGGTGCGGTCGGTGCTGCCCCCGTCGACGACGAGGATGCGGTCGAACCCGAGAGCGGCCGTCTGTGCCAGCGTGCGTGGAAGGTGCGCTTCCTCATTCAGCGCGGGAATCACGATCGCCACGGTCATCGGGACCCTCTTCGGGCTTCGGCGCGCTCTTGAACATGAATACGACGACGAGGATCACCGTGCCCCAGAAGACCACCTGCTTGTGCCAGAAGAGCACCTCGCCGAAATGCACGAGGGCCAGGCCGAGGACGACCGCCGTCGCCATGACCGTGTACCGGGCCGTGGGATTGATCACGGCCGCATGGGCCCACACGAAGAGCCCGCCGCAGTAGATCAGGAGAGGGACGATATTGATCTCGTAGCCGCCGCTGATGGAGAGCAGCACGTTCAGAAATCCGATGAACATCATCGCCGTGCCGAGAATCTTCTCGGCGATGAGAAGAAACCGGTCCTCGCCGACGGACGGGTCGAGCTCGCGCGAGGCGGGGGGCTGATGGCGTGGGAGGGGCGGCGGCACGGGGTCTCCGGGTGCGGGATTGCCGCCCTCGTCATGACGATTGGTGTCGGACATGCGGTTAGACCTTGAATTGTTTGCTCAGCGTCAGCCCTTGCCGCTGATAGGACGAGCCCAGCGCCGCGCCGTACACCTGCGCCGGCCTCGAGAGCATGCGCTCGTACACGACCTTGAAAAACGTTTGCCCGTCATGGATGAGAAACGGCACGTCGTGCGGACGCACTTCCAGGACCACCTGGGTGCCTTTCAGCTCGCCGCCGCCGTATCCGAACCCGGGATCAAAAAAGCCCGCGTAATGGGTCCGCAATTCTCCGCAGGCCGCCTCGAAGGCCACCATCTCGGCGGCAAAGCCCGGCGGGACGCGGATGCGCTCTTTGGAGGCCAGAATGTAAAACTCCTCGGGCTCCAACAGCAAGCTCCCCTGGCGGTGGCGGCGCAGCGGCTCCCAGAAGTCGGCCGCGGAGTAGTAGCCGATCTTGCTCAGGTCGATCACGTGACTGTTCTTCTTCGCCCGGTACCCCACGATGGCGTCGGTCGGGTGATCGGGACCTTGAAGGTCGATGCGGAGGAAGAGCCCGCGGTCGATCCGCACCTCCCGCCGGGCCAGGGGCTTGTCTTCGGCGCTGTTGTGGAAGAGCAGCCGATCCTGCGTATGGTGGAACAACAGCCGGCTGTCGGACACCACCGGCTGCCCACGAACGAGGCGCAACTGGTTGAGGGACTGCCCGGTCTGCACCTTGATGGTAAACGAACGGGGCACCACCTCCAGGTACAGGGGGCCGCGATAGCCGGCACGGATCTCGTCGAACCCCGCGTTGAGATCCGTCACGACCCGCGTGAAGACGTCCAGGCGGCCGGTCGTGCTCTTGGGGTTGGCCCGGGCCCGGAGGGTCGTCGGCAGCGCCAACTGCTCCAGCAAGGGAACCAGGTACACGTGGCCCTTTTCCAGGATGGCGCCGCCCGTGAGGTCCATCTCGTACATGACGAGATCGGACTGGTAGAAATCGAGGACGTTGAGGCGGCTGGTGATGTCCGACAACTCGGGCAGGAAGCTGCTGATCAGGCGGTAGGCTTTCCGGCCGAGCCGCAAGTCGAGGCTCGCCGGCTGGAGCTGATGCGGCTCGATGGGCACGTCGGCCTGAATCGCACCGGTGGCGACGAGGTGCTTCAGGTCCTGATACGGCAGGATGCCATGCCTGGTGGTTCTCCGCCTCACAGGTCGTCCACGGCTCCGTCGCCACAGGCCGAGAGGCCGCCGCGTGCGCCGACCATCGGCAGCTCGCGCCCCGTGCCGTTCTGAGGCTGCGGGTAGTGGTACGTCTTCTGCTCGTAATTCCTCAGCACCACGCCGTCCTCGTCGGCGTGCACGAGGTAGTCACCGGGGAGGATGGGAATCTTGCCGCCGCCGCCCGGGGCGTCGATGACGAAATGGGGCACCGCCATTCCGCTGGTGTGTCCCTGCAGGGCCCGGATGATGTTCATGCCGGCCTCCACCGTCGTGCGGAAGTGGTTGGTCCCCTTCGTCAGATCGGCCTGGTACAGATAGTACGGCTTCACACGCGCGAGCAGGAGCTGGTGCACCAGGCGTTTCATGACCTCGGGATCATCGTTGACGCCCTTGAGCAGCACCGTTTGTGCGCCCAACGGCACGCCGGCGTCGGCGAGCCTCCCGCACGCGGCCTTGACCTCGGGCGTCAGCTCGTCGGGATGGTTGAAATGGAGGTTCATGTAGATCGGGTGGTACCGCTTGACCAGCTCGCAGAGGGCCGGGGTGATGCGCTGCGGCAGCGAGCCCGGCACCCGGGAGCCGATGCGGATGAGCTCGATGTGGGGGACGGAGCGCAGCGCCTTCAGGACGCGGTCGAGCAGGTGGTCGGGCAGGAGGAGGGGATCGCCTCCCGAGAGGATGACGTCGCGCACCTCGTGGTGCTCGCGGAGGTACTGAATGGCCCGGTCGAGCTCGCCCTTCTTCAAAAAGCCCGGTTTGCCCACCAATCGCTTGCGCGTGCAGAAGCGGCAATAGATCGGACATTGGTTGGTGACCATCAGCAGCACGCGGTCCGGGTAGCGATGCACGAGGTGCGGGACCGGGCTCATGAGGTCTTCCTCGAGCGGATCGTCCTCGGCGTCGGCATCCGCCATCTCCACCGCGTCCGGGACCACCTGTTTCCAGATCGCGTCTCCCTTTTGCTTGATCGTCGCCAGCACCGTCGGGGTGATGCGCATGGGGTACTCGCCCACGAGGGCCTCGATCTCCTCCGGATCGACGTCCAGGTGTCGGGCGAGGTCCTTGGGCTTGACGATGCTCTCGGCGAGTATGCGTCTCCAATCTTCCATTGATCGTTATTCTCCTTTATCTGTCCATGGCCACGGCCCGGGCTCGTGGCGCGGGGCTCGTGGAAACATCCTGTCTTCACCACGCGCCACTGGCCACGCGCCCTATCCGCTTCCGTTTGCGTACTGCTCGTCCAGGTGCCGGAGGATCTCCCACGTATCCGTCAGGATGGTGTCGCCGTCCTTGAGGACGGGCACGTAAGACTGGCCGGAGACCTCGTAGACGGCTTGGCGCTGGGCATGAGGGTCCGGCACGACGACGTCTTCGTACTCGAGACCCAGCTCGGTCAGCTTCTCGCGCACAATGGCGCACTCGGGACACCACCTCACATGATAGAACGTCATGTTCATTCCGATCGCGAGGACGCTCTCTCCAGTCTACGGTTCACGTTCCACGTTTCAAGTTCCAGGTTCCACGACAGATCGTAAGCTTTCAATCATGGTTTTGAGACCCGGAACCTGAAACCTGGAACGTGGAACGCTCCCTAGGACCTGGGACTTGAGACCTGGGACGATGCTTTTTCCGAGCACGGCGCCATGATCGCATCCCGCATCCCGTGGATCACTTTCTTGTCCAGGGGGCACAGGGTCGCGAGGATCCCGCCGAGCGTGGCCTCCCCTCCGGT
>JBFGRM010000091.1:0-9162 GCA_041563675.1 Nitrospiraceae bacterium | reverse complement strand
TACGAAGGGCACAGCACGCTCGGGCTCTACGTGTTGTGCTCGGGGCGCGTGAAGCTGACGCGCTCGACGGCGCGAGGGCATCAACGCCTGGTGGCCATCGTGGATCCGGGCATGATGATCGAACGGCATACATTTCAGGACGGCGCCGTCCATGAGGTTACCTGTCAGGCGCTGGAGCCATCGCAACTCTGCGTCATCGACCGGGACCAATACCTCGCCCTGCTGTCCCGGCGCGGCGGGCTTGCCGTCAATGTCATCAAGCTGCTCAGCCGGCAGATGCGCGTCACCCTGGAAGAAGTGGACCAGGTTGCCTTTCTGTCAGCGCGCGAGCGTCTGGCCAGGCTGTTGCTCGAGCTGGCGCGACGATACGGGGAGCCGCGGCCGAATGGGTGCACCATCATGCTGACCTTGAAACGCGAAGAGCTGGCCCAGATGGCCGCCTTGACCTTGGAAACGACGGTGCGCCTCCTCAAATCCTTTCAGGGCTCGGAGATCGTCCAGCTCAAGGGGCGCGAGATCACCATTCTGCGGCCGGATCAGTTGCAAACGATCGCGAGGTCGCGGGTTCCCTCCTCAGCTCCCCCGTAAACCGCTCTGCCCCTCTTTTCCTCCCTCGCTTGTCCCGAGGCGGTCCTCAGCTCACCTAGGTCCAAAGGCCTATGCCGGAGTTTGACGAAGATCTGCTCCGGGGTTGTCTGCGCGCAAGGCTTTTCCTGCTCACGCTCCCGTAGCATCCCCTCCCACACACCATCCCGTCCTCTGCTGATCCGCTTGGCGGCGGGGACGGGATAAGCAGAGGAGGGGATGATGCACCCACAGCATTCGTACGCAGCAAGACTCGTCCACGGGATTGGAAAATTCTGCGCTTGTTTGATGGCGGTCGCCCTGATGAGCATGGGTCACCTTGCTCGGGCGCAGGACATGACCACCGACGAGCGGGTCAAGCTCCTCGAGGAGCGGTTGGAGCGCATGCAGGAGCTGATCAGGCAGTCCGAGGCGATCGACATCCGGACGGTGGAGGAGCGTGTGAGCCGCCTGGAACGCCGGGAGGCGGCTCCTACGGGATTGCTCGGGGAGGGCACGGGCAACATGGTCTTTTTCAGAGGCGGAGGCGCCTGGGCAAGCAGCGACCGATCGAACGAAGTCTTCACGGACGTGTTCGGGTTTGCCGGCCTCAACGGGGGTGACGCGGGATATTATGTTGGTGCAGGCCTTGACCTCGTCCTTTCGAAAGACGTCTGGGGGATGATGTCGAAGACCTGGGCAGTCGGTGAGATCGGCGTCGAGTTCAAGCGCTTCAATTCCAAGAATGTCCAAGTTGCCGTCCCGACCACCTGCGCGCTGGCGACGGTCTCGACCTGCAGCGCAAGGACGGACGAAGTTCAGATCACCATGCTGACCGTGGACATCGCGCCGAAGATCAAGTTTCTCGAAGGAAGCCGTTTCCGTCCCTGGATCATCCCGATCGGGTTGGACTTCCACGTGATCAGTCCCCCGTCGAATGATACGACCGTGCTCGATATCGGCGCACAGTTCGGTTTGGGCGGCGAGTTCCAGCTCTACAAGGCCTTTCACCTCGGATTGGATGGGCGGTTTCACCTCGCCACGGGTCAGACTGACACGACCAATAACTTCGGCACGGTCGGCGGGTACGTCGGCATCGCGTTTTGACGGGAGCGGCGGGTTGGGTTCCCTGCTCCGCACCGTTTATAATGGGGGTTCGCACACACCCTCACGCAGGAGGCCCGCATGGAGGTTCGAAGCAAGAAGTACACGTATCGCACGACGGTGCGGTGGACGGAGCAAAAAAAGGGTGTCATGGGGTCGGCCGGGAAGCCCGATGTGCCGGTGGCGACCCCTCCGGAGTTCAAAGGACACGAGGGGATCTGGTCTCCGGAGGATCTCTTCGTGTCCGCGGTCAACACCTGCATCATGAGCACGTTCCTGGCGTTTGCGGAACGCGCCGGCTTGGCGTTTTCATCCTACGCGAGCGAGGCTGAGGGTCAGGTGGAATTGGTCGACGGAAAACTGCAGGTGACGGAGGTGACGGTGAGACCCTCCGTCACCGTTGCGGCCGACGGCGTGGACAAGGCCAAGGAAATTCTCGCAAAGGCCGAGGCGAACTGCCTGATCTCCACCTCCATCAAGTCCCGCGTCAATTTTGACCCGAAGGTCGCCGCCGGTTAAGCCGGTGACGCTCGACAGGAGGCGGCGGTCTGCGCGACAATGGCGGCACCGAGGCGGAGAGGTAAGGTGGCGCGGGCAAAGGCTTCAAGGCAACCGCAGGGACGCGGCGCGCTCGACAACGAGGTGCGCCGGCTTCGTCGCCGTGTAAGGGAGCTCGAGGCGGCGGCGGCCGAGCGTGCTCGTATCGAGGAAGAGCGGCGTCGTTTGATGCATGTCCTCGGTGAGCGGGTCAAGGAGCTCACCGCCCTGCACCGCGCCGTGGGATTGCTGCAGGACAGCGAAAGCCCCCCGTCGATCGTGCTACAGGAAATCGTGAATTTGCTGCCCCCGGCGTGGCAGTATCCGGAGATCACGGCGGCGCGGATCACCTTCGACGCTCTGACCTTCGACACCCCCAACTTCCGAATGACGCCCTGGAGCCAGACCGCCGACCTCACGACCTCCGATGGGAGGCAGGGGCGCATCGAAGTCGTGTACCTGGAGGAGCGGCCCCCATTCCACGAGGGGCCCTTTCTGGCGGAGGAGCGCGACCTGATCAACTCGCTCGCGGACAGCCTGGCCTCCTACCTCGACCGGAAACATGCAGAAGAGGCCTTACTTCATGCCCATAGCCGCTTGCGCACTCTTTCTCAACAATTACTTGAAGTTCAGGAGCAGGAGCGACGTCGTTTGGCGCGCGACCTGCACGACGAGGTGGGCCAAGCCCTGACCGCGATCAAGATGAACCTTCAGACGATGGAGCGAATCGCCGATGTCGAGCCGATCGCGGCCACGGTAAACGATTCCAAGGCCATCCTCGACCAGCTCATGCAGCGGGTGCGTGACCTGTCATTGGATCTTCGTCCATCCCTGCTTGACGACGTCGGCCTGGTCGCCGCCGTCCGCTGGTACGTACAACGGCAGGCCGAGCGCGCGGGCCTCGCGCACCGAGTGGTGGCGGAGGACGCGCTCTCCGGCTTGCCCCCGCATCTCGCGACGGTCTGTTTCAGGGTGATCCAGGAGGCCGTCACCAACGTGCTCCGCCACGCCAAGGCTTCCTCCGTCAGCGTGACCATGGGGCACGGCTCAGGTGCGGTGCATCTTCGCGTCCAGGACGACGGGGTTGGATTCAAAGTCGATCAAGCCCTCGACCGTGCAACGCGCGGCGACACGATGGGCTTGATCGGCATGCAGGAGCGGGTCAACTTCGCCGGCGGGGAGCTGACCATTGAATCCACGCCCGGCGGCGGCACCGCCGTCATCGCGCGTGTCCCGGACCAGACAGAGCCGAGCTGAGGACGCCGGTCAGGACCCCGATGCCCACGATTCGGATCATGCTCGCCGATGACCATGCGCTTATTCGCGCCGGTCTGCGCGCGCTGCTGAAAAGCATCGAGGGTGTCGAGGTGATCGCGGAAGCCAGCAACGGTCATGAGACCCTGGAGGCGGTGGAACGAAGGCAACCCGACGTCATCCTCATGGACATCGCGATGCCCGAACTGAACGGCTTGGAAACGGCGGCGCGCATCCTGAAGCGATGGCCCAAGGTGAAAATCATCATGCTGTCCATGCACGCCAACGATGAATATTTACGGCAGGCCCTGGGCGCGGGCGCAGCCGGCTATTTGTTGAAGGGAGCGGACCCCGCCGAGCTGGAGCTGGCCCTGAAGTCCGTCATGCGGGGCGAGACCTATCTGACCCCCGCCGTCTCCAAGCGTCTCGTCCAGGAGTTCCTGCAGCAGGATGGCGAGCCCGTCAAATCCCAGTCCGAGCTCACGCCGCGGCAGCGCGAGATTCTCCAAATGATCGCGGAGGGGCATTCGACGAAGGAGATCGCACACCGCCTCGAGCTGAGCGTCAAGACCGTCGAAACGCACAGGGCTGCGATCATGAAGCGGCTCGACATCCACGACGTGCCTGGACTCGTTCGCTATGCCATTCGCGCCGGCCTGATCACCACGGATGCCTGAGGGCAGGCCATAAGTGGCACCCTCTTGGATGGCCTCCGTCCGGTGAATTCCCTCCCCACTTCAGGTCTTTTTCAGTGCAGCCTCAGGGATTCCCTGATACCCGGAAAGAGCCGCCCGACTTATAAATAGGACACATCGGCGCTTCGTGCGGGGAGAACCCCGCAGCGCTGATCACGGTGGATCCCGAGTGATCCAGAAGGAGGGGGGCAAATGAGAGGGAACATGTCCACTTACGGAAAAATTGGATTGCTGTCGGCGGTGCTGGTGATCGGCGGATTGGCCGGTTGTGCGACGGGGAACAGCGACGTGCTCCCGGCATCGCTGCAGGAGCGTCTCACGGCTCAAGCCACAGCCGATGATTACCTGGAGGCCGCGCGCCTCTACGAAGCGCAGGCCGATGCGCTCAAGACGAAGGCGGCACAACTCGAGGAGCGCGCACAGGCTCTTCACGCCAAGCCGTACCTCGATCCGAAAGGGTTGAAGCGCGACTCCCTGAGCCGTCTGGCGGGATCGTATCGCGGTCAGGCCCAGGGCCTGGAGCAGCAGTATGCCGTCTACCGGGCCAAGGCTGAGACCTTCATGACACAGCAGGACAGCCAGGGTGGTGCGCGTACCGGGTCCTGACCCGACAGACAACACATGATGCGAGCAGGGGGGTATCGGTAGGAATCCGATACCCCCTTTCTTTTTCTGCGCCTGTTCGACCCATCACACCTTTATAGCTTCCATATAACCCTGAAATGTTGCATCTCGCGCTGCCGGCCCCCGACCCATTGTTGCTTTTCGCGACAGGCTCGGACCGTTGCCAGACCGCGGCGCCTTTCTAAGTCCCCATCCATTCGAGACTTTTTGTTCAAGCGATAGATTTTTAACGCTGGTACGCTCCTGGCACCATTCCATACGACACCCGGTGAAATGGTGCCCATGGTCCAGCGCGCTCTCTGCACAACCGCCATTATTCTCTGGCTCGTCGGCGTGGCGGCGCTGGCATGGATCTTCGTGCAAGGCTCAACCGCGGTGGGGACGGATCGGCGAACGGCGATCCTTCTCACCTCGCAGGAACGAGCGCTCATCCTGTCCGAGATGCGCCAACTCTTGGCGGCGGTGCACGGCATCCTGGCCGGTCTGAGCCATCATGATCGGGCCGAAGGCCGGAAGCTTGCCGTTCAGGCTGCGCGATCCGGGGGTATGGCACAGGCGGCTGACGTGGCCCCCTCCCTCATGCTCAAGCTGCCCCTTGCCTTCAAACAAATGGGCATGTCCGTCCATCGCGATCTCGATCGTCTGGCCGAAGACCTGGCTGGCGGAGCCGGTCCCGAATCCGTCCTCCCTCAACTTGCCTCGATCACCAGTCGCTGCGTGGCGTGTCATGACGCGTACGCATTGTCAGATCGTCAGGGGCCAGATTTCGCCCATGCCGAGAGCATCCTCGAGGATCAGGGCATCCGGCGCGGCAGCGACACGCGGAAGGACGACCAAGATCCTTATGGATTCTTTAGGCCCGTGATATGGCGATCATCTTTTCAGGAATCCTTTGCTGAGCATCATGGCTCAAACGTGTGGGATAAAGGGATAAAGAATGACGTGGGGACGCGATACTCGGAAGAAGCAAGGAGGGAGGTGCGGCCATGACTTGTAACGTGGGTGGAATCGAGCGCACGATCAGAGTTCTTTTCGGTGTGATGTTGCTGGCCCTGGCCTTGTACGGGAATATGCCCACCGTTGCGGCGTGGATATTCGGCGTCCTCGGTGCGGTCGCCACTGTGACCGGTGCGGTGGGGTTTTGCCCCGCTTGGACGCTGTTCGGAATCAATACATGTCAGCAGAAGCCGTGAATGGCAGTGAGGAGTCAGGAGTGAGGAGTGAGGGGGAGGCGAAATACGCGGAATAGAAGGAGAAGTGAGTTGTTTTCCGTCATTCCCGCGAAAGCGGGAATCCAGGCATCGGGATGAAAGATGGATGCCTGCTTTCGCAGGCATGACGGGGAAAACGCGGGCAAAAGTTTCTACCCTGCCGCAATGGGAGAATAATGACGATGATACTCAAACAGTTTTATTTGGGATGTCTGGCGCATGCTTCGTATCTGATCGGAGACGAGAAGACGAAGACCGCGGCCGTGGTCGATCCGCAGCGGGACGTGGAGCAGTACCTCAAGGAGGCAACGGACCGGGATCTGGAAATTCGCCACGTGTTGTTGACACATTTCCATGCCGACTTTGTCGCCGGCCACCTGGAGCTGCGGGAGCGAACGGGGGCGACGATTTACCTCGGGGCCCGCGCTCAAGCCGAATATTCGTTCACGCCACTGAAGGACGGAGAGATTGTCGAGTTCGGGTCGGTCCGCCTGAGAGCGATGGAAACGCCGGGACATACCCCCGAAGGGATTTGTATCCTGGTTTACGATCTCCAAAAGGATCCCAAGAATCCGCAGGCGGTGCTGACGGGCGACACGCTCTTCATCGGCGACGTCGGGCGACCCGACCTCATGGCGTCCGTCGGTGTGTCGGCGGACGAGCTGGCGGGGATGCTCTATCACTCTCTCCAGAACAAGCTTCTGGCGTTGCCGGACGAGACCCTGGTGTACCCGGCCCACGGCGCGGGATCTCGTTGCGGCAAGCACTTGAGCACGGACACGGTCTCCACCATCGGTGTCCAGCGCCGGCACAACTATGCGCTGCAGCCCATGACCAGGGAGGAATTCGTCGAGCTGGTCACGTCGAATCAACCCGAGGCACCGGCCTATTTCGGCTACGACGCCTTGCTGAATAAGAGTGAGCGTCCCACTTTGGAGGAATCGCTCGAGCGCGAGTTGCACCCCCTGAGACTCAACGACGTGTTGCGCCTCCAGACCGAAGGTGCGCAGCTCGTGGACGTGCGCGATCCGGCCGACTTCGCCGGTGGCCATATCTGCGGGAGCCTCAACATCGGGCTCGGGGGGAAATTCGCGACCTGGGCCGGCACCATGCTCTCACGAGAGCGGCCGATCGTCATTATCGCCGAGCCTGGACGTGAGCGCGAGGCTGCGATGCGGCTGGGTCGGATCGGATTCGACCACGTCACGGGGTATCTCAACCAGGGCATGGCGTCGCTGGACGCTTCGCCGGAGCGTGTCAGCCGTACGGATCGGATCACGGCTTCGGCGCTCGCGACCGAGCTTGGCTCTTCCGAGCCACCGCTCGTCCTCGACGTGCGGAACGAGGACGAGTGGAAAGAGCACCGGATCGAGGGCAGCGTCAACATTCCAGTCAGCCATTTAAGAGAGCGGGTCGGCGAGTTGCCGAAGAGTCGGAGAATCGCCGTGCACTGCGCAACCGGCTATCGGTCTTCCATCGCCGCCAGTTTGCTCGAGCAGGAGGGATACACGAGGGTCATGGATCTCGTCGGCGGCATCGAGGGATGGAAAAAGATGAAGCCCGTCATCGATGAGGCCGCAACGCCGGCCTCACAAGCCTGAAGGAGGCATTCGCGATGAACGTTCAACGAATGACCCTCGGTACAGCGATCTTGGTCATGGGGTTGTCGGGATGCGCCCATTATCACTCAGGGGAGCTCCCGAGTCGTCTGGAGGCCAAGGCCGTGATCGCGGGACCGGGGATCACGGGCCAGGCGAAGCTCTACCAGAAATACGAGGGGCGCGTCAGGATCGTGGTGCGCCTGGAGGGCACCAAGGACAGCAAATTGACTCCGGGGCGGCACGCCGTCCATATTCATGAGACGGGCAACTGCGATCCGTTCTCGGCCGCCAAGGGTCATTACGACGGCAACATCGATCCCCAAGTGAATCCACAGGCGAACGTGAGCCCCGGACTGGGCAATCACCCCTATCATTTGGGCGACCTTCCGAGCTTGGTTGTCGATGACAAGGGGGTTGGGACGCTGTATGCGTTGTCCAGCCGTGTGACCCTGTCCGACGGGCTGAACACGCTCTTTGATCAGGACGGCAGCGCGTTCATCATCCACGAGCTGGATGACCAGTATCTGCCCGATCCTCCGACCAAGGACGCGCCGGGGGGGCCGAGAATCGCCTGTGGCGTGATTGTCCGAGAATGATGCGCGTAGGGTCCGGAGCAGGAGCCACGACTCCGGCGGCGCAGGGGTGCTCGCGGGCTAGGCGCGAAGCCCCTTAGATACAACCCTAGCTAAAAGGAGGCTGCTGCTATGAGTCAATACGTGAGGGCGTTGGGCTTGATCGGAATACTGGGCATCGTGAGCATGGGCTGTGTCTCACCGTCGGCGGTGAGCGCGGAGCCGAAGTCACCGGCGGATGGCTATGACATCCACGTCCAGGCCCCGCATCTGATGTCCGACGGCACGGTCGGAGGCCCCTTCCACCACTACTGCAAGGGCATCTCGGCCGAAGTGTTGCAGTGTTTGCTCTTCGAGTCGACGGACCCGAAGGCCAAGCTCGTCGCCATCGAGTATTTCATTGCAAAGAACCTCGCCAGAAAGGAAGTGCCGCTGATCACATGGCACCGCAATTTCCACGATCACAAGGTCGAGATCGCGACGGGCCGCGTCCAGGTCCTGCATCCCACGGGAGAGGCTGGAAAGCAAGTGGCCGAGGTCGCTGCAGGGACGGACGGGGTCATTTTCCACCTTTGGCACAAGGATCAGGTCATCCCCGATGGGAAGGTGACCATTCCCCAATCGCTCGGCCACATTTTCACGAGGTCTGATTAGTCCTTCGCAGGGTGGTGGGCGGGACACAGACTCCCGCTCACCATTTCTCTCTTTCGTCGTGTCTCACTGCTGATCGGAGGATTCATGCCAGTGCGCGTGCTGGGTTATGCACTCATCGTTTCGATAGTGGTCGCGACGATGGTCTGGCCACGGTGGAGTTGGTGCGCAACGGCCGACGTGCTTCGGCCGCGCGTTCCCGCCGATCAAATCCAACAGGCAAAGGCCGAGATCATTCCGCTGCCGGCAACCCCCGAGAATATCGAAGTTGGGAAGACGCTCTTTTACGGCAAAGGGTTCTGTTCCTCGTGCCATGGGCTGGACGGGAAGGGGATGGCTCATATCCCGG
>JBFGRM010000090.1:0-9207 GCA_041563675.1 Nitrospiraceae bacterium | reverse complement strand
AGGCATGAGTCATCAAAGAATCGTCGGAGACCGTCACTCCAATGCGGCATCGAGCGCCCCATGCCGCTGAGCCTGCGGTTCGAGAGCACGCTGTAGGCCGGACGCGGAGCGGGCCTGTTGGCCTCCGCCGTCGTGATGGGCGTGACCGTTGTCGAAAGACCGAGCTCGGAGACAATGGCGGCCGCAAACTCATGCCAGGTGCACTCGCCGGCTCCGGTGACGTGAACAATACCATTGACGTCCGCCTCGAGAAGGTACGCGATCGTCGGTGCGAGGTCCCGCGCGTACGTGGGGCATCCCCGCTGATCCGCGACGACACGGAGCTCCGACCGCTCCCCCGCGAGCCTGGCGATGGTCGTGACAAAGTTTTTTCCTCCGATGCCGTAGAGCCATGCCGTGCGCACCACGAGCGCGCCGGGGCAGACGGACAGGGCTCTTCGTTCACCCTCAAGCTTGGACATTCCGTATGCGTTCAACGGGTTGGGCCTGTCCGCTTCCTCATACGGCTCGCGCTTGCGACCGTCGAACACATAGTCCGTGGAGATATAGACGAGGCGGGCTCCCCGAGCGGCCGCCGCTCTGGCGACTCGTTCCGTCCCCAGCGCGTTGACGGCCATCGCTTGATCAGGCTCTCGTTCTGCGCCGTCCACGTCCGTGTAGGCGGCCGCGTGGATGACCACCTCCGGGCAGGCGTCTCCCACCTGCTGCTCGCAGCGTGGTGAAAGCAGGTCGAAGGACGGCCAGGACAAGCAGGCGAGATCATGTCCGGTCAGCACCTGCTGCAGCTCGAGTCCGAGCTGCCCGTCCGCTCCTGTCAACACGATGCGCATAGCCCAGATGTCCTGTGCGCAAGCGGCCCCTCGAGCTTTAAGCGAGGTCACCAACCCCTGACTCAGGAATGCTGCTTCCCGCTCTGGAGCCGCTCCTTGTACATACGCTCATAGTAGGTCCTGAACTCGCCCGATTTGATCTTCTGCCACCAGGAGGCATGATCACGATACCACTCGACGGTTGCCTGCAGGCCGTCCTCAAACGCGACGGAGGGTTTCCAGCCCAGGTCCCTCAACCGACTGGTCTCAACCGCATACCGGCGGTCATGCCCGGGCCGGTCCTCGACGAAGCGGATCAGGGATGCCGGCTTGTCGAGAATCTTGAGAATCTGCTCCGCCACCACGAGGTTCTCGCGCTCGTTGTTGCCGCCGACGTTATAGATGGTGCCCGGCTTACCGTGTCGGAGGACATGGTCGATGGCGGCGCAATGATCGAATACCGACAACCAATCGCGCTTGTAGAGGCCGTCACCGTATAAAGGAATCGGCTGGTTTTCGATGGCATTGGTCACGAACAGAGGGATCATCTTCTCAGGATACTGATTCGGCCCGTATGTATTACTGCCCCTGGTGATGAGGACCGGCAAGCCATACGAGGTCCAATAGCTCTGCACGAGAAGGTCCCCGCCGGCCTTGCTCGCCGAGTAGGGACTTCTCGGGGCGAGCGCGTCTTCCTCCGTAGAAAAGCCGGTCTCGACGCTCCCGTAGACCTCATCCGTGCTGACTTGCAGAAACCGTTTGACGCTGGCTCGGCGAGCATGCTCGAGCAACAAGCCGGTGCCGACTACGTCGGTCTGGGCGAAGGTCGTCGGGTCCAGCAACGAGCGATCCACGTGGGTCTCGGCCGCACAGTTGACGACGGCCTCTACCCGATGATCCTTGAACACGCGCGCGACGGTTTCCGCGTCGGTGATATCTCCATGCACGAATGTGTATCGGGGCTCACCGGCCACGTCGGACAGGTTCTCCAGGTTACCCGAATAACGCAACGCATCAAGATTGATGACCTGGTCCTCGGCTCGCCCCAGCAAGCGGCGAACCAGGTGGGACCCGATGAAGCCGGCTCCGCCTGTCACAAGAATTCGCATGATCGGATCTGCACCTTGACCTTCAGTCAATCGCGGCTGCGCCGTTCGCGTTACGTCGGCGCGTTGGTCTTTGCCTCGACGGACGGGTCGGCTTTCGGCACGGTGCGAAAGAGGTCGCTGGTAAAGCTTCGCGTGCCCCTGCCGTACCGATGGTAGCGAAGGGTCAATAACTCCCTCACGGCCAGTGGTAAGCGGCCGAGTCGGCTGTCCGGCATCGCGCCCCGTGCCTTGAGATGTTTGATTTTCGCCTTCAATTCGGGGAGCACATCACGGCGCAACCGAAATTGTGCAGCACGGCTCAGGAGCCGTTCATGGAGCTGCTTAAAGCGACCGACTCGACCTGAAAAGATCTCCGCAGGGGACCCCGCCGATCTCCTTCTCCTGCTCCTGATGCTGCCGATCTGATTGGCCTCGTGCTGTCTGTAGAGAACGAGCGGCTCCTCCAAAACCCCCACTCTCCCGACAGCGGCGATCAGGAGCGCGATCCATGCGTCATGGACCCACAGGTCGGAGATGGGCAGGACGAGAGGCTTGTACTCCGCACGAAATGCCAGGGTGGCCCCGGTCACGATGTTGTACTTGATCAGCTCTTCAAATGCACGACCCTGACGAATACGATCCTGGGCAACTTGTGTCAATCTCACGGAATTCCACAGTGTCTGCCCCGTCGACCGCAGCGCTTCGTCCACCACCTCAGCGTCCGTGAAGACCGCGCCGATATGCGCGGATTCGACGAATTGCTCCTTGAGTCGCTCCAGCTTATGCCTGTGCCAGATGTCATCCTGGTCGCACAATGCGATGATATCTCCGGTGCACAGGCCAATCGCCTTGTCAAAGTTCTTGGTCGATCCAAGCCGCTGGTCGTTGATGTGGAGACGAATTGGAAACGGCGCGCGCGCCTGAACCGCCCTCAGAATGCCACAGGTGTGATCGCTGGAAAGATCATCGCAGACTACGAGCTCGTCGGGGGCGACGGTTTGGGCTTCGATGCTCTCCAATTGCTCCAGGAGGTAGCGAGCTCCATTGTAGGTGCACAGTGCGATCGAGATCCTTGGTGCTTTCATGTCCTCACTCACGCCGGACGGCCGCGCTCTACGTGACGCTGTGTTTCTGACGAGAACTCATACTCGCAAGAGATCCCCCGACAATCGACCAGAGACCTGCTCTGAGGTCGGAGCGGAAATACTGCCTCCAGGCCGGCCATCCGACATTGCCGGATGCATGCCAGCATGCCTTGAGCCACATCTTGCGCGCGGCGGCTGAGAAGGCCGGCTCCGTGTAGCGTAAGCACTGCTGGTTGGCGGCTTGAAGCCGGCTGAGCCAGCGTTCCGCCCAGTCCAGGTACGCCCCGTCGGGCCGAAAGTCGACGGTCTTCATTTGGCCGAGAAGAAAGTGACGATCCAGATCGAGATCGTTGCATGACACACCGAGCTCGGTGAGCTGGCCGCGAAAAATGGCGACATTCTCGCCCTTTTTCAAATGAGCGTTTTTTTCAGAGGTCCGGCTTTTGTGCCGTCTGTGGCGGACGAGCACGCTCGGCAGGTTGGCCAGCTTGTGCGATCGGGAGAGGCGAACAAACAGATCAAAATCGTCACAGATGGCAAAGCGGTCGCTGTAGCGATAGGCCCGCATCACTTCAGTCCGTGCCGTGATCGAGGGGTGGAACACACAACACCCGAAGAGCAACCCGGCTTGGATCTCGTCGGCGGAGAGGGGATACCGTTTTCGTCGTCTCCGGATACGGCCCTGTGCGTCCATGGTCGCCGCGCAACTGCCGACCAGCACATGGTCTTCATGCCGGTCGAGAAACGCAACCTGCTTAGCCAGCCGCTCCGGCTCACTCCAGTCATCGTGATCCAGCATGGCGAGGTAGCGTCCCCGTGCGAGGTCCAGACCGCGGTTGTGGGTTCGCGCCAAGCCGAGATTGACGTCGTTCCGTACGATGCGGATACGCTGGTCATCCTGCGAGCGAAGAACCTCGAGGCTCCCGTCGGTCGAGGCGTCATCGATCAGGATCAGCTCAAAATCCTTGAAGCTCTGTGAAAGGATGCTGCCAATGGCATCCGCGACGTACTGTTCCCCGTTGTAAACGGGGATGATAACGCTGACAGTCGGCGGCGAGCTCATGGGCACACCACCGCGTGAGGGATACGATTCCGGTCACCAGGGCCGGGATGCTGGTCGTCGCGGGCGCGAAGCCATGCTTGAAACATGAGGAGGCTCCACAGCAGATCCGCCTGGTTTCTGAAGCCGGTCACGTGTTGCTGCCAGGTGAGCCGAACGGCTTGTGCATGAAAGAGTCCCTGATCGTGAAGGTGCTTTTCGTCCAAAAGATCTTCGGCCCATTCCCGCAAGGGCCCGCGAAGCCAGTCGCCCACGGGTGCGCCGAACCCCGTCTTCGGGCGCTCAAAGAGCTGTCGTGGAACGTACCGTGACAAGACCTCGCGGAGGATTCGCTTTCCGCCGCTACGATCCATCAGCATCGTCTTGGGCAGGCGCCAGGCCAGCTCAACGACCTGTGAATCCAGGAACGGGCACCTGACTTCGAGTCCGGTGGCCATACTGGCCCTGTCGACCTTGACGAGGACGCCGTCCGGCAAATACTCCGAGAAGTCCAGGAATCGCATCCCGATCACGGGGTCTGAAAAAGACGGCCTCCGCGACGGATCCGTGAGCAGGGTCGAGAGGGGGGCCGCAGCCGGCACGAATTCCCTGGGAGTCCGGCATCGGGCGTGGTGTCGGGCCAGGAGATCTTGCGGATCCTTCGCGACCATCCGGTTGGCAATGCGCTCGAGATTCTCAAACGACCCTGGCTGCGCCGACTCGACTCGTTGCTCGTGGTCAAGGCCCACCTGTGCGTCGGCCAACGCCCATCGCGCCGAATCGAACGTACGCAAGAGCGCGGCTGCCCCTTCTTTGACCAGCTGTGGGAACCATCGAAGAACACGGCCGTAGGTGTCAGAGCTGCGATAGCGCTTGTATCCCGCGAACAATTCGTCGCCGCCATCCCCCGAGAGCGCGACCGTCACATGCTGTCGCGTGAGCGCTGAGATGAGGCAAGTCGGGACCTGGGACGGGTCGGCGAACGGCTCGTCGTAGATCGCCGGAAGCTCCGGTATGACCCTCAGACCGTCCTCAGGGGTGACGTACAGCTCCGTGTGGTCCGTGCCAAGGTGGCGGGCCACCGCTTGCGCGTGGTCAGCCTCGTTGAACGAAGCTTCTGTAAATCCGACCGTGAACGTTTTGACGGGCTGGTGGCTCGCGCCCTGCATCAGCGCGACCACGAGTGAAGAATCGACACCCCCCGAGAGCAAGGCTCCGAGCGGCACGTCCGCGACCATGCGCCGCGTCACCGCTTGCGTGAGCGACGCATGGAGGATGTCCGCCGCCTCATCAATGGACCGCACGAGCGGGGCGCGTTCGCCGGAAGACACCACGTCATGGGCGGACCAGTACGCCTTCGGTGCCGCATCGCCGGGCTGAGACTGCGGGGCGATGGTCAGGTACGTACCAGGGAGGAGCTTGTAAAGGTGCTTGTAGATGCAATAGGGAGCCGGAATCCACGAATACTGGAGGAAGAGCCCCAGCGCATCGAGGTCGAGCTCGGGAACGAACGACGGATGGGAGCGTAACGCCTTCAGCTCAGATCCGAATAGAAACGTCTGTCCGCCCCACCCATAGTACAACGGCTTCTTGCCAACACGGTCCCGCGCCAGGGTCAAGGTGCGGGTCTGCTTGTCCCAGAGCGCCAAGGCGAACATGCCGTTCAGGCGTCGCAGAGCGGACTCGATTCCCCATGCAGCGAAAGCGGCGAGCACCACCTCCGTGTCGGACTGCCCTCGAAATTCATGCCCCATGGATTCGAGCTCGAGACGGAGCTCCCGAAAGTTGTAGACCTCGCCGTTGTAGGTCATCACGAATCGACCACAGGCGGAGCGCATGGGCTGGGCTCCAGCCGGCGTCAGGTCAATGATGGCCAGCCGACGGTGCCCCAGCGCGATGCCCGCTTGTGGATCGACCCACTCGCCGGACCCGTCGGGCCCGCGATGCCGCAGCGTTTCGGCCATGCGACGGACACGGTCCCGCAGGGGCGCCTCACCGAGGTGGACGGCGTTCTCTATGAATCCCGTGATGCCGCACATCGTGTGTAAACGACTCCCCCTCACCCTCAGGCGAGGTTTGTCTCGCCGTGTAATGCCGACGAGGCCGCAACGGACGTTCCTCCGTCGACGATCAATACGGCCGTTCCGTTTTGAAGGCGATACACTCTTTCGGCCGCATCGACCAGCGCTGGTTGGTGGGAGATGGCCAGAATGGTCAGACGCCCTCGGAGTTGTTGCAAGGTCCGGCAGATGGCCGCTTCGCTGTCCCGATCCAGCGCGCTGGTGACCTCGTCGAGGATCAGCAGTTGTGGCTGGTGGACCAGGGCCCTCGCAATCGCGATCCGCTGGCGCTGGCCACCGGAGAGCGCCGCCCCCCGTTCTCCGACTGAGGTGTGGATCCCTTCCGCCATGGCGGATACGAAATCCCAGGCGCCCGCGGCGCGCAACGCGGCTTCAGCGTTGGCTTGGGTGAGCGCAGGATCTCCCAGTGTGACATTGTGGAGGACGCTGTCATGCAGCAGAAACGTGTCCTGGGGCACGTATCCGATCGACTGCCGCCACTGCAGGAGATCAATTTGCTCAAAAGGCACGTCATCGATCCAGATCTGCCCTTGCTGTGGACGCAGCAGACCCGTGATCAAATCCGCGAGGGTGCTCTTCCCGACTCCTGACGGCCCCACGATGGCGGTAAAGGAGCCAGCCGGAATGGTCAGAGAGGCTCTCCTCAGCACATGGGTGTTGTCGTAGGCAAAGCTGACCTTCTCAAAGCGCAGGGCTTGCTCGAAACGCGGCGAAATGCCGCCGGCTGTCCTCTCGCAATCCTGCCTCGCACGATCAATGGCGTCCTGCAACGACCAGAAGGCGCTCTCCTGTGCCAGCATCCTCTGGTACTGCCGTTGGACCTTGGTGAGGTTTGTCAGCAAGCGGGCGAGCAACAAAACCATGACCATCACCGCGTTGAACTGCATTCCCCACTGCGTGAGGGCGACGTACAACCCCACACCGAGAATCACGGCAAGAATCGGCTCCTGCAAAGATGCGAGGGCCTCCATGCTGACCACCTCTCGCCGCAGTGCACGGTTCAATCGGTTGTTGTCTGCTTCGAGCACCGGTCCCAGGAGGCTTTCCCGCGCCATGGCCTTCAACGGCTTGACTGACTGGAGACTGTCCGTGAGGCGGCTTAAAAGAGACTTCAGGTACTGAGTTTGTCGCGCGCCGGCACGCTGGGTTTTTCGCATCAGCTTGCTGAGCGCCAGGATCACGACCGCTCCAGCCAGGAGAGACGCCAGGGCGGCTTCCCAGGACACCAGCAGGGCGACGATCGCGTAGATGCACGCCTGGATCATCACGGCCACCGTAGAAGCGCCGTAGAGGTAGCCGTACGACGCGCGGATCGCCTCCGTCCCCGCAGCGTTGGCGAGGCTGCCGACGGGTTGCCGGAGGTAATATTCCCAGCGCGCGGCCAGGAGCGCACGCAGCAAGGCCAGACGCAAGTCCGTCGCGACATGGGCCACGGTGTACCCGATCTGTGTCCGGGCAAGCAGGAGCAGGGCACCCTTCAACACGAGGCACACGACGATAATAATGAGCAAGGATCCGACCGAGGGAGTGATCCCGAGGCTCGCCAGGGTCTCCGTGAGCAGGTGCCCCAGTCCGGCCAGGGTGTTGTCGTCCACGGGACTCTGGTCTCCAGTCGCAATGCTCAGCATCGGCAGGAGCAGCAAGAGTCCAACCCCTTCCATCACGCCCGCGATCAGCAAGGCCAGCAGTGTGAGGGCGCTGCGCCAGGGATATGTGAGGGCGAATGTTAGGAGTAGACGCATAACGGATGCTCAAGGGAGTTGAGGGTGTGCAGATGCCGCTCCCTCACGAAGACCACCTCGTGCTCAGGCCCCACCAGCAGCTCCGGCGTGAGTGGCGGGCTGGTCAACGCCCCGGGCATGGACTTCATAGAGAACCTCAAGGTACTGATCCACTGCGCGGTCAACCGAGTACTCCGCAGCGCGCGCAGACAACCAGGCGCGATCGGGTGGCTTGTCCAGCACGGTCTCGATGGCCGTGGCCAGCGCCTCGTCGTCGTGGACGGGAACGAGCGGACCGTATCGTCCATCCTGAAGGATCTCGCGCGGTCCGCTCGGGCAGTCGGTACTGACCACCGGGCAGCCGCAGGCCATCGCCTGGATCAGGACGCCGGGCAGTCCTTCATAGCCAGAGGAGAGGACGAAGACGGCCGCCCGCGCCATGTACGCGAAGGGGTTCTCCGAGAATCCCGGCATCGCGACATCCTTGCGGACGCCCAGCGTGTCGGCCAGCGCCTCGAGCTCGCCGCGCTTTCGTCCCTCTCCCAGCATCATGAGTCGAGCAGGCCGTCCCGCACGGATCTTTGCAAAAGCCCGGATCAGCGTCGCGAAGTCCTTCTGCGCCGCCAATCGGCCGACACCCAGAATGACTGGAGGCCCCCCGGCGACAAACCATGGATGGTCCACCGCCTCCGCGGCCCTGCTCGCCAGATCGGGCGTGACGACCGGGTTACTGATCGTTCGAATGGCCTGCCGTGGCAGCGCGGCGACCGCGGCAAGGTCGTCGGCGACGCCCTCGGAGACCGCGAGAATGGCGTCGGCGCGCCGGTAAAATCGCCGCGCCATCCCGCCCAGCAACGGCCGTCGTCCCGTCGGAAAATCCGTATTCGTGATCGCGCGTGACAGGTGCGTCCGCTGACTGATCACCAGCGGTGTGCCGGTACCCGCCAGTGCGCGGCCCCAGACGGCGGCCAGGTTCACGTAGTGCGAGGCGGACAGCAGAACGTCGGGGCGCTCCCTCGAGAGGTAACGCGCCAGGGCCGGCGGGCTGACGAGCGCGCGTGTTCGTTTCCACCATCCAATGACCGGCAGGCGCATCCACCAATGCTCAATATTGACCAGGCGGACCATAGGCGACACCGTGGGCTCGAAAAAGCCGGTTCCCTTCGGCACCACCAGGTCGACCCGCTGTCCACGGGTCGCCAATCCGTGCGCCAGTGTGAGCATCGAGCGCTGCACCCCGCCGACCGAGAGACCGGAGATGAACAAGGCCAAGTGGAGCTTGGCGCGTTCGCCCGGCTGCGCGGCCCGCTTGTGCAGATCGCGGGGAACCGTCATGTCAATAGCCTGCTGCATGGTGGCCAAACAAGTAACTCCGGATCTGGTT
>JBFGRM010000089.1:0-9243 GCA_041563675.1 Nitrospiraceae bacterium | reverse complement strand
TCCTTCAGGTCCTGCTTGACGCTGATGAACTCCAGGATGTCAGGATGGTTCACGCGCAGGATCCCCATGTTGGCGCCTCGGCGCGTGCCGCCCTGCTTGATCACCTCCGTCGCCATGTTGAAGATCCGCATGAACGACACCGGGCCTGACGCGACGCCGCTGGTCGTGGCCACGCGATCGTTCTTGGGTCTCAAATGGCCGAAGGCAAACCCTGTGCCGCCCCCTGACTGATGGATGAGCGCTTGGTGTCCCACCGCGCTGAAGATACCCTCCAGAGAATCCTCGACGGGCAGGACGAAGCAGGCTGAAAGCTGCTGCAGGTCACGCCCCGCGTTCATCAGGGTGGGGGAATTCGGCAGGAACTCGAGCCGGCGCATGAGGTCGTAAAAATTTGCTGCCTGGCCCTTCACCTCCGCCTTGCCACTCCGCCGGGGGCCGGCTTGGCGCGCCGCCCGTGGGTACAAATCCTCGGCCCGGGCCACGTTCTCCGCCACGCGCCAGAACAGCTGTGTGGGAGTCTCCACCGGCCTGCCGGCCTTATTTTTGGTCAGATAGCGCTGCCGTAGCACGGTCAGGGCGTTGGGCGACAACCGCGGGGATGGCAAACTGAGACGTGTCATAGTGATGCCGGCTTGGTCGGAGCCTCGAGGACCACCTTCTATTATAGGACAACTGGCTCGCTCATACCATGCCCCGTCGACAACGTGCCGCGCCAGGTCGTCCCCCGGGGGGGTGGAAAAGCGCTTGCAACCGGGCCGACGCCGGAGCAAGAATCCGGGGTGAGCGGGGAGGCGACGATGAGATCGTACCGCGAGGAGCTGTCGTTCGAGACTAAGACGAGACGAGCCTACATCAACATCACGCCGAAGGTCGAGGCGGCCGTGAAGAAGAGCGGGATCACCGAGGGCATTGCGCTCGTCAACGCCATGCATATCACCGCCAGCGTCTATATCAACGACGACGAATCCGGTCTGATCCAGGACTTCGACGAGTTCTTGGAAGGGCTCGCGCCTTTCGGCCGCGACTACCGCCACCATGGCACCGGTGAAGACAATGGTGATGCCCACCTCAAGCGTCAGGTCATGGGTCGAGAGGTGCTCGTGGCGATTACCCAGGGAAAGCTCGATTTCGGACCGTGGGAGCAGATTTTCTACGGAGAGTTCGACGGGCGCCGCAGGAAGAGAGTCTTGATCAAGATCATCGGAGAATGATAGAGGTCGTCACGCGTCACGTTCTTCCCGAGGGCTTGCCTCTGCCATTGAACTCTGGCAACATGAAACTCGTTCATCGTTAACCGCGAATCGCGAATCGTTGGACGCCAGGTCCGACACGAAACCATGCGTTCCCCAATGGTTGACGATTCACGATTCATAATTAACGACACCGGGAGGCACTCATGGCGAGCTGGTATCGCCCGGACCCGTTGACGCGTGATCTGATTCACTTGATCAACGCGCGGCGGCATGATCACGGCGACGCCGATGCGGCGATCGATACGCTGCAGGCGTTTCTCGAGCAGGATCGGGAGCAGGATTTGCTCACGGTGCTCGCCGCCCTGGACGAAGAGATGGCGGAATGGCTGTTCGATCTCCTCGCCGAGGCCGCCTGCACGATCATGCTGGAAGGGCAGGGGGACGACAAGCCGGCCTATGCCGTCATGGGGGCGTTGGAGCTTCCGCTCCAGGCGAACCTGAACATGCCGCTGGGTCTCAAGATCGATCCCGTCACCACGGCGGACCTCTTGCGGCAGCACCTCAAGCTCCCGGCGGGGGCGGTCGTCGCCGTCGAGCCGCGCCTCCTGACGGACGCGACGCTCGACCTGCTGACCCTCCACCGACTCCACGATCACCTGGCCACCATCGCCGACTCGCAGCGTCCCCAGCCGATCGCCGCGCGTCTTCACCCGCCCGTGGAATCGACCGCCTTTCTGTTTTTCCAGATCGTGGGCATGGCCGAGCCGGCCTTGCCGGAATCGGTGGAGGAGGAAGATCGGCAGGCGCTGATGGACGGGTTGGTGTCGCAGTGCCAGGAGCTCGCGAACGCGCCGCAGACGCTGCAGGCGCCGACCTATGCGGCCTATGCCATGTTCGATGCCCAGAACGCGGTGCGTCTGCACCGCCTCGCGGACGAGACGGCGGCCGTCTGGCGTGACCTCGACTCACAGGTGCGCGGCCGGACCATCGTCCATTTGCACACCCAGTGCGGGAACGGCGTCTACATGCCTGTCTGGACCGATCTCTTCGATCCGGGCCTTGCCGAGGATCACGGGCCGGTCTGGACCTCGCCGGACGTGTGGGTCTTCACGGCCGATCTGCCCATCGAATGGCCGGGCGAGATGCTCACCAACCGCCTCCTTGCCGAAGGCTGCACCCGCTTCGAGAACCACATCGTCGAGGCGCCGGAAAATTAACAGCCGCCGCGGAAAAAGGGGCCATTCCTCTTTTTCGAACCCCGCGCATCACATCAGGCGTGTGACGCAGCTCGGAAAAGAGGAATGGCCCCTTTTTCTGATCGGGCCGCTAACGCCCCGCCGCTCTCTGCAGCGGCTCCAGCAGCAGCTCCGGCACCTTGAGGTTGCCGCGTCCCGTGCCCACCTCGATGTCGGGCTTGGTGAGGCCGTGGTAGTCGCTCCCGCCGGTCACGAGCAGGTCCAGTTGCTTGGCCAGATTCAGGAAGACCGAAGTCTGCTGTGGCGTGTGCGTGCTGTAATGGACCTCGATCCCGCTCAATCCCGCGTCCTTGAGCTTCTCACAAAGCGTGCGTAGCGCATCGCCGGTGCGTTTGACCCACAGGGGATGGGCCAGAACCGCGACGCCGCCGGCGTCGCCAATCCATTGGATCGCCTCGATCGGCTCCGGCAATTCACGCGCCGCATAGGCCGCCTTGCCCCGAGCCAGGTACCGGTCAAAGGCCTCCTTCGCCGTCTGCACGTAGCCTTTCTGCATCAAGAGACGCGCGATGTGGGGACGTCCCACCGCATCCGTTCCCGCCAGTTCCCGCACCTCGTCATAGGTGACCGACAACCCGAGCTCCCTGAGCCGCTCGACGATCAGCGGATTCCGGCGATGCCGGCTCTCGCGTAGGGTCGCCAGGCGCCCCTGCAGGGTGGCGTCCGCGGGGTCGAGGTAGTACCCGAGGATGTGGAGCTCGTCATCGTCGAAGCGAGAGCTGATCTCGACGCCCGGGATCACCTCAATGCCCAGCGGGCGGGCGGCCTCCACCGCTTCGGGGAGCCCGCTCAGGATGTCGTGGTCCGTAATGGCGAGGGCCCGGACGTCGGCCTTGTGCGCCATCGAGATGATCTCAGCGGGAGGCTGGCTGCCATCAGAGTGTGTGCTGTGCAAATGCAGATCAAGGCGACCCATCGAGGCCTTCCTTCTGCGCGACCAGGCGGGCTGTGAAGACTGCGGGGTCCGTTCCCTGTCGCGTCCGGCCCCCTTCCTCATAGCGCAAAACCCGCAAGCCCCTGGTGAGGGTGAGCAGCTCGTTGTGCGCAAGGCAGAACTCCCGGCGCCGGGGATGGTTGTGCCGGAGGTGATTGTCGATCAGAAAGGTCTCGTAGACGAGCACGCCGCCGGGCTTCAGGGCGCGGAGGAGGAGGGGAGCGATGGGTCGGTACAGGTAAAAGAAGACCACGATGACGTCATACGCCTCGTTCCCCAGGTCCGTGAGGTGGTGAGGATCCGCCTCCAGGTCGAGTTGCTGTGTCGTGATGTGGGCGAGCGTCTGTCGCCGGGCTTCGGCGGCGAGCGTCGAGAGCGCCGCTGCGTCCCGGTCGATCGCGTGAACGTGGAACCCCTGACGTGCGAGGTACAAGGCATGGCGACCGGAACCCGAGGCCAGGTCGAGCACGCGTCCCGGAGGCAGCAGCGGAAGGGTCTCCTTCAAGAAGGCGGCCGGCTCCGAGCCGGACAGGGTGACGGGTTGGCTTCGGTCGATCCTCACCCCCACGGATCCTTCCACCCCCTTGACCGCCGCACCCACTTTTCTGACCCAGAGCTGGACCCGCGCCACGGCAAACTCGGAGAACAGCATCCGGGTCAGGCGGTCGGCGAGCGTCTCGAGGAGGTGGAAAGGCTGGCTCGTGCCCACCTCCATGGCACGCTGCGCGATCGTCGCGTAATCAACGGCGTGGGTGATGTCGTCGCGGTCCGCGATCGCCTCCATGGCCTCCTCAGGGTAGTCAACAATGAGGTCCACCGCGATCGGTTGCGGAACAAGACGCTCCGACTCCGTCACGCCGCAATGACCTTGAAATTCAAGGTGTTCGATGATGAGCTGGTCCGCCATACGTGCCACGTCGAGGTGGCGCATTGTCCTCGATGCGTCGGGGGGAGTCAAGGAAGCCTCGCCTGGGCCTCGCTTGACTCCCGTTTCGAGCGACACCTATAATCCCGCATTCTTCCGGTGAATGCAGGCCCCGAGCGAAGAATGGCGGAATTCACCCACTTTAATGAGGCCGGACGCGCCAAGATGGTCGATGTCTCGGCCAAGCCGTCGACGGAACGCGTGGCGGTCGCCGAAGGCCGCGTGTATCTCCAACCTGAGACCCTGGCTCAAATCCGTCGCGGCACGATCGCCAAGGGTGATGTCCTGGCCGTGGCGCAAGTCGCGGGGGTCATGGGGGCCAAGCGCACGCCGGACCTCATCCCCATGTGCCACCCCGTGCTGCTCTCCAGCGTCGATATCGATTTCAAAGAGGAACCCCAGCCGGACACGGAGGGGCGCTGCTCCATCACCATCAGGGCGACGGCCAAAACCACCGGCCCGACGGGTGTGGAGATGGAGGCCATGACCGCGGTCTCGGTCGCCGCGCTCACCATCTATGACATGTGCAAGGCCATCGACAAGGGAATGAACTTCGGTGACATCGCGCTGGTGTCGAAATCGGGCGGCAAGTCCGGGACCTATGTGCGTCCCTGAGGCCTCGAATCGTAAGGGGACCTGAACCGTGCACGTCAGCGTCAAACTGTTCGGGTTGACCAAGACCCTGGCCGACAACCAGCCCGAGTTGGCCGTGGCCGTCGACGGGAAGGCCCGCGTCAAGGATCTGGTGGCTGCGCTTGGCAGGCTGCATCCGGAATTAAGCGAATTGATCTTGAAGAAAAAGGTGCTGGTCTCGGTCAACCAGGAGATCGCACATGACGACACGGAGCTTCAGCCACAGGACGAGGTGGCGTTGTTGCCTCCATTTGCGGGTGGGACGAACATGGACGCCAAGACAGTAGACGACACGATGATGGCGCGTGTGCAACGCGAGAATTTCTCGATCGACGCCGAACTCGACCGGGTCCGGAGCCGATCCACCAGGATCGGAGGGATCGCGGTGTTCCTCGGGACCGCGCGCGATCGCTCGAAGGGGCGGGACGTGAGCGGGATCACCTTCGAGCACTACGAAGGGATGGCCCAGAAGAAGCTTCGAGAGATCCGCGAGCGGGCTCTTCGCGAATACGACGTGATCGAGGTGCTCATCGTCCACCGGCACGGCGAGATCGAGATTGGTGAGAACATCGTGCTGATCATCGCGGGGGCCGAGCATCGCGCGGATGCGTTCCAAGCGTGCAAGTGGACGATCGACGAGCTCAAGCAGATCACCCCCATCTGGAAGCGCGAGCAGACACCCGAAGGGGAGGTCTGGGTCGAGGAGCACCCATGAGCGCCAACGCCCCGCAGCCCGGCACGGACGACATCAAAGACACGCTGGGGCGGCCGCTGAAGAGCCTGCGCCTTTCGGTGACCGACCGCTGTAACCTGCGCTGCAAGTACTGCATGCCCGAAGAGGAGTACGCCTGGCTCCCGCGGGAAAACATTCTGACCTTCGAGGAGATGGCGGCGCTGACCAGGGTCTTCACCGACCTGGGCGTCGACAAGGTGCGGTTGACGGGGGGCGAGCCGCTGCTGCGCCGTGATGTCCCCGCCTTCATCGCCATGCTACGGGAGAATGAGGCCATCAAGGATCTGGCCCTGACGACGAATGGGATCTTGCTTGCAGACCAGGCGGACTCGCTCTTCGAAGCGGGACTGCACCGATTCACGGTGAGCCTGGACAGCCTGAAGCCTGATCGCTTCCGGGCGCTGACCCGTCGCGACACGCATGCGAAGGTCTTCGAAGGAATCGAAGCGGTGCGCCGGCTGGGCGTTCAGGGGCTCAAGCTCGATACCGTGGCCATCCGGGGCTTCAACGACGATGAGCTCATCGACCTCATCGAATACGGCAAGCAAGTAGGCGCGGAAGTTCGCTTCATTGAATACATGGATGTCGGGGGTGCCAACGACTGGTCCCTCGCGCAGGTCTTGTCCCGCGCCGAGATCCTGCGACAGCTAGGCGCTCACTACGGTCGCGTCGAGCCGATCGTGGAATTCAGCTCGGCTCCGGCACAGCGGTTTCTGCTTCCGGATGGCACCTCCTTCGGCATCATCCCATCGACGACGACGCCGTTCTGCTCGTCCTGCGATCGCAGTCGCCTGACCGCCGACGGCATGTGGTACCTGTGTCTCTACGCGCGGAGCGGGGTGGACTTGCGCCGGCCGCTGCGCGAAGGCGCCTCGCCCGAAGAGCTGAGGGCGCTGATCACGTCGGTGTGGCAAGCCCGAAAGGATCGCGGAGCCGAGGAGCGCAAGGAGTTGGAGCAGCTCGGCGGGCGGCAGCAGTACATCGAGATCCAGCGCCTGCGCGAAGACCCCCACCTGGAAATGCACGCCCGCGGCGGGTGAGGCACGGTTCCTCCGACATCCGGCCGATCTGACGGGATAGGGTGGAGCGACCAACCGGTCCACTTCTCATCCATGCCCGACCTCGACACGCTCACCTTCCTCTCTCTTGGCGTTCTTATAGGCGCACGCCACGCATTGGACGCCGACCACCTCGCCGCGGTGACGACCATCCTGTCCAGGGATCCCTGTTTGAAAAAGGGCGGGCTCGTCGGCCTCGCGTGGGGAGTGGGCCACGGCCTGACGGTGGTCGGAGCTGGACTTGTCCTCATCGGGCTCGGAGTGACGGTTCCGCCGCCGGTGGCGCAGGCAATTGAATTTGCCGTTGGGCTGATGCTGGTGGGGTTGGGTCTCTCGCTCGGCCTCAAGATGAGCCGTGACGGGTGGCATGCGCACGGCCACGAGCATGACGGGGGGCGGCATTGGCACCTGCATCGGCATCACGAGTCGGTCGTCCATGATCATGACCACCACCATTGGATGCGCCTCTCGGTGCGTCCTTTCCTGGTGGGGGCGTGTCACGGTCTTGCGGGGACAGCGGCGCTCGGGCTGCTCGTGGCCTCCGCGGTCGTCTCATTCGGTGGCGCCGCGCTTTACCTGGTGGCGTTCGGATTGGGATCCGTGCTTGGAATGATCGTGATCGCGCTGGCCGTCAGCGTGCCGCTAGTGATGTCGCCCGCGTTCGGTCGGCAAGCCCAAACGGCCCTCCAGGGGCTGGCGAGTGTCGGGAGCATTGGCCTAGGCCTCTTCATCATGACCGATATTGTGTTGAACGGCTCCCGTTTTTAGCGCTGCGCGTTGACCGCCTTCGGGCGATGCCGGCGCGCACGGCCACCTTTGGGTCGGAACGGTCTGCCAATCTGCGTGCCCTGGGGAGATTGTTCGTGCGAAGCGTTGGTGGCTGTGCTATGTTGTGAAGTTCCGGCGCCAGACGTCGATTTCCCGGGATGGCGCGCGGGTCGACAGGTGCAAGAGATCGTCGTGAGAATTCGGATATTAGGCTGCCACGGCTCCGATCATCTGATCAAGGATGAAAAGCGTGGTCACGAATGCCGGGCCTGCGCCTTTCTGATCAACGAGACCGTGCTGGTGGACGCCGGAACGGTCGGCAGCGTCCTCAGCCTGGGCGAGCAACGGCGCCTGCGTCATGTGCTCGTCTCTCACCTGCATTTTGATCATATCCAGGGGCTTCCGACACTGGCCGATTCATGGTTCGATCATGATGCGCGTCCTGTCACCATCGTGAGCCTGGCTGATGTGCTCAAAGGGCTTCAATCGCACATCTTCAACGGGGAGGTCTATCCCGACTTCATGCAGCTCCCCAGCCCCGATCATCCGGTGTTTCGTCTTCAGGCCGTTGAGCCCGGGGCGACGGTCTCCTGCGGGGACCTGCGGGTCACCGGGATCCCGGTGAACCATCAGGTGCCCACGCTCGGCTTCATCATTGATGACGGCCAGTCGGCGATTGTGTGCAGCGGCGACACCTACAGCACCGACGAGCTGTGGAAGGCCGCGGGTCGCGTGCGGACGCTCAAGGCCGCGTTTATCGAGGCGTCCTTCCCCAATGCGATGGCGGACGTCGCCAGGGTCAGCAAGCACCTGACGCCGGCCCTGTTGCACCGGGAGTTCGAGAAAATAGGGCGGCCCGAGGTCAGGGCCTACGCGTACCATCTCAAGCCCCGCTATCGTGACACGTTGACGCGAGAGCTGGCGACCCTTCCAATTCCGGCGCTCACGGTGCTGGAGGAAGGTCAGGAGATCACCGTCTAGATGGCGTGGTTCAAGAAAGAAAAGTCCTCCAAGTCGGCGACGGCCAAGCGACACAAGACGTCGGAGGGGCTGTGGCTCAAGTGCAACCATTGCCGGGAGATCGTGTATCGGAAGCAGGTCGAACGCAATCACAAGGTCTGCCCGAAATGCGACTACCACTTTCCCATTTCGGTCAACGAGCGGATCGCCCTCCTCGTCGATCGCGGGTCCTACAAGGAATGGGATGCCGAGATCGAACCGCTGGATCCATTGCGCTTCGTGGACTCGCGGCCCTATTCCGAGAGGCTGAAAGCACAGCAGGAGAAAGCGGGCCGCAAGGACGCCCTGGCCACGGGTGAGGCTCGAGTGCAGGAACGCCGGATCGCACTCTGCGTGTTCGATTTCGGATTCATGGGGGGCAGCATGGGCTCCGTGGTGGGCGAGAAATTTTGTCGTGCCGTGGAGCGGGCGTTTTCAGCGAAGCTTCCCGTCGTCCTCGTGACGACCTCCGGCGGAGCGAGAATGCAGGAGGGCATTCTTTCGCTGATGCAAATGGCTCGAACCGCGGCATCGGCCGCCAAGATGAATGAGGCGGGGCTGCCCTTCATCACCATCCTCGCCGACCCCACCTTCGGTGGCGTGACGGCCAGCATCGCTATGTTGGGGGATGTGATCATCGCAGAGCCCAAGGCCCTGATCGGATTCGCCGGTCCCCGTGTGATCGAACAGACGATCAAGCAGCAATTACCCGATCAATTCCAGCGCGCGGAATTTCTTCTGGAC
>JBFGRM010000088.1:0-9267 GCA_041563675.1 Nitrospiraceae bacterium | reverse complement strand
CCCTGCCCCTGGCCGAACGCCCGCCGGTAAGCGGCGATCGCTTTGACCGCCTGGGGATTCTCCTTGCCCTTCTTCCAGAACGTCATGGGCGGCTTCCCTTGCGGAAGCAGGCTCTGGAGGAGAACCTCGCGAGACTCAATCCTGGGACCGAGGACGGCGATGGAGGTCAGCACGTGCAGGGCAACGGGAAGGCCGATCAGGTCGAGGAGCTCCAGGGGCCCCATGGGGCGCCCGCTGTCCACCGCCATCCCGAAGTGCTTGGCGACGGCATCGACTCTTTTGATGGAGACGCCCTCGCTGACGAGAATCACCGCCTCGGCGAGGTATCGGACCAAAATCCGGTTCACCAGGAACCCGGGGCCATCGCGTACGACGAGTGGAAACTTGCCGAGCCGCTTGGCCAGACCCACGGCCTGCGCGATCGCGGCCTCGGACGTGAAGGCCGCGCGAACGACCTCGACCAACTGCATCTTGGCCACAGGATTGAAGAAATGAAGCCCCACGCAGCGTTCCCGATGGACCGCGTTCTCGGTGATCTCCTCCAGCGTATAGGAGGACGTATTCGTGGCAAAGATGGCATCAGGGCGGACCACCGCTTCAAGCTCCGCGAGGACCGCCCGCTTGACATCCAGTTTCTCCGAGACGGCTTCCACGATCAGGGGAGCTCCGCTCAGGTCCTGAAGACGGAGGGTCGGGGCAATCCGCATCATGCGGTAGCGCAGGTCGGACGGCCGGATCACTCGCTTTCGCAACTGCGCGCTTTGCGCCTGGTGAATCTTGCCCATCGCCTTCGCGAGGATGTGTGCGGACACATCTCGAAGAATGACCGCGGATCCCTTCTCGGCGAGCTGCCCGGCGATCTGTGACCCCATCAATCCGGCCCCCACGACCCCGACGCGCGCTGGCGCCACCGCGCCGCTGCCTGAGGCTCGCTTGAGCGTCTCGCCGGTCAGGTAGAGTCCGACCAGGTGTGCCGAAATCGGACCGGCCAGTTGCTGGAGCAGGAGGGGCTTTTCGATCTCCTGCGACCCCATCAGAACATCCCGACGCAGTCCGCGCTCAACGGCATCGATGGCTCGGAGTGGAGCCGGATAGAAGTTTCGCACACGCTTGGCGACTTGGCGGCGCGCATAGCGACAGACCAGCGTTCGAATCCCAGGCAGGGTGAAAAATCTCCGGCCTGCCCCGGGCGACCGCCGCGCGGGAGCCGAGGAAAGCGCGCGAGCCTTGGCAATGGCGGCTTGCACGACGGCTTCCTTCTGAACGGCTTCGAGTGTCCGGGCGCGAGCCGGCACCGATGCCGCCATGCCATCGATGAGCCCCATCTTGAGGGCCTGCCGCGGATAAATGGTCCTCCCCGTCGTGATCATTCCCAAGGCAGCGGGCAGGCCGATGAGGCGGGGGAGCCGCTGGGTCCCGCCGAAGCCGGGAATGATGCCGAGTCTCACCTCGGGGAGCGCAAAGCAGGTCTTCGAATGGGTGCTCGCGAGGCGCGCGTGACAGGCGAGGGCCAGCTCGAGCCCTCCGCCGACACAGGCCCCCTCCACAGCGGCCACGAAGGGCTTCGAAGAGGACGCCATGTCGTCGAAGAGCTGGTGAACCGTCGTGACGAGCTGGCCGATCTCATCGTAAGCCCGACGAGCCTGTGCGTCGTGGATGAGCTCCAAGTTGGCTCCGGCGCAGAAGGTCTGCTCCTTTAGACTCACGAGCACCACTCCCGTGATCGCCTCCGTTTCCTTGGCCTGCCGCACGACCTCCTGCCAGCCCGCGATGCTGTCCGCGTCCAGGACGTTGACCGACTTGCCGCAATAGTCGAAGCCGGTCAGCAGGATGCCGCCGTCGAGCACGACGGTTTTGAAGTGTCGGCGTTTCGCGCCGGTCTCCGTGGAAGGCGTCTGATCTTCGTAATCCGTCATCGTCTCTCCAGCACCATTGCCACTCCCTGCCCGCCCCCGACGCAGCCGCTGATGAGGGCCCGTTCGCTGTCGCGTCGCTTCAGCTCGAACAGGGAAGTAAGGGCCAACCGCAGACCCGACACGCCCACTGGATGTCCGAGCGCGATGGCTCCGCCGTGGGGGTTGAGGTCAGCAGGAGGAATCTCACCGAGGCGCCCGGACAGGCCGTAGCGGCCGAACTTGTGTTCCATCAGCGAGGAGGAGTCGAGGATGCGGAGAATTCCCAGGACGACGGCGGCGAAGGCCTCATTGATCTCGATCACCGAAAAATCCTTGAGCGCCAGACGGGCCTTCGAAAGGACCTGGGAAATGGCTCCGACGGGCGCGAGGCCCATGCAGGCAGGCTCAAATCCGAAATCGGCGTAGTCCCCGATGTAGCCCAGGATGGGCAATCCGAGCGATGTGGCCTTACTCTCCTCCATCAGGAGCACGGCGGCGCCCGCATCCGTCACCTGGGAGGAATTTCCCGCGGTCACGGAGCCGTGGTGCCGATCGAAGACCGGCTTCAGGTCTCGGAAGGTCTCCTGGCTGGCGTCCTCGCGAATGCCGTTGTCACGCTCGACGGCCAGGCTTCGCTCGGGCACGTACATGGGCACCACTTCGTCCGTAAACAGCCCGTTTCTCCACGCCGCGGCCGCGTTCCTGTGCGACCGGACGGCAAAGGCATCCTGCTCCTCGCGTGTAATCCCGAAGGCAGGATCCTTGGCGACATTTTCCGCCGTTGATCCCATGATGAGGTCGCACATCGGATCCGTCAGACCCATCACGAGACCGATCCGTGGCGGGTACTTTTTCAGGTTGAGGAGCTTGGGGAGGAGGGCGAGGAACCGGCGGGCGCGGTCTCGGACAGTCTTGGCTTTCCCGAACTGCAGAAGGAGGTCAGCCGCGGCGTGGTGGTAGGCGATCGGGATCCGGCTCATCGCTTCCATCCCGATGACGAGCGCCGTATCCGCGTCGCCGCTCCTGATGCGCAAGCTCGCGTAGTAGAGCGCCGTGACGCCCGAGCCGCAATTCTTTCCTGCCACCGTATCCGCGGGAATCGCAGCGGGAAGTCCGCCGGTGACCGCGGCCACCCGCGTCGGGTTGACCGCATGCGTGGGCGTCGCCACGTTGCTCCCCAGGACGCAATCGATGGTCTCAAGGGGGAGGTTCCACCGATGGCAGCGCGTGGCCATTTCGCGAACGACCATGGCGCCGAGGACCTCCGCGTCGGTCTCGCGAAAGTCGGTTCCCTCCTTGCAAAGGGGCGTGCGAAACCCGTCGACAATGACGACCTTGCGCATGGGCACTCCTTGCTCAGCCTGCTGCCTGATTCTCTCTCAATACGCATGCTACCACGACGCATCCGACACGCCATCTAGGCGGAGGACGTGCCTACCCATACGATCGAGTGGGGTCGCTCAGTGTCCTCCCCGATCTTGGTGACAATTTTTGTCTAAACCCGCTCATAACCGCGCCCAGCCAACAGGGGTGGACGATGCTACGAAGGGGCAAATTGACAGCGGGCGCGAGAGACGCGAGTATTCAAAGAGCCTTCGATGACGCGAGCGAGAGCAAGCGCAGGCTCCCAAAACATGGCAAGAGAAAACATCTTTCACGGTTCCGTGGCGGTCGCCGAGACCGCACGCGACAAGGCTTCTTACGCCGGCTTTCTCGCCGGCCTCTTCGAGGCGGACGTCAGGTGGGAGCTTCTGACCTCCGCGCCCCTCCCCGAGATGAGCCCCGCGGCCTTGGACTTCCTCGCGAGATTCAAGGCGGCCATCACCCCCCTCGATCCCGATCGTGTCGACAGCGAGGGTGAGCTGCCCGAGGCCCTCCTGAACAGGCTCGCCGAGCTCGGTGCGCTCGGGATGAAGATTCCCAGACAATTTGGGGGCAAAGAGCTCACCCAGTTCGAGTACCAACAGGTCGCCACCCTCTGCGGAAGCTTGGACGCCTCGCTCACCGTCTTTCTCTCGGCGGCTCAATCGATCGGGGTACCCGAGCCGTTGCGCCTCTTCGGCACGGAAGAGCAGAAAGCCAAGTATCTCCCGAGGCTCGCACGGGGCGAGATCTCGGGGTTTGCACTGACCGAAAAATCCGTGGGGTGCGACATCGCCAAGGTGGAAACCTATGCCCAACGCGTGAAGGAAAACGGGCGGACGGTCGCCTATCGCCTCACGGGCGAAAAATTCTTCATTACGAACTCCGCCAAGTCCGACAGCGAATTTCTGTCCTCGATGCTCGTCGTCATCGCGAGGATCGTCGACCACCCGGGCGAGCTGACAGATCCGCAGGCACCCAGGAAATACGGCGCGTTCATCGTCGAGCCCCGGCGGCCGGGGTGCTCGGTCACGCGGCTGCGTTTCGAGGGGGTGCGGGGCATCTACAACGGGGCGCCGACATTCCACAACGTCCACGTCCCGGTCGATGATCGTTTGGGCAGCGAGGAGGACGGGCTTCGTATTGCGCTTGCCACGTTGACGGTCGGTCGCCTCACCCTCCCGGCGGCCTGTCTGGGCGGATTGAAGCAGTGTCTGTCCGTGATGCGCTGGTGGGCGGGGACGCGTGTCCAGTGGAACAAGCCGATCGGCGAGCACACGCTGGTGGGACAGAAACTCTGCCGCGCGGCCGCCTACTCCCTGGCGCTCGAAGCGATGATGGCCCTCTGCGGGTCCTGGGCGAACAAGAAGGGGGACCTGCGGCTGGAGTCGGCGGCGGCGAAGATCGTGGGCAGCGAGTGGTACTGGGACGTCGTCAACGATCTTTTTCAGGTCCGGGGGGGACGCGGGTTCATGACGGTCGAGTCCCAGCGCAAGAACGGCGAGTTCGCCGTTCCGGCCATGCGCATGCTCCGCGACGCGCGCATCAATCTGGTGTGGGAGGGAACAAGCGAGATCCTTCGCATCTGGATGGCGCGCGAGGCGCTCTCACCCTACATCGAGCAGGGCCTCGCCTTCCTGGAAGGGCCACCCTCCAAGAAACTCAGCGCCCCACTCTACTACGCGCGCATGGCCCTTCGCGCCTGCCTGCCGTCATTGAATGCTCGACGAACCTCTGCGCGGTTCGGGAAGAAATACGCTCGATGGGTGCGCTTCATCGAGGCCTCGGCCAGGCGGTTGACCCGTTCAACGCTGGCCGTGACCGTCCGCCACCGGCAGGGCTTGCACAACAAGCAGCTTCTGTTGCAAGACTTGGTCAATGACAGCCTCTGGCTCTTCTGCATGACGGCCACCCTGTGGTATGCATCCCAGGAACCGATGCGCAGCAAGCCCGGCATTCAGGAGCTGTGCCATTACTTCTGCCACGACATGGCGGCCCAGCTCTCCCCCTATTCCTCCCCCGCGCTGGGAAAGCGGAACCGGAACACCGACAGGGTGGTCTACAAGCTGGCCCAGAGGATTATGGAGGGCGAATACGGCTGGCTGGAGGAAGGAATCGTGCCGTTACGGGAGCCGTGAGCCGAGGGTGTCTCGGTGACGGACTGTCTTCGGGTTGATCGCCCTGGGCCCGGACAGGAGAGAGCCCAGGCCAGGCCTGCCCCCCCCACACAGATTACCGCCCCGCTAGCGCTTCGAGACGTTGAAGTGGACGTGGACGATATCGCCGTCCTTGACGGTGTAGTCTTTCCCTTCCGATCGGATCAACCCCTTCGCGCGCAGGACCTTTTCCGACCCGTGCGCCTGAAAGTCGTCGAACGAGTAGACATCGGCCCGGATGAAGCCGCGCGCCAGGTCGGAGTGGATCTTCCCCGCCGCAATAACGACGTTTTCCCCGACCGGGATCGTCCAGGCCCGACATTCGTCCTCGCCCACGGTGAAGAAGGAGCACAGGCCCAATAGCCGGTAGACCTCGCGGACCAGCTTCCGGGCGGCGGCTTCCTCGAGCTCCATCTCTTTCAAGAACGCCCCCCGCTCCTCCGGTGCAAGCTCGCCGATTTCCTGCTCCAATTTCGCGGACAGGCGGATCGCGTCCGGGCAGCGCTTCTTCACCGCATCCGGAAGCGCGCCCTTGGGTGGGTCGGCCACGTTGAGCACGACGAGTAGTGGTTTCTGGATGAGGAACGCGAAGCTTCGCACCAACTTCTGCTCCGTAGCATCCATCTCGGCGCCCGCCAGGGATTCCTGGGACTCCGCTTCCTTCTTCAGCCGCTCGAGAAGGACCAGCTCCCGCTGATCCTGCTCCTGCGTCTTGCTCGCCTTGGTGACGGAGACCCGGAGCTTCTCGATCCGCTTGTCCATCATCTCGAGATCGGCGAAGAGGAACTCCGTCTTGACGGTGTCGTAGCTCTCCGCCGCCTGCTCGAGGGTCTGTCCCTCCGCGTAGGCCGCAAAGACCAGGATCAGCGCGTCCACTTCCCGCAACTGCGCCATGATCCGCTTCTTGTGCTCGCTCGTCTCGCCCAGGTCGAGCCCGGGGAAGTCGAGCACCTCGAGCTGGGCCGGCGTATGCTTGCGCGGCTTGAAGACCGAGGTCAAATGATCGAGGCGAGGGTCCTGGACGGGCACCACGCCGGGCACGGGGCCCTGCCCCGACGCTCGCGCCGGGTCGGGTGCATGGCCGGTAATGGCCGCAAAGAGGGTGCTCTTCCCACCGAGCCGGGGACCGGCAAGCCCGATCTTCATGAATGTCCTTTCTGCAAAACGGTGGTTTAATGTTTCTTGGCGCTCGGACGCGTTCCGCCGCGCGACCAGGCCAGAAAGAGCTCGAGGCTTTCGTCACGGAGCACACCGCCGGTCAATTCGATCTTGCTTCGGCTGAGCTGCTTCATCTGATCTGACGTAATGGGTATTTGGCGGATGCCAAACTGTGCCGCGTCTGCGATGCTGCATGCGTAAACGACCCGCCCAATGTTGGCCCAGAGGCAGGCGCTGAGGCACATCGGACAGGGTTCACAGGTGGCGTAGACGATGGAGCCACTAAGGTCCAGCGTCTTCAGGCGGCGAGTCGCTTCTCGGATCGCCGCCATCTCCGCGTGAGCCGTGGTATCCAGATCAGCCCGCGCGCTGTTGTGAACGGCCGCGATGACCTTGCCCCTCCTCACGAGACACGCGCCGAAGGGCATCTCCCCTTTCTGCAGCCCTTGCCAGGTTGCCTGAATGGCCAGGCGCATGTAGTCCGCGTCCGTCATCTTCGCCCCACCAGGCACAGGGATCGGGGACCGCCAGGGGACCCCGCTATTCGATCTTGTCCAACTTGATGTGGAGGTCCTTGAGCTGGGCGGGATCGACGGGGGAGGGTGCCTCGGTCATGGGGCACTGAGCCTTCTGAGTTTTCGGGAAGGCGATGACGTCGCGCAGGGAGTCGGCGCCGCCCAAGAGCATGACGATGCGGTCCAACCCAAAGGCGATGCCGCCATGGGGCGGGGCGCCGAAGGTGAGGGCCTCGAGGAGGAAGCCGAAGCGGCTCTGCGCCTCCTCCTTGCCGATGCCGAGGAGGTCGAAGACCTTCTCCTGCAAGTCCCGCCGATGGATACGGATGCTTCCACCCCCCAGCTCTGTGCCATTGAGGACGACGTCGTACGCCTTGGCCCGTACCTCGAGCGGTTTGCTGTCCAGCAGACCGACATCTTCCTCACGTGGCGCCGTGAAAGGGTGGTTCACCGCCACGTAGCGGCGGGCTGGCTCGTCCTGTTCGAGGAGCGGGAAATCGACCACCCACAGCGGCCGCCAGGCTGACTCATCGATCAACCCGAGCTGCTTGCCCAGGTGAAGACGCAGGCGCCCGAGCACGTCGTGCGTCACGGCGGGCTTGTCCGCCACGAACAGCAAGAGGTCGTTGGGCTCGGCGTCCGGCAGGGCGGCCAGGAGCCGCTTGGCATCGAGGAACTTGGCGATGGTCGAGTCGAGCTGACGGTCCGCGGTGACCTTGACCCAGGCCAGCCCCTTGGCCCCGAAGCTCTTGGTGAGCTCGACGAGGCCGTCGATCTGATTGCGCGCGATGCTCGCTCCGCCCTTCACGACCAGGGCCTTGACGATACCGCCCTTCGACGCCGTCTCCTGAAAGACCCTGAACCCGGATTCCGCGGCAAAGGCCGTCACGTCATGGAGGGGGAGGTCCAGACGGAGATCCGGTCGATCCGATCCATACCTCCCCATCGCCTCGTGGTAGGTCATGCGTGGAAACGGCGCAGGGAGGCTGACGCCCGCAGAGCGGAACACCTGGAGGATCAGCTGCTCCATGAGCGTCATCACCTGCTCGGTCTCGACGAATGAGAGCTCCACGTCGATTTGCGTGAACTCCGGCTGCCGGTCCGCCCGGAGGTCCTCGTCACGGAAGCAGCGGGCGATCTGGTAATACCGGTCGCAGCCGCCGACCATGAGGATCTGCTTGAACAATTGCGGGGACTGCGGGAGCGCAAAGAAGGCGCCCGGGTTCACGCGGCTGGGGACCAGGTAGTCACGCGCGCCCTCCGGCGTGCTCTTGGTGAGCATCGGCGTCTCGACCTCGAGGAAGCCGTGCCCATTCAGGTACGAGCGGATCTCCTGCAAGACGTTGTGACGAAGCCTGAGGAGGTGCTGCATCCTCGGCCGACGCAAGTCGAGATACCGGTGCTTGAGGCGCAGGGCCTCGGTGGCATCCGTTTCGTCCTCGATCACGAAGGGCGGTGTCTGCGCCTCGTTCAGAATGTCCACCTCGTGGACGAACACCTCGATCTCACCCGTGGGCAGATCTGGATTTTCGGAGCCCCCGGGCCGGCGCTTGACCGTCCCGGAGACGGCCACCACGAATTCACTTCTCAGGACATGCGCCTGCTGGTGGGTCCGGGCGTTAAACTCGGGATTGAACACGATCTGCGTGACGCCGAATCGGTCGCGCAAGTCGATGAAGATCACGTTGCCATGATCACGGCGACGGTGCACCCATCCGCACAGGCTGACGGTCTGGCCGTCGTGGGCCTTGGTCAGCTCTCCGCACGTGTGAGTACGAGGTTTCATAACTCGCCACCTCGGACCGGGCTCGTGGCTAGGGGCTCGTGGCTAGGGGCAAGAATGGACCTGACACTGTCCAGAGGCTGCCGTTTGAAGTGCAGTAATCTACCGAGAAAAACCATGAGCGTGACTCGCCTACTATGATGCCAGCGGTTCTCGTCTGTCTGTCTTCACCCCTTGCCCCGCACCACGCGCCCCGCGCCCTTCCGCGGTCGCTTTCGTCCTTCTGGCAACGAGTTTCCTAAGCGCGTTCGCCTCGCGATCCGTTAGATAGCGAAACTGTCCGATCGGCAGGTCGCCCAGCGTAAGGGGGCCGAAGCGGACCCTCGTCAGCTTGATGACCGGATGGCCGACCGCGTCCAGCATACGCTTGACCTGGTGCTTCCTGCCCTCGTGAATGG
>JBFGRM010000087.1:0-9396 GCA_041563675.1 Nitrospiraceae bacterium | reverse complement strand
GAGTGAAGATAGCTCGCCGCGGCGTCACACAAGGTCTTCACAAGGCGCTCGTCGTCGTCCTGCCAGTGCACGCGACTGAACTCGGGTCCGGCGTGGATCGTGACAGAGGACTGATGGGACGAGATGCCCTTGAGGTAGTTGTCGGCCAGCCACTGGATGGGCTCCCCGTCGAGCATCACGCCGCCTGGCGGTGGAATCTGGCTCGGGCCGTCGAGCAGGACCAACACCGCGATGCACCGTTCGTACTGGACGTGTTCGAGCTCCCGCTGCACGTCCGCTTGCAGGCGAATACGGCTGGCATCCAGCAAATCGAGCGTCTGGGGAATGGGCGGTGTGAGGATCACGGCGTCCGCGCGGAGGGTCACGCCCCCCTCCGCTTGAATCTGCCATGCGGCGCCATCAACCGCGAGCACGGAGACTCGGCTGTTCACACGAATGTCCAGAGACTCCGCCAGTTCCTTCGCGAGGGAGGTCATGCCCTGCGAGCCGCAGTAGGTCGGACGGCGGCCTTGGGTGCTTTTCTCGTGCGGATCGAAGCCGCGCGCCCACTCACGGGCGACTTGACGGGTGCACCAGCGACCGACCAGCTCCGCGAAGCGCTCGTCCTGAACGGTGCAGAACTGCGCGCCGTGGTCGAAGACCGCATCCTCGATCCGGCGCGTGGCGACACGTCCCCCGACACCACGTCCTTTCTCCACGACCGTGACGCGCATACCGGCATCGGCAAGTGCCCGCGCGGCCGCAAGTCCGGCCATGCCGGCCCCAACTACAAGACATGAGTCGATTCGTGCCACGCTGTTCATCTCAAGCGAATCGACCCAGGTCCCAGACTGGAAAGCGTCGTTCCAGGTTCCACGTTTCAAGTTCCACGGGAACACCGTCTCCTAACCGAAGAGACGACGGGTAGAAGTTATTCATACTTTCGTGGAACCTGAAACCTGGAACGTGGAACGAGAGGGCGGCAGGACGATCGGCTGGGCATCAAGTATTCCCCAGGGTGCTGGCGACGCGGATACGCGCGTCGACAATGCGGCAGCCCTGTCCAGGCGGCAGCGCGAAGATCGGGTTGAGATCGAGCTCCGCGATCTCCGGCACGTCCTCGACGAGGCGCGAAATGCGCAGAAGCATCGTCTCGATGGCGGGGATGTCAGCGGCCGGATGGCCTCGGTAGCCCTCGAGCAACCGGTGCCCCTTGATTTCCTGGATCATCTCCGCTGCATCGCGCTCCGTGAGCGGTGTCACCCGGAACCGGACATCGCCGAGGATCTCCACGTGAATGCCACCGAGACCGAAGGCGATCAGTGGGCCGAACAGGGGGTCGTGCGTGACACCGATCATCACTTCGACACCCTGTGTGACCATCGGTTGCACGACAACACCGTCCATCGCATCAATTGCCTTGAGCTCAGCGAGACGGGAGCGGATGTGCTCGAACGCGTCGCGGACGGCGCCCTCGTCCTGCAACTGCAACCGGACGGCACCGACCTCGGTCTTGTGCACAAAACGTCGGGATGCCAATTTTACAGCCACGGGAAAGCCGATCTTCGCGGCGAGGGACGCCGCCTCATCGGAGGTCTTTGCGGCTCCCCCGGGCGGCAGGGGAAGGCCGCTGGACTCGAGGACGTCACGCACGTCCTCGTGGGAGAGCCACCCGGCCCCGGGTTCCAGCAAGCCACGTCGGCAGATCTCCCGTGCGGGCGCCGGATCGACATCGGGGAAATCCGGAATCATGCCGATCGGCTGGCGACGCCACTCCGCATAGGACGCGATCTTTCCCATCACCTGTGCCGTTCTCTCCGGTGACGGATAAGACGGCACGGTCTCGTGCTCCAGTTCGAGCGGGCGGTGCTCACGTTCCTCCGCCATCCAGCAGAGCAGTACCGGCTTCCCCTCGCCGCCCTTGGCGCGGGCGGCTCGAATGCCCCGCTGCATGGCGTCCGCGATCTCCTGCATGCCTGTCATGTCGACCGGGATATAAACCAGGATGAGCGCGTCAACCTCCGCCGCGGGAAGTACCGTCTCGATCGCCTGCTCGTAGTCCGCCGGACCGGCTGAGGCGATCAAGTCCACGGGATTGCGCACGCTGGCCGCCGGCGGCAGGAAGGTCCGCAGCCGTGCTGCGGTATCATCCGATAGCTCGCCCACGGTGAGGCCCGCAGATTCACAGCTGTCGGCGCACAGAATCGCGGGGCCGCCGGCATTCGTCAGGATGGCGACGCGGCGTCCGGACGGCAGGGGCTGGCTGCCCAGCGCCGCGGCCAGCGCGAACATGTCGTCAAGCGTCTCCGCGCGAATGATGCCTGTCTGCCGGAACAAAGCCTCGACCCCGACGTCGCTGGCCGCCAGCGCCGCCGTATGAGATCCCGCCGCCCGATGACCCGCCGTCGTCCGTCCGCCCTTGACCGCCACGATCGGCTTGTGCCGGCTGACGCGGCGGGCGATACGCGCAAAGCGGCGCGGGTTTCCGAAGGACTCAAGATACAGCAGAATCACATCGGTTCCGGGGTCCTCCTCCCAATATTGCAGCAGATCGTTGCCGGACACATCGGCTTTGTTGCCGACGCTGACGAAGGTTGAGAGCCCAAGGTGCAGATGGCGCGCGCCACGCAGGATCGCCAAGCCGAGGGCGCCGCTTTGAGACAGCATGGCGACGCGGCCGGCGGGGGGAAAGACCTGCGCGAAGGACGCGTTCAATCGTACCTGTGGGTCGGTGTTGAGCAATCCCATGCAATTGGGACCGACGAGACGCATGCCGTAGCCGCGCACCTTTTCAACCAACCGATCCTGCAGGTCACGTCCCTGGGCGCCGATTTCGGCGAAGCCGGACGTGATCACGACCAGCGCGCGGACTCCGCGCTCCGCGCATTCATCGACGACCCCTAGGACGGCATCCCGGGGGACAGCGACGATCGCCAGATCGACCGGGGAGGGAAGTATGCCGACCGATGGATAGGCCGGAATGGATCCCACCACCGTGGCCTTTGGGTTGACGGGATAGACCGGCCCCTGAAAGCGGTTCATGACCAGCGCGTCCACGACGCGGTACCCGATGCTCGACGGATCCCGCGATGCCCCGACAACGGCCACGGATCTGGGCTGAAAAAACGGCCGCAGCGAGGCGGCGGTGGCGACGCGGTCGCGCACCTCGGCCCTCGTGACACTGCGCTCGGTGGGCAGAATGGACATCTCGACTTCCAGGTTGCCCCCCTCGACGGTCTCCGCCCATTCGAAGCCCGATTCGCGAAAGACCTCGCGCATCGGCAGGTTCTCGACGTGGGTGACCGCGCAGAGCTGGCTGAACCCCTGTTGGATCGCCAGCAGTGCCAGCCTCTCCAGCAACAGAGTGCCCAGCCCCTTGCCGTGGAACTCGTCGTCGACGGCCATCGCCACCTCGGCTGTGGTCTCATCGCGGGCAAAATAGGAGCCTGCGGCGATGACGCGCTCCTGTCCCGCGCGAAGGCGGGTTACAATCAATGTCAACTGGGAGCGGGGCGCGGAGGATGTGCACCACTGGTCGATGAGCTCGGCCGGCGGGGTGCCCTCAGCGAAGAACCGGTGTCGTTTCGATTCAGCCGACAGATGGTCCACGAACATCCGCAGCCGCTCTCGATCGCCAGAATTGGTGAGTCGAATTGCGGCGGTCGTGCCGTCACGCAGAATCAACGTGCCGGATTCAGCAAGATCGTGCGATGGAGGCGGGATGTACAGTGGTTTCACGGCAGCCATAACAAACAGCTGACAGGCTCGCAGGAAACAGGCTGACAGGATAAGAAGATTTCAAGCAATGTCTAAAATTGTCAGCGTGTCAGCTTGTTTCCTGTCAGCTCTTCATCCCTCGGTCTAATGCCCCGAGAGGCCCGGCACGAAGCCGATCACGATGGAGACAGCGATCAAAATGATGATAATCCATTCCAGCACTTCGAGGCGCCTCGTCGCAACCCGGTCCGTCATTTTTCCGTAGATGCTGTCGAGGGTCTGCAGCTTGCGCATGATACTGCCATCCCACGACTCCAGGTGAAACCGCTGCGAGGCGAGACGATACACGCGGGCGAGGTACTGGTCTCCCAGCAGCTTGTGGGTGTTGGTCACCCGCTCGAACAAGAGCGCGCTGTCGACCTGGAGTTGTGCGATCCGCGTTGATGCCGACTCAAAAGTCCCCGGCAACCGCAACCGACTCCACAGCTTCTTGGACAAGGCCTCGTACGCCTGGTCCAGCGCCGCGTCCAATTGATTGTCCAGGTGCCGCATCTCCAAGAGCTCCACGTTCACGAACTCGAGGACGGCCTTCACGTCCTCCATGCCCGACCCAAAAAGGAGCGCCGCGTTCCAGTCGATGATCGCCAGGTCGTCGGGCCCGAAGGAAATTCGGTGTGACGACGCGTCTTTCACCTCCTGATCCGACAGTTGACCGCGCTCGCACCGCAGGATCTGAGCCAGCTCGTGGTCGTGGCTTTGAAGAATTTGAAAGCCTGTCGCGCCCTCGGACGATTCGACGTGATAGATGACGTAATCTTCCACATGCGGGGAGATGTGTGGCCGTTCGACAGCTTTCTGCATGGCCTGGAGGAGCTGCTCGACACGATTGCGAGAATCCAAAAGGAGCTGCTCGTTCTCATAGAGCTGCTCGCTCAGGTCAAGGAGGTTGTCCAGGAGACCCTCGATGGGGATACGGTAGGAGACCGAGAGGGCGCCGAAGTCATAGAGCATGAGTTCGACGCTGGGACTGCTGGTGTATGGTCCGAACGAAAGCGAGGCCGCTTGTTGCGTCACGCGCAGGGGGGCAGGACGAAATTCGAAATAGTTCGGCGCGCGGCGCTTCGGCTTGATACCCCCGCGCTCGGTGTAGGCGGCGATCCGACGATCGGCTTCGTTGAGGTCGATCGCCAGTCCGATGTCATAGGCGAAGAGCGCATAGCACGTGCCCTTGCCGACGCTGAGGGTCGAGAACCAGGTATGGGTCATGGCCAGCTCCGATGAAGGCCCGAGGATGGAAAGATTATCCTACCAGATGAAAATCAGTGCAAACGCCCCCGTCAGCAGTGCGGCGCCCAGGCCCGGGGCGATCTGCTTCGCGAGCGCCTCTCGCCCGAACCAGGCGGCGAGCCCACCCTTGACCGCCGTGTTGGTCATGGCGGCGAGGGTCACGGCAATGACGGCGATGCGCGGGTCGAGCCCGTCCCGGTGGAAGGTAGTCACGGAAAGCGTGATCGCGTCCACATCGGTCGTACCTGCCAGCACGCTGGAGACGTAGAGCCCGGTGTCGCTGAAAAAAGTCTGTGCCGCTTTGGTGACGAAAATCACCACCGCATAAATGACACCAAATTGAAACGCGAGGCGTAACTCAAAGGGGTTGCGATAGGCCACGGGCTCCATCGCCTTGGTTTGGGAGCGCGCGCGGGTGAGCAGGAAAAGCGCCATCAGGTAGGTTGCCAGAGTCATCGCGCCAAGCGGAGGCAGCAGGGGGGGCAGGAGCGCCAGATCGACGATCCCGACGACGATGAGTATGCGGATGAACATGGTGCCCGATGCGGCCAGGATGGCCGCCGCCACGGGCGTCACGCTGCCGGCTGCCTGCCGCGCGCGGGTCGACAGGCTGATGGTCGTGGCGGTGGAAGAGACCATGCCCCCGAGCACGCCGGTCGCCGCCAGGCTCTTCCCTTCGCTCATCACGCGGGCACCGATGTATCCGACGAAGCTGATGCCGGCAATCAACACCACCATGAGACCGATGTTGAACGGGTTGAGCACTTCAAAGGGGCCCAGCGTGCGGTTGGGAAGCAAGGGCAGGAGAACCAATGCGAGGATGACGAACTTGGCGGTCGCATAGAGGTCGTCGGCGGAGATTTGCTTGACCGCCTGGTGCAGGGGCTCCTTGAAGGACAGGAGCGCCATCACCACCGCTGCACAGGCGACGATGAGAATATAGCGCTCCGCCGTCGCGAGCGGGAGGTCGGGGAGCAGCGCCAGGACTCCGAGTAAAAATGTGACGAGCGCGGCGACCTCCGTCGTCGCGCCGGGAGACCCGTCCTTGACGGCCTCCTGGTAGTAGGCGGCGGCGAGAAAGGCTCCGACGACGACCAAGGCCCCGATGACGACACCGACGCCGATGGTATGGGCGAAGAAAGCGGACAGCGCGCCGGTCAGGGCGATGAGCGGAAACGTGCGGACCCCACCCACGCGCCGGTGTCCGCCGGACTGCTCCCGCTCAAGCCCGATCAAGGCACCCGCCGCGAGGGCGATCAAGAGTCCGAAAAAGATCTCCTCGAAGGAGAGCCTCCCACCTGTCGCTTGCTCATCCATGAAATTCCGTCAGGAAGAGGTCATTGGCTCGTTGGAGGCTGAAGGTCATGTGCTGGATTGTGCCACGCTTGGCCCAATTACCCAATGCAAATTTTTAACTACGATACGAGCCATTCCGGCTTTGCCAGGAGCACGGCGCCCAGCGCGAGCATCACCAGGCCGCTCGCCAGCTTGAGCCAGCGTCCGGCTCGCTCCTGAAGCTTGCGGTGTTGCAGGGTGACGACCGCGATCGTGACCATCACGGCGTCATCCAGGATGTAGGCGAGATTGTAGAGCCCCAGGTACCCGTAATAGGACCACCAGGGAAGCTCGCGTGCAGCCAGAATGTGAGTGTACACAGCGGGGAAGCCGGCCGTGCACAGCAACTCGACCGTGTTCACGAGCGCGGCCAGCAGCACAACGCCGACCATCGCGCCGGCCAAATGCTCGGCCTGCATGATCCGCCGCATGCGTGCATAGATGCCCGGCTTGGCCGAGTCTGGGATCGTGAGGGAGGGCCCCGCGACGACTGCCAGGAAGTCCTTCATGTTGAAAATGCCGACCACCAACGCCAGACCACCAAGGAACACCTGAATGGTTCGTGAGAACCCGATCACCAGGAAGATGTTGAGCCATGCGGCCATGAACGCAAAGTAGATGAATCCGCTCACGAGCACGAAGGTGCCCGCAATCATGACCATGCGAGCACGATCGCGCAGGTTTACCAGAATGGACAACAGAAACAGGAGGACCCACATGGCGCAGGGATTGAATCCGTCGAGCAGCCCCAGGGCCAGCGTGAAGAGCGGGAGTCCGATCTGACGCGCATCGAGCCGCCCGAACACCTTTGTCTCGACCTGCTCTTCGGAGGTGTGCGGCTGGCGTCCGTCTTGCCGGCAGGGATCAATCCGGTCGGGAGGGCACGCGGCCTCCGGCGGCGCGCGTGGACCCAGGAGGCTTTTGATGCGCGCTCCCGTCGAGTCCGGTCCGATGAAGCCGACGATCAGTTCACCGCGAAGGTGGAAGGTGGGCACCCCGATCGTCTGATAGCCGAAGCGGGCGGACAGCTCGCGAAGACGCTCGAGCGCCTCCGGCTCTTCATCCACATTGCGGAGCTGGATGATGAGATCAGGGCGTTCCAGCTGGAGCTGCTTGAGGAAGAGCTTTGCGGCGTGACAGTGAGGACAGCGCGGACTCGCAAAAACCTCGATGTCTGCAGTTTCCGGAGGCGGGCTGTCCGCGTAAGATCTGGACGCAGGCGTCAGCAGGAAGCACATGCACAGGCCCAGCCCCCACGCAAGACACCAGGCAGCGCCTGCCATCCTACGTGCCGGCGGCGAGAGGGGGATTCCTTCTGCTTCAGCCGACAGCATCGAACGGCGCCACCGTTCGAATATACGACAAGATATCCCGGATCTGCTCATAGGTCATGCGGCCCCGCCACCCGTGCATGGGGGTAAACATGACACCGTGATAGATCGGGATGAGAAGCTCCCAATCCGTCTTGGCACGAACGTCAGGCGAAAGCAGATTCGCGGGGGGGACGATCAGGTGTCGCGCATCCTCTCCGTTTCCTTCCAGCGTCTCACCGTGGCAACGCGAGCAATGTTGAGTATAGAGAAGCCGCCCGTTCTCGGCGTCCCCGCGCTCGCTCTGGGCTTGGACCCAGGAGCCGCCGAACACGAGGAGTGACAGGGCTGTCAGGACGATGAACGCTCTCATGCAAAGCCCTTTCGCAATGGTGTGGACACGTGCCGAACCGTCTCGCCCCCGCTCGTTCTCAGGCGAAGCCGCTCAGTAGCCGTGCATTCTAGCGAACTTTGATGTCGATCGACCGCGGCTTGGTCTTCTCAGTCTTGGCGACGTGAACCTTCAGCACGCCGTCCTCGTACTGTGCATTGACTCGGCCCGGGTCGCTGTCTTCCGGCAGGGTGAAGCTCCGGCTGAAATGCCCGTACGCTCGCTCCACGCGATGGTACCGCTTCCCCTTTTCCTCCTTTTCAAACTTGCGCTCGCCGGTGATGGTGAGGACCCCGTTGTCAACAGACAGTTTCAGGTCCTCCTTCCGGACCTCCGGGGCCTCGACTTTGATCAGGTATTCGTTCTCGTCTTCCACGATGTCCACGAGAGGCGCCCATTCCGCCATCGTGAGCGCTTCACGTCGCTCCCCCTCCCCTCGGACCGGCGCCTGTCCCAACAAGCTCGACAGCCGCTGCTGCAAGTCTTCCAAGTCTCCCAATCGACCCCAACGTGTTGGCAGTGCCATAGCATGACCTCCTTCAAACAAAGAAAGTTTAGAGCTCCGGTTCTGATTTCCCGCGAGACCTGATCGTCTGAGTTTGTCGGTGATTTTTCTTCTCCCCCGAACCGTTACGCCTCGCGCTTGCCCTGAGCGAGACCCTGCTGCTGAAGGGCCGAGTCGATGGGCCTGACGCGTTACCGCCTTTGCTCCTCTTCACCGAGGTCTCCGTGCGGGTGATGGCCAAGAGAGTGGGCATCAATCACGTGCCCGCACGCCGCACACCGCCAGCCCATGGTGTGCCTTGGACCGCCTTCGTCGACCAGCGTGGGGACCAGTACATCAACCATCAGCCGGCCGCAACGCTCACAGACATGCCCAGCCCCTGCCGTGATCGCCCCGTGCTTGAGTTTCCCTGCCGTACCGGATTGTTTTTTTCCGCGTGTCATGATGCTCCTGCACGCACGAGGGTCGGCCAAGCCTGTGCTCCGTCAGCTAGCAGATGTGCAGAAGAAGTGCCACGACCTTATGGAGGCTGTATTCTTGCGGAGTTGCCGAAAAACAAGGAGTTAGAGTCAGAGGGCACGCGCCCATGCGTCGCGCTGAGGCGTTTCAGACCAGGGCCCAAGGGGAGGGTTGATGCCAAACGCTACAGGAGGCCCGTGCGCCGGGGACGTTTGAGCCCGAGGCCCCCCATAGGTGAGAGGTAAAGAAGGAGGGTTACCCGAAGGTACTTTGGACCCAATCACCGACGATGTGCGCCAGCACGATGACACACAACGCGATGGCCGCGTGTTCCGCAACGATGGGCCAGGGGCGAACGTGCTGGGCCCGCGCCATGTAAAAGTTAAACGTCACCAACAAGAGCATGCCCCAGG
>JBFGRM010000086.1:0-9430 GCA_041563675.1 Nitrospiraceae bacterium | reverse complement strand
GATACGATTCCGCCGATGAGATGAGCGCGGCGGTCGGGTATGGCCGACTTCCAACGACGGACGTCATCCACGGTCTCGTCCCACCCGTGCCGCGGAAGGAAGAGCCGGCTCGTGTCGAGGAGCCACCTCCGGCCAAAGCCGCATCGGCGCCGGCGGAGGAGCGGGGTGTCAAGGTGAAGGGCGGGCGCGACCTCCTCATGCAGTTGTCGCGTTGCTGCAACCCGGTGCCCGGCGACCGGATCATCGGCTATATCACCCGTGGCCGCGGGTTGACCATACACTCCCTTGAGTGTCCCAACCTGGAGGCTCTGGACTATGACAAGGAGCGACTCGTCGAGGTCGACTGGGATCGGGAGATCAGCGGGACCCATGCCGTCAAGGTCTCCGTCCTCGCCATCGACAAGACGGGGGTGCTCGCCAATGTCTCGTCCTCCATTTCGCAGTGTGAGGCCAACATCAGCCGCGCCGAAATCACGACGCGTGAGGATCGAAAGGCCATGCTTGATTTCGTCGTCGAGGTGACGGACACCAACCATCTCTCCCGTGTGCTTCAGGCGATCGAGCGCGTCAACGGCGTGATCACAGCACGTCGCGTCCGCACCTGGCAGGGTCGGTAGGGTCGTTAGTCGTTAACCCTGATCCCAAAATCCTTGTCGGGTCGAGCGCGGGTCCCGCGGGTCCTGTCGCGGCGAACAGCCCAGCCGTGCTCGCTCCACCCATCCCTGGCCCGTTGCATCCCGCGGAGCAACGGGCACCCCGTCCCTTCCGCTGCGCGCGGCTGGGCGCCCGTTCGCCGCGCCACCCGCGGTTGCGCAGCATTCCCACCAAGAAACTGGCTTTAGATCAGGGTTAACGATTAACGAAGGAGATAAGGGGGAGGGTCGATGGGAAAGGCAAGCTGCGTGCCCTTCTTGAGCTGAAGATCGGCCGCCACGCCGGCCGCGACCTCCAGGACGAAGACCGCTTTTCTGATGGGCTGATATTGCGGACAGCCGTTGTCGTTGCGATGACAGGGGGGCACATCGGGCTCGATGTGCACGATTCGCTTTCGGACGTCGAGCCAAATGATGTCCAGGGCGATCCAGGTGTTCTTCATCCAGATGGTCCAGTGTTGCGGCTCGCCGAAGGTGAACAGCATCCCTCGATCCTTGGGCAGGTTCGTACGAAACATGAGCCCGCGCACCCGCTTCTCAGTGGTGTCGGCATGCTCGGCCCAGATCGTCGCGCCCTCGGGAGTGGTCACGGGAATGAGGATCTCCTCGGCCGTCGCGGCTCTCGTCGGAACCAACCCAGCGCTGCTAAGGCAGATGGCCATGAAGCCGATCGCCAACCTGAGGCGGGCGCGGGAGGGTCGACGGCAAGGCGTGTTGGAACGCATGACGAGATCGTAGTGACGCGCTCGGCTCCCTGTCAAGAGAAGCCGCGGCCCTTCGACTCGGCCCCTGCGGGGCCTCGCTCAGGGCAGGCCCTTGCGACTTCGCCTCCCGCGGGGCTCGCCCTGAGCGAGCCCGCACCAGCGGGCGAGTCGAAGGGTTGAAATCGCCGCGGGCGCTGTGCCATCCTAACGGCGCTCGTGTAATCCTTCTTGAGAAAGGGAAGAAGGCCATGAAAATGAAGCGCAAGGTCTTGTACAAAAAGGGCGTCTTTTCGTGCCCGCGGTGCCAGCAAAAGTACGTGCAGGAGCGCTGGCTGGAGGAGGCCCGCATCCGATGCCACAAGTGCGATTACCGCGGGACCTTGACCGAGATCTCGGTTGAGGAGCACATGGACGAGGAAACGGTCAGGTACTGACCGGCCCGGCCATCGCTGTGACGTCAGCGAATGGCGGGAGCGATGTGGGAAAGAGCTCGACAGCATCAAGCGGAAAGGCCGGCTCGGGGGAGCCGGCCTTTTTTGTTTTGTCCAATGGAGGCCCGGTGATGCGGAAAACCTGTTGCAGAGTGGCCCTGTGTGCGGTGGTCTGGATGCTGGCGTTCCAGCCGGTGGTCTCGGCCGAGCCACAGTCCGGCATCAAGGTGCTTGTGGCGTATTACTCCGTGAGCGGCAACACGGAGAAGATGGCGCGCGGGGTCACCCAAGGAGTGCAGAGCGTCAACAAGGCCGTGGCGGTCCTGAAGCGCGTGGAGGACGTCACCGCAGAGGACTTGTTCTCCTCGGAGGCGATCATTGTCGGCTCTCCCGTGTACTGGTCGAACATGGCCGGCCCCGTGAAGACGTTTTTTGATGACTGGCAATTGAAGTTCGGAGTCTTCCCGGAATTCAAGATGCAGGACAAGGTCGGCGCGGCTTTCACGACCGGAGGCCAAGTCTCGGGAGGAAAAGAAATGACGATGCTGACCATTCTGGCCGCGATGCTGGGCAACAAGATGATCGTGGTCAGCGGGGGTGGGGCCTTCGGTGCTTCCGCCACGAGCGAGGGCGCCAGCCCCGGAATCGATGCCGGCGAGCTCGCGGAAGCGCAAGCGCTGGGAAGGCGCGTGGCCGAGGTGGCCATGACGTTACAGCATGGGGGACGTCACTGAGCCTGACAGGAGGGGCGACTGGGCTCGTGGCCTGACTCGTCGTCTTCGGGCAGGGCGGTCAGACCGTCTGTTCGAGCTCAGAGACCATCTCGCGAATGGTATCGAAGCCCGACTGCCAGAAGGCCTGGGACTGCATGTCGACGCCCACCTCGGACAGGATGGAAGCCGGGCTTTTCGAGCCTCCGGCGGCCAGCATGTCCAGATACTTCGGCACGAAGCTTTCCCCTTGCTCCTTGTACATTTGGTAGAGCGCCAGCACGAGGAGGTTGCCGAAGCTGTAGGCGTAACAATAGAATGGGCTGGAAAAAATGTGCGGAATCGACAGCCATTCCCACTGAAACTCGTCGGGCACCGCGACCGCGGTGCCGAATTGCTGCCGCAAATTCCTTAGGTAGGTCTGTGACAGGTCACGGACGGTCGCGCCGTGGGCGACCATGTCGTGAGCTTGTTGCTCGAACAGCACGAAATAGGCCTGACGCAGCACAGTCGCGTAGATGTCGTCGAGCTGCGCCACGAGCAGCCCTTGCTTGACGGCTTTGCTTCTCTCGTGTGCCATGAGGGTGTCCGAGAGGATCCGCTCACCGAAGACCGACGCGGTTTCAGCGAGGGGCAAGGTGGCGTGAAACGTGAACAGGGAGTGGTGGGCTGCCATCATGCCGTGCACGGCATGACCCAACTCGTGCGCCAGTGTGGCCACGTCCCGGGCCTCGCCGGTGTAGTTGAGAAAGACATAAGGCGTAAAGCCCGGCACCACGCTGTAGCAGTACGCCCCGCTCATCTTGCCCGGCTGCGTCACGGCGTCGATGTGGCGTTCCGTGAACACTTGATCCGCCAGGTCGGCCAGACGTGGCGAAAATGAGCGGTAGGCGGAAAGCACCATCCTCACCGCGTCGTGATACCGGAATTTTTTGCGGTCGGCATGATGCGGAGCATAAATGTGGTACCGGGACATGTTTCGTATCTTGCAGATGCGCCCCTTGAGACGAAAATAGTCCTGGAAGACTCCCGTATTTTTCGAGCACACTGACAAGAGCGCCTGGATCGCTTCGTCCGGGACGTCATTCGCGAGGTTGCGCGTTGCGATCGGGGAGTCAAACTTTCGCATCTCCAAGTTTTCACTTTTCCAGTCGTTCACCAGGGTCATGTACATCTCGCCCACAAGATCATGGTGGGCTCCGAAGACCCCGTGAAGGGCCTTGTACGCCGCCTCGCGTATCCGCGGATCGGAGTGCCTCACGTAGGGTGCGAGCTCCTCGCGGGTGAGCGTTTTCTTCTTTCCCTTCACCCTCAGGTCGAACGTGAGGCCGTTGGTCAGGACCTCGTACATGGTTCTCACCGCGTGCCGTCCGGTGATATTCTTCATGTTGACGATTTTTTCTTCCGGTTCCGACAGGGTGTGGGGCTTGAATCGGCGGATCGACTCGAGGTGATAGCGCTGGTCCGCGGCTGCTGCCAGGAGCCGCTCGGCGTTCGCCTCGTCGACCTTTTGCCACCAGAGGTCGAAGAACAGCATGCGATTGTGAAGGGCGGTCAGCCGCTCCTCCACCTTGTTTTTGAACGTCCTGGCCTGCGAGTTCTTGGTGTCTTCCGAGAACCAGAGAAAGGCATAGGCCCCGAGCTTCGTCGAGGTGCTGGCGATGTCCTCGCTGAGGTTCAGAATCTCCCGGAAGGCTTCGGCGTCCATACCGGGCGAGAGGCGCTCGCGCCAGGCCTCAAATCGCGAAACCTGGCTATCGAGATGCTTGGAGAGGGTGTCCAGGTCATGCAGGGGGTCCTTCAGGAGGACGGTGAGGTCCCAGCGGTCTGGAACATCTCCCTTCGTCGACGTCTTGCTGGCTGATGTGGCGTTGCTGAGGCGTTTGAGGATGGTTCTCGGCATGGCTAGGGCTCCAGAGGTGGTCCAATGTCAGGCCTTCATGATATCATCAGCCCCTGCGAGCAAGCCAGAAAGGAATATTTTTAATTGTCAAATGTTTTCAAAGTGTTATGCTGATTTTTCAGAGTAAATGGAGGCCGGCGATGAGGGGGAAACTGGGCCCGATTGAGTAGGGACCGGGCCGAAAGGTGCTAAAATCGCACACCCAACGAAAGCAAGGGGGAAGGCCATGACCGATCAAGAGGTCAACCGTGCGGTGCTGTATGTCACGGCCAGCACTTCCTATGGCCGCGACATGGTCGCCGAAATCCTCGGTATTGGGTTCACCGAATTGACGAACCTGGCCTCCTCCCTGTCACGCACCTACGACCGCGAGACCCTCCTCGAGTACGTCTGCCAGTGGACGATGCGCAAGACGGGCCACCCGGAACCTCTCGTGCGCGAGGTGCTCGGCTGTGCCGGCCGGTGGCTGGACCAGATGTATGAGCAGATTGCGCGGGAGCGTCCGGAGCTGCTCCAAGATTCCGGAGACTAGGCGTCCGTTCGAGGGAGACCCTCCGTGGCACGATTTCGGGGGCGAAAGCAGCGGAGCCCTCTGCAAGCCGAGGCTCAACGCCGGGCGCTCTGGCGGTGGAAGAACCGTGAACGGCTCGAGCGACGGCGGCAGTGGAACCGCCAGCAGGCGGCCCAGTGGGCTCTCCTGCGGAGCCTCTGTCCGACCAAGGCGAGCCGGACCAGGCTCCTGAGGCTGGTCGGCCGCATGACGGGCGAGGATCGTGGGGCTCGCGAATCGGCCTTGGCCGAGCTGGAGCTCGCAACCCTGCTCATCAGGACCGGCTTTCGGGTGGAAATCCTGGGCGAGTCCCACGCGAAATCAGCGGACCTCGCCTGCCGCATGGGCGCAGGCTGCGTGTACGTGGAGGTCACGGCCCTGGTGGGCTCGTTCAGGCGGCCGCCGCCTCCTTTCCATGCCCGCCAGCGGAGACTGGAGGCGGACGAGTCGGAGGCCGAGCACGAGGTCCTGCTCTCCCGCCTTTCGGCCCGCATCAGCCAGAAGGCTGCTCAGCTCTCGCAATATGCAGCCCCCGTGGTGCTGGCCGCCTCCGTCCCCCACCCCGACCCGGCCGAGCGCGACTTCCGCCGGGGGCAGCGATGGACCATCGATCTCAAGCAAGCGGCGGCCGCACTCACCCTGTTGTTGGCCCGCCTGCCAGGATTGAGCGCGGTCCTGGTGACGCTTTGGGATATCGATCCCTTGCCCGCCCGGTCGACGCTGCGACTGGCCAACGTCCACATCGTGGAGCGGTCCAAGCAACAGGCGGCTTACCCCCGTGTCCGGATGTTGATCGTCAACCCAACGGCGAGGCATCCCCTGGCCGATGACGAGGCCGCCGGACTCAGGCGACTTCTGTAAGCCGGGTCAAGCCTCCCTCTGTGATCCCCCCAGCTGTTGTCGGGGCTCCATCATGCATTTCGGTGGGAGAAAAGATGGATTCCCGCCCCCGGCTTCAAGCTTGCCGGGGCAGGGTTTGCGTGAATGGCGGAATAAGACCAGCGGGGGAGAGGGCTGGAACGCTCCAGCCAGGAGGATTCAGCCGAGACCGTCCTTGAGTGCCGTGAGGTTTTTGGTCACCATGTGGTCCCCGTTCTTCGTCGAGACTTCAATGCCCTGGTCGCACCAGCGTCGGCATTCATCAGGGCGACCAAGCTGCTGGAGACATTGTGCCAGGGCGAGGTACGCGGCGGAATAGCTCGGCTTCACGGTGATGCATCGCTCGAGCGCCTGCGCCCCTTCCTCCCAGCTCGAATCCTCCATATGGGCCTTGCCCAGGCCGAACCACGCGACGTCGTCGTTCGGGTCTATCGCGAGCACCTTTTTCAGCGGCTCTATCCGGGCATTGGGCATGGAGGGAACTCCTTTGTCGCGGTTTTTAACACGCTGGCGTGCTCGTTGTCTATCGCGTTTCCAACATGTTACGATGCGCAACTCGGCGGAGGTACACGGGTAATTGGGTAACTGGGTCATTCGGATGGTGGCAGCGGAAGCATAACCCTCTGCCGCAATTACCCAGTTACCGACTTACCCACTTACGATCTGAGAGACCATGGCTAAAACGGGCTTTGTCTACCATCCCGACTTTCTGAAGCATGACATGGGTTACGGCCACCCCGAGTCACCCAGCCGGCTGCAGGCGATTGTGTCCCACCTGGGCAATACCGGCGTGATGGAGCGTTTGACCCCGATCGAGCCGACCCCGGCGGAGGAGCCGTGGATCTTGGAGGTGCACGAGGCCGCCTACGTCGGGACGCTGAAGCGCCATGCGCCACAGAGCGGTCGGGTCTCTCTGGATGCGGACACGTGCATGTCCCCGGGCTCACTTCCCGCTGCCTACCTGGCGGCTGGGGCCGCCGCGGGGGCGGTGCGAGCCATCTTCGAAGGGGTGGTGAACAATGCCTTTTGCGCGGTCAGGCCCCCGGGGCACCATGCGGAGCACGATCGGGCCATGGGGTTCTGCCTCTTCAACAACGTGGCCATTGCCGCCCGATATGCTCAGCGTCAACACAGTATTCAGCGCGTGCTGATCGTCGATTGGGATGTCCACCACGGCAACGGCACCCAACACACCTTTTACGAGGACCCCAGCGTGCTCTTTTTCAGCACCCACCAGTACCCTCATTACCCCGGTACCGGCCGCCCCGACGAGAGGGGACGGGGGAAGGGGGAGGGGACGACGATCAATGTGCCGATGTCCCCGGGTGAGGGCGATGAAGAATACCGCAAAGTGTTTGAACGAGTACTTCTGCCGGCCGCCGAGGCCTATCAGCCCGAGCTCGTCATCGTCTCGGCCGGCTTCGACGCCCACCGGGACGATCCCCTGGCCAGCATGGGGCTGACGGAGCAGGGATACCGCGACCTGACGGGAATGGTTGCGGACATCGCCCGGCGTCATTGCCGCGGGAGGCTGCTCTCCTGTCTGGAGGGGGGGTACAACCTCAAGGCGCTGTCCGCTTCGGTGGAGCAACACGTGTTGGGGCTCTTGGCCGCATGAGCCGCCTGACCAAGGTCCTCATTGGTGGGCTGTTCGCCGCCGCGCTCGTGTACGTCTATTACACGGAGATCAAGCCCGTCGTGATCTTTGGGCTGCGCGAAGATTATGCGCGGCCCATTCCGTACCAGGCCGTCCCCGAGGGAATCGAGAGCCTGAGCGCCGAGTCTTGCGGGCAGTGCCATCAGGAGATCTACGAGGAGTGGAAATCCAGCATTCACGCCTATGCCTATGAGGATCCGTTCTTTCAAGCCTACTGGAAGAGAGACGACAACATCTGGGTCTGTTTGAACTGCCATACGCCGCTGGAGAATCAGCAGCCGACGCTGATCCGTGACATTCCTCGCGGTCGGGTTGAACGGGCCGTGCAGGTGCCGAACCCGCAGTACGATGCCAGGCTCCAGCGGGAGGCGGTGACCTGCGCGGCGTGCCACGTGCGTGACGGGGTGATCTGGGGACCCTACGATGACTCCGCCGCCCCGCACCCTACGGGGTTTGATCCGGGGTTTCGGACGACCCAAGTGTGCTACCGCTGCCACAACGTCGTGTCGGGCCCCGCGCAGTTTTACAATGTCGGGCCCTGCGGGACCTACGCGGAGTACGAGGGGCGATATTTCATGCAGGAGCGGGGCTTGATCTGCCAGAGCTGCCACATGCCTTCAGTGGACCGCCCCGTGGCGGAGGGCGGGCCGGTTCGCCGGGGACGCCAGCATCTCTGGCGCGGAGGGCACGATCCTGAAATGATCAAGCGCGCGGTGGCGGTCCAGGTGAAGGCGCTCCCCCACGATCCGAAGCCCGGCCAAGATGTCCAGTTCACGCTGACGCTCGTGAATGCGGGCGCGGGCCATAAAATTCCCACCGGGGATCCCGACCGGTTTTTCACGGTCGAATTCGAGGTGCGAGACGGGGCGGGCGCCGTGTTGTCCGAACAGACCGACACGATGGGACGTTGGATCCTGTGGCAACCGGTCATCTTGGAAGTGCTCGACAACCGGTTGCTCCCGCTGGCCAGTCGCGAATATACCTTCGCCTACCGACTCCCTTCGCACAGCACGGGGCTCACGTTGACGGCGCGTGTGCGATATCACATATTGACGGACGATCAGCACGAGATGTTGCGGAAGCGATACGGCTTGACGGCAAATGATCCCTATCGGTTCACCATTTACGAGCGCAGCTTTCCCCTGTCGGGTCCATTGGTCCACGTGCTCCGAGATTCCTCTCCCCCGACCCAGTTGGCGTGCGTCGCGGAGAGTCAGGCTGAAGAGACCCCTCCCGTGCGGCGTCAGGTCCGGTCGTCATCGAGAACAGAGGAGAATCATGTCACATCCGTTTTTCATTGATACCGAGTCCCTGCAGCAACAGCTTGGGCGTGAAGGGCTAGTCGTGGTCGACGTACGAGGAAAGGCGGCCTACGCGTTCGGGGGGCACATTCCGGGCGCGGCGCACGCGACGTGGCACGAATTCAGCGACCCCAATGCCGCAGCCAAGGGCCTGCTGGATCCCGACGTGGCTCGGCTGGAATCCAAGATCCGTGCCCTGGGGATCAACGACGAGAGCGAGGTCGTCATTTATTCCAATCCCTTCGACAATTGGGGTGACGAGGGGCGCATGTTTTGGATGCTCGAGTACTTGGGGCATCGGAACCTTCGCATTCTCGACGGCGGCTGGGTGAAATGGGTCGACGAGAAGCGGCCATACGAGCATGGTACTGCCGCGCCGAAACCGGGTCATTTCAAAGCTGTGCCCAATCCCGACCTGATCGTGATGAAGGATGAGTTGAAAAAAATCGTGAAGTCGCGCGGGGCGGGTGTCACGCTCGTGGATGCCAGAAGCCTGGAGGAGTTTGCCGGCAGAGAAATGCCGGGGATCCCGAGGCCGGGACACATCCCATCAGCGGTCACTGTGCCCTGGAATCTGTTTGTCAACGGCGACGCGACGGTGAAGACCCCTGACAGCGTCCGGGCCTTACTCGAAGAGCGAGG
>JBFGRM010000085.1:0-9434 GCA_041563675.1 Nitrospiraceae bacterium | reverse complement strand
GCGGCCGGCCGCGCATCCAACCTGACGCTCCGGTGCGCGTGGAACAGCCCGTCCGCGCCGGTCACGGTTTGTTGACAATCACGACCCGTTTCGATATTGTCTGTAGCTTGGCCGTGCCGCTCACCGAGTGAGCCGGTGGGGCAGCCAATCCGCCCTGCCACCGGGGTCGGGCGGTCGGCTCATGATCCCCAGCGTCGTGGTCTAACCCGCCCGTTTTACCGAGAGTACCATGCCCAAGGAAGACCTGAAGCTGTTTACAGGGAACTCGAATCGTGCGCTCGCGCGGGAGATCTGCGATTACCTCAACATCCCCCTGGGGGATGCCACGGTGTCCGCCTTCAGCGACGGCGAAATCCGCGTGAAGGTTGAAGAAAACGTGCGCGGAGCCGATGTCTTCCTGGTCCAATCCTGCTGCACGCCGGTCAATGACTCCCTGATGGAGCTGCTGATCCTGATGGACGCGCTCAAGCGCTCGTCCGCCAATCGCATCACGGCGGTGCTGCCGTACTTCGGGTACGCGCGCCAGGACCGAAAGGATGAGCCGCGGGTGCCGATCACGGCGAAGCTGGTCGCCGACCTCATCGCAACGGCGGGGGCCAACCGGGTCCTGACGATGGATCTTCACGCCGGACAGATCCAGGGCTTCTTCAACCTTCCGGTCGACCACCTCTACGCGCTTCCGGTCCTTCTGGACTACATCTCGAAGAAGTCGGGGAGCCATCCGGTCGTCGTCTCGCCGGACGCCGGCGGCGTCGAGCGGGCCCGGGCCTTTGCCAAGCGACTGCAGGCCAACCTGGCTATCATCGATAAACGGCGGGAAGGCCCGAACAACGCCCAGATCATGAACATCATCGGCGACGTCGACGGACGGGATGCGTTGCTACTGGACGATATGATCGATACCGCCGGGACGATCATCCAGGCCGCGCAGGCCTGCAAAGACAAGGGCGCGCGCCGAGTGTGGGCCGGCTGCACCCATGCCGTGCTGTCCGGGCCGGCGTTGGAGCGACTCAAGCAGTCCTGCTTGGACGAAGTGGTGGTCACGAACACGATTCCGCTCGATGGCAAGGAAAAGATCTACCCGAAGCTGCGGGTCCTCTCGGTGGCGCCGCTCCTTGGTGAAGCCATCTCTCGGATCCACGGGGAAGAGTCGGTCAGCTCGCTGTTTGCGTAACGTCAATACTGGTGTGTCAGGCAAGACGCCTCGCCGCGCGCGGGGTGATGAGGGGGAGCGATGAAGTTCGAAATGAAAGCCGAAGTAAGAGACGGTTCAGGTAAGGGTGTCGCGCGGCAACTGCGGCGCAACGGCCGCGTGCCGGGTGTGCTGTACGGGCAAGGTGACTGCACGATGCTCACGCTGGATCCCACGTATCTCATCAAGATGCTGCGGTCGCCCGCGGGGAGTACGGCCCTCATCTCGCTGTCCATCGAGGGACAGTCCAAGAAAAAGTCCGTCACGGCGCTGCTGCGCGACTATCAGGTCGATCCCGTGGAAGGGAAGCTGCTGCACGTCGATCTGTTCGAAGTCTCCATGACCAAGGCGATACGCGTCAGGGTTCCGATCCACGTGGTCGGGGGCACGCCTGCCGGTGTCAAGGAGGGCGGGCTGCTGCACCACAATCTCCGGGAGCTTGAGGTGGAGTGTCTGCCCGGCTCGATTCCCGATGCCATCAACGTCGACGCCTCCCCTCTGATGATCGGACAGGGCATTCACGTCAAGGAGCTGCACGTCCCCGAAGGCATCAAACTGCTGGAGGAAGCGGAGCAGATGGTCGTGAGCGTCGCGGCGCCGATGTCGGAGGAGAAGCTCGAAGCGCTCCTGACCAGCGGCGCGGTGGCCGAGGAGGGCGAGGGCCCCGAGGTGATCGGCAAGGAGGAAGAAAAGGAAGCTCCCGAGGCTGCGGAGAAAGGCGCTGCGGCTCCGGCTGCCGAGGCGAAGGGCGAAAAGAAGGAAGCCAAAGAAGTTAAGGAAGAAAAGAAGAAGTAGCCTTGCGGCTGATTGTCGGGCTCGGCAATCCCGGAATCAAGTACGCGGCCACACGACATAACGTCGGAACGTCCGTTCTGCTGAGGGCAGCCGAGCGATGGTCCTTTCAATGGAGGCCGTCAGGCGACGCCCGCTGGGGCAGGGGGCGGGTCGGGGATGTCGGGGTACTGCTGGCCATCGATCTGGCGTGGATGAACCAAAGCGGGCCCGCGGTCAAGGATCTGTGCGATCAAGTCGGCTCGAGCTGTGAAGATCTGCTTGTGGTCCACGATGATCTGGATCTTCCTCTGGGACGGATCCGGATCAAGCAGCGCGGGGGCGCCGGGGGCCACCGGGGCGTCCTGTCCATTCTTACCTCCCTGGAAACGGATGAGTTCTGCCGCCTGAAGGTCGGGATCGGGAGCTCCCCTCCGGAGCAGGACCCCGCCGACTATGTGCTCTCTCCGTTCTCACCCGACGAGCTCAAGATCCTGGACGCGACCATGGAGCGCTGTGTCTCGGCTCTGGAGACACTCATTATCGAGGGTAGCGAGGCGGCCATGAACCGCTTCAATGTCAGGGAAGAGGAGTGAGAGATCGGTCGCATGACTGTAACGGCCGACCCCTGACCGCTGACCCGCTCCCGAGCCCGCCTTTCGTTGACACCCCGCGCGTGCCTATGGTACCGTCCCGCACGCTTCATTAGCTCAACCAATCCCTCGCTCCAGGCGCGTCCTGGGGCCATCGCCCAAGAGGAGGATCCATGCCGCAGTACGAGTCTATCTTTATCGTCCGTCCCAGCCTCACCGACGAAGAAACCGACAAGGTTGTGGAAAAGCTCAAAGGCGTCCTGCAGCGAACAGGAGCGAGCGTCGTCAAGCAGGAGAACTGGGGCAAGAAGAGACTGGCTTACGAGGTCAGACGGGAGCGCAAGGGGACCTACATCTATCTCAACTTCACCTCCCCCGGCGATACGGTCGCGGAGCTTGAGCGCTCCTATCGCATCGAGGACGCCGTCATCAAATTCATGACGATCAAGCTTGAAGAAGAAGGCGCATCACGGCCGTCCGTGGAGGCGAAGGAGCCAAGCGGTGACGGGGTTCAATAAAGTCATCCTCATCGGGAACCTGACGAAGAATCCGGAGTTACGCTACACGCCCAGCGGGACGCCGGTGACCAGCTTCGGTCTCGCGGTGAATCGCAGATTTCGGCAAGCGAGTGACCTCAAGGAAGAAGTCTGCTATATCGATATCGTGGTCTTCGGCAAGCAGGCGGAGAACTGCGGCCAGTATCTGAGCAAAGGCAACGGCGTCATCGTGGACGGCCGGCTGCAGCAACGGCGGTGGGAGACGGACGACGGGCAGAAGCGCAGCAAGCATGAGGTCGTCGCGCAGACCGTGACGTTCCTGCCGAAGCGACAGGACGGCGGCGGCGCGGGCGGGGGAGAGCCGGCCGTGACGGACGACGTGGGATACGAAGAGGACCTACACCCGTAAGCGCGCGAAACGGAGGACGCGAGTGGATCGAGGACGAGGATTACAGAGAAGACGCCAGTGTCGGTTCTGCCAGGATAAGACGGGAATCGATTTCAAGGACGTCGGTCTCTTGAGGAATTTTCTGACGGAGCGCGGGCGCATCGTGCCCAGGCGGATCTCGGGGAACTGCATGGGGCATCAGCGTGAGCTGACCGTGGCCATCAAGCGGGCCCGCACCATCGCCATGCTGGCATTCGCCGAAGAGCGGTGATGCCGAGCGCTGGATCGATCGGCTCTTGGACGCTGGTGAGGGAGCCCATCATGTCGGAGCGGGACAGCTTGACCCTTCACGTGCCCGACCTTCCGTCGGACGGCGTGACCGTTGACTGTGAGGTGGACGCCGAGCGCCTCAACCTTGCGGCGACCGATTCCGAGGTGCGCGATCAGCTTCTCGTGGCGGCCGAGGTGCTGCCTGCCGGCACGGATGTCTGTGTCAGTGGGGTCGTCACCGGGACGTTCGTCAGGGAATGTGTCCGCTGCCTCAAGCGGTATGACGATGCGTGCCGCATTGCGTTTCGTGTCGAGTACCGCGCAAGCAAGCCGGAGGCGACGCGGCGGTCTCGCGGAGCGGACCGGCCGGCCAAAGACAAGCCGGGCGACACCCCAGCGCCGTCGGAGGGCGAGTCCTATTCCTATGCCGGAGAGGAGCTCGATCTCGGGCCGATGCTCCGGGAGCAGGTGATTCTCGCCAACCCCATGCAGCCGCTCTGCCGTCGGGACTGCCGGGGCTTGTGTCCCGTCTGTGGAGAAGACCGGAACCTGGTGCAATGCGGCTGTGTGGAGGCGCGACCACCGAATCCATTCGCGGTCCTGCGGCAGCGTTGGCCCCAAGACGGTAATTCAACCTAGCCCGCGTCATGAACAACCCGGGCTAACATCATCGGGCCGCAGTCAAGAGACTGTGTGACCGCAGTCGTCGAGGAGAGCCTATGGCCAATCCGAAGCATAAGAACTCGAAATCCCGAAGAGACAAGCGTCGTACGCACAAGAAGCTCAGGGCGCCCGGCCTTTCGATCTGTCCGCAGTGCCACGAGCCCAAGCTCCCTCATTACACCTGCCTCAATTGCGGCACCTATAAGGGCCGGGCTGTTATTGCGATCGAAGAGTCCTGATTCGAAATGCAGGGGCCACAGGTCGAGACCGTTCGATCGGTTTCCTGCATGGTGCCCTGACAGCGGCGGGTCGTAATTCGTCTCGCGTTCGTGCCGCTTCCGGCACTCTCGCTCACCCGCCTTCGCTCACGCTCCGGCGGGGAGGCCCGCCGACCTGTCCCCGGAAGCCTTGGCGAAGGCGGACCGTCCCTCGGCATGGCTCGGGATCCTGAGCTGGTCGTAGGGTTCCTGCGGAGTAGGCTGAAGCCGTGGGGCTCCACAGAAGTCCAACGTAAAGCGTCTGCCATGAAGATAGCCGTGGATGCGATGGGCGGGGACCATGGGGTGGCCCCGACCGTCGAAGGTGCCTGGGCCGCCGTGCGGGAGCTCGACCTGGAGGTCATCCTCGTCGGCGACGACGCTCAAATCACCGGCCATCTGCAGCGTCTCGGCTGTGCCGACCCCCGGGTGACGGTACACCACGCGTCCCAGGTGGTCGGGATGCACGAGTCGCCGACCCAGGTCGCCCGCAAGAAGCGGAATTCGTCGATCTGGATCGCCACCGAACTCGCCAAGAGCGGAGACGCGGGTGCCGTGGTGAGCGCGGGAAACACCGGCGCGAGCATGGTCGCCGCGTTCTTCGTCTACGGCGTCATTAAGGGTGTTGAGCGACCGGCCATCGCGGCGGAGCTGCCCACCTTGACGGGGTCGGCCATCATGTTGGACGTCGGCGCCAACGTGGACTGCACGGCCCGCCACATCGAGCAATTCGCCCTCATGGGCAACGAATACAGCAGGCATCTGTTCAGCAAGGTCGAGCCGCGCGTCGGGCTGCTCAGCATCGGTGAAGAGGACAGCAAGGGCAACGAGGTGACAAAAGAGGCCTGGCAACTTCTCAAAGCCAGCCCGTTGAATTTTATCGGGAACATTGAGGGACGGGATGTCTACAGCGGTGCGGCCGACGTGGTCGTTTGTGACGGCTTCATCGGCAACGTGGCGCTGAAGATCTCCGAGGGGGTGGCCGACGCCATGAAGCGCATCCTCCTCAAGGAGATCGCGGCGTCGCGCCTCGGCCGTTTCGCGTATCTGTTCCTGGCCGGGTCGCTGACGCGATTGCGGCGGCGCATGGACTACGCCGAGTTCGGGGGCGCGCCGCTGCTGGGCGTCAACGGGACCACCATGATCTGTCATGGGCGGTCCTCGGCGAAGGCGATCAAGAATGCCATTAAGCGGGCGAAGCGGCTGGTTGAGAGTCGGCTCAACGCGGCGATTCAGCTCGACATCGAGGAAAGCCTTGCCCGCCGTCCATAGTGATTCCTCGAGACCTCCATTCTGATGAGAGCGTACATCAAGGGCACCGGCTCGTACGTGCCGGATCGCGTGCTGAGCAACACGGATCTTGAGCGCATGGTCGACACGTCCGACGAGTGGATCTTCGAGCGCACGGGCATCCGCGAACGACGCATCGCAGAGCCAGGCCAGGCCTGCTCAGACCTCGGGGTCAAGGCGGCGGAGCGGGCGCTCGAGGCCGCCGGTATCACACCGGCCGAGCTGGACATGATCCTGTGCGCCACCTGCACGGCTGACGCTCCGCTGCCGGCGACGGCCTGTTTCATCCAGCAGAAGCTCGGGGCCGTACGCGCCGCGGCCTGCGATGTCTCCGCGGCCTGCACGGGATTCATCTATGCGCTCGCGGTGGCCGACGCCTTTGTCCGGTGCGGCATGCAGCATGTGCTCGTCGTCGGGGCCGAGGTCATGTCCATGTTGATGGACTGGACGGACCGCCGGACGTGCATCCTGTTTGGTGACGGCGCGGGAGCGGTTGTGGTCGCCCAGACTCCCGGGGAACGCGGCATCCTCTCTTCGCATCTCCATGCGGACGGGAAGTTGTGGGATTTCATTTGCGTGCCGGGCGGCGGGGCCAGCATCCCGCCCTCCGAGAAGATGCTCGCCGATGGGCTCCAGTATTTGAAGATGAGGGGAAACGAGACGTTCAAGGTCGCGGTGCGGGCCATGGAGGAGGTGGCGCGTGAAGCCCTGGCCGCCAACAATCTCCGGGTCGAAGATGTTGCGTTGTACATCCCTCACCAGGCGAACGTGCGCATCCTCAAGGCGGTCGCGTCCCGCCTCGAGTTGCCCGAGCACAAGCTGGTGATGAACATGGATCGTTACGGCAACACCTCGGCGGCGTCGATTCCGCTCGCGCTGGATGAGGCGGTGCGCGGGGGGCGGACGCATGATGGGGACCTGATCATGTTCGAGGCATTCGGGAGCGGGTTGACCTGGGGAGCGACATTGCTGAGGTGGTAAGCGCGATCGCGAATTAAAAAGGAAAAATTAAAAATTAAAAAAGAGAAGAACAGACGAGGGGCTGCTCGCGGGTAGGTTGGCGTGATGAAGCTCCGGGTCCGACCTTTTTAATTTTTCATTTTGACTTTTTCCTTTGCGAGAGGGGGGTACGATGAGTGACGAGAAGCGACCGCTCGACGGGGAATGGGCTTTGGTGCTGGGTGCCTCCAGCGGGTTCGGTGAAGCCACCTCCTTGGAGCTCTCGCGTGCGGGCATGAATATCTTCGGTGTCCACCTTGACCGCAAGGCGACCTTGTCGAACGTCGACCGTATCACCGGCGAGATCCGCAAAAACGGCCGAGAAGCGGTGTTCTTCAATGCCAACGCCGCCGATGCGGACAAGCGCCAGGAGATCATCAAGGAGATGCAGTCAAAGCTGTCCTCGGCCAAGCCGCCGCGCACGGTGCACGTCCTGCTGCATTCCCTGGCGTTCGGCACGCTCAAGCCGTTCATCACAAAAACGCCCGGCGACGCGATCGCGAAGTCACACCTGGACATGACGCTGGATGTCATGGCGAACAGCCTGGTCTACTGGGTGCAGGACCTCGTGGCGCAGGGGCTCATGGCGAGAGGCGGGCGGATCTTCGCGATGACGAGCGCGGGGGGCGCGCGGGTCTGGTCGACCTACGGGGCTGTGTCGGCCGCCAAGGCCGCGTTGGAATCTCATATTCGTCAGTTGACGCTGGAGCTTGCGCCCCTCGGGGTCACGGCCAACGCCATCATGGCGGGGGTCACGGACACGCCGGCGTTGCGGAAGATTCCCGGCTCGGACCAGATGATCACGCTCGCGCAGCGGAAGAATCCATCCGGTCGATTGACGACTCCCGAGGACGTCGCCCGGGCGATCGGCCTGCTGAGCCGTCCCGAGGCCCAGTGGATCACGGGCAATGTCCTCTGCGTGGATGGCGGCGAGTTTGTCGTCGATTGAATGCTATGAGGGCGGCTCACTGAAGCACGTGTGTCGGCGATCTTGTCGCAGGAAAGACAGTCTGCGCAAGGATTCTAAGGCGTTGACATTACACGGCGAGCGGCGCTTGCAAAGAGCTTTTTCCCGTTGACAACCGAAAAGGTTTGCCTCATATGATAACGGCTATGTCCCCGGGTATCGGATTTGTCTTCCCCGGCCAGGGCTCGCAATCGGTCGGGATGGGCAAGGCGCTGTACGAGGCCAATCCGGACAGCCGGAGGATCTACCAGGAAGCCAGCGACATCCTCGGATACGACGTCACCACGCTCTGCTTCGAGGGGCCAGCCGAACGTCTCAATCTGACGGAATTCACGCAACCTGCGCTGCTGACGGCCAGCCTTGCTGCGCTTCGGCTGCTTGATCAAGGGGGACGCGCTCCGGCCGCCGTCGCGGGGCATAGCCTCGGCGAGTACTCGGCTTTGGTCGCGGCGGGCGGTCTGGAATTCGCCGCGGCGCTGTCCCTCGTGCAGAAGCGAGGGCGGTATATGGCCGAGGCTGTCCCACCGGGGACAGGCATGGTGGTGGCTCTGCTCGGGCTGCCCGGCGAGGACGTCCGGGATGTCTGTGCCCGCGCGTCGGACAGCGGCATCGTCGCGGCTGCCAACTTTAATTCGCCAGGTCAGGTCGTCATCGCCGGGGAGAAAGCCGCGGTCGAGCGGGCGATTCAGTTGGCCAAAGAGAAGGGATGCCGCAAGGCCGTCCCGCTTCCGGTCAGCGTGCCGGTGCACACGCCACTCATGAGCAGCGCGGCGGAGCGACTGGCCGTGGACATGAAACAGACGAAGTGGTCCGATCTCCGCATCCCGCTCGTCAATAACGTCGATGCGAAGGCGATCCGGACGGCGGCGGAGGTGCGAGACTCCCTGGTTCGCCAGCTCCCCTCGTCCGTCAGGTGGGAAGAGTCGGTCAAAGTCATGTACGAGATGGGGGTCCGCCTCTTTGTTGAGGTCGGTCCCGGAACCGTGCTGTCGGGGTTGATCAAGCGCATCCTCCCCGACGCCGTGACCGCGAACGTCCAGGACCCCGCCTCACTCGAGAAGACACTCGCAACCTTGAGCGCGACATCGAGCGCCACATCCTAAGCTGCACACTGACGCCATGACCCCTCTTGATGGAAAAGTCGCGATCGTGACGGGAGCCGCGCAAGGCATCGGCCGCGCTATCGCCGAAACCCTGGCCCGCGCCGGTGCGGACATCGCCGTGGCCGACCTGGACCCCGGACGCTCGAAGGAGGCCGTGGATGCAGTGGCCAAGCTCGGGCGCAAGGCCATGAACGTCAAGGTGAACGTCGCAGATTGGGACGACGCCAAGGCCATGAGCGATCAGGTCGTGAAAGAGATGGGCAAGATCGATATCCTGGTCAACAACGCGGGGGTCACGCGCGACGGCCTGGTCATGCGAATGAAGGAGGAGGACTGGAACCTTGTGCTGCAGGTCAACCTGTACGGAACCTTCCACTGCACCAAGGCGGTCCTGCAGCCCATGACGAAGCAGCGATTCGGTCGGATCGTGAACATCGCGTCAAT
>JBFGRM010000084.1:0-9444 GCA_041563675.1 Nitrospiraceae bacterium | reverse complement strand
GAAGACCGACGAGGATTTCTCGATTGCCCTTCTGGCCGGGCACGGGCGAGTCCAGAGTCCCGACCGGTGTGAAGCCGAGCCCGGCTGCGTGCGTGATGACCTTGTCGGCTGCCGCGCGTCGTAAGCCGTCGTGCCGCACGATACCTCCCCGACCGACCTGCCCACGACCGACCTCGAACTGCGGCTTCACCAGCGCGACCACTGCGGCTTGCGGAGCCAGAAAGCGAAGCAGCGCGGGCAAGACCAGCGTCAGGGAGATAAAGGAGACATCGATGACGGCGAGGTCAATGCGATCACGCACCGCGTCGGCCGGCAAATATCGTATGTTCTCGCGCTCGAGCACGACGACGCGCGGGTCCTTCCGAAGCCGCCAGTCGAGCTGTCCATAGCCGACGTCAACGGCGTACACGACCCGTGCTCCGCGCTGCAGCAGGCAATCGGTGAATCCGCCGGTCGACGCCCCCACGTCCATGGCCACCAGCCCTGACGGATCGATGCCGAAGGTCGTCAGCGCCGCCTCAAGCTTGGCCCCTCCGCGACTGACGAACGGAAACGGGCGGCCGCGCACTTCGATGGTCGCATCGGGACCAACGAGCCTGGCTTGTTTGTCCGCCCGTGCGCCATCCACTCTTACGGCGCCCGCCATGATCAGGCGGCTGGCCTGCTCGCGGGTCTCGGCAAAGCCACGAGCCACGAGGGCTCGATCGAGGCGTTCGCGGACGCGCGAGGTGTTGCGTGGCATGGGGATGGAGGGCACTGAAAAGAATGGACTAATCCGAAGCGCCGGCGTCGTTCGGCGGCTCTTCCTCAAGCGTGAGGGCCCGCAGATGCTTCTTCCCCTCCTTCTCCTGTACGAGAATTTCGACTTTCCGCTCGGTCTCGTCGAGCATTTTCAGGCAGGATTTCGAGAGACGGATCCCTTCCTCAAAGATCTTCAGCGACTCGTCAAGCGGGAGGTCGCCCTTCTCCAACTCCGAGACAATCGTCTCCAGGCGCGCCATGGCATCCTCGAATTTCAACACCGCCATGGCTCCCTCTCCGAATCCTCCGGCCAACCTCGACGGACCGGTGTGACTGGTTGGTGTGCCTTCATGCCCGATCTTCCCCGCAAACAAGCGCTGCGCCTATTATACCGTTCGACCTCCGGGGGTCAAGGGAACATGTCTCATGTCTCACGTTTCACGTCCGTGACACGAGCGCGCAGCTCTCCCTTGGCCAGTCTCGCCCTGATCTCGTCGCGCACCGCCACCTCCGCCGCATCGCGGACGATCGCGCCGGACGGCTCGTGGTGCACGATACTGTATCCGCGAGCCAGGATCGCCAAGGGGCTCAAGCTGTCGAGCAATCCCGCGCATGCGCGGCTGGCCTCCCGCTTGTGCGCCACCATGTTGAGCATGGCCTGTTCCAATCGCTTCGCGATCTGCTGCGCCAGCACCGCCGCACCACGAATCTTCGCGAGGGGATTGAGCGTGCCCAGGACATGGCGATGGGCGGTGAGCCGGTGGCGGAACTCACCCATCCGGCTCCGGAGCGCGGATGCCAGGTCGCCTCGGAGGTCATCCACGCGCTGCGCATAGCGAAGCACACGGACCCGTACCAGCGGCAGGTGCCTGCGCAAGGACTCGACCCGGGTCCGCAGCAATTCGAGGCGCCCTCCCACGGCACGCCGCTGGCGGAGCATGGATTCGACGAGCATCCTCCGCAAGTCGTCCATGACGGGCACGACGACCTCGGCCGCCGCCGAGGGGGTCGGCGCCCTGAGGTCGGCGGCGAAGTCGGCCAGGGTGTAGTCGATTTCGTGTCCGACCGCGGACACCACGGGAACCTTCGAGGCGACGATGGCGCGCACGACGACTTCCTCGTTGAAGCACCAGAGATCCTCCCACGATCCGCCGCCCCGCCCGACGATCATCACGTCCAGATCTCCCCGTGCGGCCAGGTCGGTAATCCCCTCGGCGATCTCGGAGGCCGCCGCATCGCCCTGGACACTGACGGGGCGCACGAGGATCTCGACGATCGGGCAGCGACGTCGGATGATGGTGATCATGTCCCGGACGGCGGCGCCGGTGAGAGAAGTGACGATGCCCACGCGGCGTGGCAGGAGCGGAAGCGGTCGCTTGCGCGCGGGCGCGAACAATCCTTCCCGCTCGAGCTTCTCTTTGAGCTGCTCGAACCTGAGCTGGAGCGCGCCCACGCCCTTGGGCTCCAGATAGTCGAGCACGATCTGGTACTCGCCGCGTGGCTCGTACACCGTGAGGCGTCCGCGAACCAGCATCTGCAAGCCCTCACGCACCTCGAACTTGACACGCTGCGCCGCAGCCCGAAAGAGCACGGCGCGAATCTGGCTCCAGCTGTCCTTCAGCGTCAGGTACACGTGGCCGGAGGCGGGCGTCCGCAGATTCGATACTTCGCCTTCCACCCACACATCGGAGAACTGATGCTCCAGACGGTCCCGCACCATGAGGGTCAGCTCAGAGACCGTGAGCACACGTTGAGGAGGGCCGCCGAGAGGCATCGTGGAGGGAGACACGGAACGGGGTCTCGCCCGTCTTCAGTCTACGACTCGAATGCGCTGGATCGACACCGCCTTGCCGAGGGCGGCGTCCAGCTCGATCAGGACCGCACAGAACACGGCGGGGCCGGGGGCCACCTCGAAACGCCGCGGCATGTGTGTCAAAAACTTTTCGATGGCCAGTTCCTTCTTGATCCCGATGACGGAATGCAGAGGACCGGTCATGCCGATGTCCGTGATATAGGCCGTCCCATTGGCAAGGATCTGCTCATCGGCCGTCTGGACATGGGTATGCGTTCCGACGACGGCGGTCACACGTCCGTCCAAAAAATGTCCCATGGCCATCTTCTCGGACGTCGCCTCCGCATGCATGTCGACGATGACCGCGGACGTGTGCTTCTTCAGCTCGGCGATTTCCCGCTCCGCCGCTTGGAACGGGCAATCCAGGGTGGGCATGAACACGCGCCCCATGAGCTGGAGCACGGCCACGCGCGCGCCGCCTGCCGTCTCGGTCACGACGCTGCCGCGGCCGGGGACACCATCGGGATAGTTCGCCGGCCTGAGCAACCGCGGCTCGTGCTGGATGTGCTCGACGATCTCCTTCTTGTCCCAGGCGTGATTCCCGAGCGTCAGGACCGCGATGCCCATCTCGAAGAGCTCGGCGGCGAGGTCGGCCGTTATGCCGAATCCCCCGGCCGCGTTCTCACCGTTGCCGATCACCAGATCGATCTGATGATCGGCCACCATCTTGGGCATCACCCGACTGATGATGCGGCGCCCCGGCTCACCCATGATGTCGCCAATGAACAAGACTTTCATGTCTATCGCTTCCCCTTACTTCTTCCTTTTTTAATCTTTACTTTTTAATTGTTTCCTATTTTGCGTATTCGACATGGCGCGTCTCGCGAATCACCGTGACCTTGATCTGTCCCGGGTAGGTCAGCTCCTCCTCGATCCGCTTCGCCAGGTCACGCGACATCTGGTGCGACTCGGCATCGGTCAGCTCATCCTGTCTGACGATGACGCGGATCTCCCGACCGGCCTGGATCGCGTAGGCTTTCTGCACGCCTTTGAGGGCATGCGCCAGCGACTCGAGCTTCTCCAAACGTTTGACGTAGGACTCGAGCGCCTCGCGGCGCGCCCCCGGCCTGGCGGCCGACAGCGCCTCCGCCGACGCGACGAGGACGGACTCGGGGCAGATCGGCTCCACCTGCTCGTGGTGCGCCGCGATCGCGTTGACGATCTCCGGGGATTCGCCGTACCGTTTGGCGATTTCCGCCCCCAGCATGGCGTGCGGCCCCTCCTCCTCGTGGCTGACCGCCTTCCCGATGTCATGCAAGAGCGCGCCCCGTCTCGCCAGCCTGATGTCGAGGCCCAGCTCCGCCGCCATGATGCCGCAGATGTAGGCGGCCTCGCGCGCATGGTACAGATTGTTCTGCCCGTAACTGGTCCGGTACTTAAGGCGCCCGAGGATCTTGACGATCTCGGGGTGAAAATCCGCGAGCCCCAGCTCGAAGATGACCTTTTCCGCTTCTTCGATCATCAAACGGTCGATGTCGGTTTTCACCTTCTCGACGACTTCCTCGATGCGGGTCGGATGGATCCGCCCGTCGTGCATGAGGCGTTCGAGCGAGACCTTCGCGATCTCGCGGCGCAAGGGATCGAAGCCGGAGATGATCACGGCCTCCGGGGTTTCGTCGATGATGAGGTCGATCCCGGTCGCCGCCTCGAGGGCGCGGATGTTGCGGCCCTCCCGCCCGATGATCCGGCCCTTCATGGCATCGTTGGGAATCGGCACGACCGACAGGGTCGCCTCGGACACATAATCGCGGGTCACGCGCTGGATGGACCGCGCGATGATCTCGCGTGCCTCGCGCTCGGCGCTCTCCCGGGCCTGATCGATAATGCGCTTCGACATCCCGGCCGACTCCAGCCTGGCCTCGCTCTCGATCTCCGCCAGCAACTGCTTCTTCGCTTCGTCCGCGGTCACGCCCGCGACTTGTTCCAGCGCCGCGCGGTGCTCCCGAGTGAGCTTCTCACAGGCGGCTTCCGCCGTGGCCAGCGCCCGCTCACGATCGGCGGTCTTCTCCTCCCGCTTCTGGGCTTCGCTTTCGCGACGATCGAGGGTGGCCACCTTGCGGTCCAGCCCCTCCTCCCGCTGGACGAGGCGTCGCTCGAGCGCGCCGAGCTCCGCGCGTTTCTCCTTCTGCTCCCGCTCGAGCTCCGCCCGAGCCTGCAGCATCATTTCCTTTGCTTCCAGCTTGGCTTCCTTGATCAGCGCTTCGACCTCTCGGCCGGCGCCCTGCGTGAGCTGACGGGCCTCGGCTGCGGCCTGGTGCCGTTGGGTCTCCAGGGACCTGTTTCGCAGGAGCACGTGCAGGCCGATCCCGATCAGCGCTCCCGCGAGGGCCACCAACGTATATGTCAGGATAGTCGTGAGAATGGTACCCACCCCCTTGTTGTGCTCGGCGATGAACTCGCCCGGGCGGTTGGTAGTCGTGTCTTGTTTGAGAGGCTAGGTAGCGGACGAGGAACGCCTTGGGGGAGGCTCAGAGGACTCGCGCGAGGATGAAACGGGTATCCTTGCGGTACCGCCCTACCCTGAACGAGAAGTGCACCGTCGCGGTTTGCGGTTCGTTGAGCGAGAACGGGGACGCCGGGTTCCGAGCAACCGTTGACCGGGAGGACGCGGGTCTGGCCATACGCGCACCCACCGACCCTTCCCTGTCAAAAGCCGCCAACGAACGGATGTGGGGAGCACCAGCAACTGCGTATCTTCGCGACCGAAACTGCCCGCCACTCTCAGCTCCCCTTCCCAAACAGCTGCGTGACTGGTGTCTTCGTGGTCATTCGTCGAGTAGAGAATGTCTCAGCCTTTACGTCAACGCTTGTGAAGCGCTGTCCTCGTCTGTCGTCGCTACATATGCCTTTCGGGACCTACCATGCCCCAGTATGTAGGGCCGGGCTAAACCTATCAAATGGCGATGCGCTTTGCAAGCTGCTTTCAGCGATAGCCCGACGCCGGGATCTGCTCTTCGATCGTATCCAGTAAGCTCAGGACCCGGCGCTCCACATCCGCCTCCTCGTGCTCGCGCAGCCGCTCGGCCTGGAAGAGCTCGTGGGTGATATTGATCGCGGCCAGGACGGCGAGCTTGGATAAGGTGGCGGTTTTCATGCCCTTTCCAACCTGCTTCATGTGCTCATCGACGAAGGCCGCGAGCTTCCGCACGTATGCCTCATCAGCCTCGCCCTTGATAGTGTACCGCTGCCCATAGATCTCGATATCAATCGGTTTAGTCAAGGGCTACCTCCTTGGGCACTCGTTGTTCGTCGAGACTCTCGAACACCTCCAGCTCTCCCAGCACTTTCTCGATACGCAGACGGATGTCGGACCGCTCCTGGTCCCAGGCGCGGTAGAGCTCAACTTGCTGAGTCAGACGTTTCTTGGCGAGCTGAAGTTCTTCTTCGAGGTGGGCGTTGCGGGTCTTCAGTTCTTGGACGAGCGCCACGAGGTTGCGGATGCGCCCCTCGAGCGTCTCCATTTTCTCGAGAGCCATGATTCCCCACCGCGGACGGGCTCGAACTTGCGGCGAACTATAAAAGCTTCAACAGACCTTGTCAAGGGAAGGAGCGGCGCACGCGCCGTTTTGAAGGCGATGGTACTCACGATAGCTGCGCAGGACGCGCTTCACGTATCCGCGAGTCTCCCGGTAGGGAATCAATTCCACGAACTCTTCGGGATCCATCGTGCCGTTCCGTCGAACCCAGGAGGAGACCGCGGACGGTCCGGCGTTGTAGGCGGCGACGGCGTGGATGATGTTGCCCGAGAATCGCTGGACGAGCGTGCCCAGGTATCGGCTGCCGAGACGGATGTTCGTCTCGGAATCGAACAAGAGGTCTCTGAGCTCGCCCAGATCTTCCCCTTTCCCACCGAGCCGGCGCGCGGTCGCCGGCATGAGCTGCATCAGCCCGATGGCGCCTGCCGGCGACAGGGCCTTGGCATCGTACAGGCTCTCCTCCCGGATCAACGCCGCGACGAGGTAGGGATCCACGGAGCCGGCGGCATGGGATCGGATGACCGGCACATAGCCCATGGGATAGGCCACGCGCCAGAGGCCGGACTGGGCCGGCCGTCTTCCCCCTTCCAGATAGTCCCGGAAGTAGATCTTGGCCAGGCGAAGGGCCTCGTGATGGGCATCCGCCTCGCTCAGCCGGGCCGACAGCTCGAGGAGGACCGCCCGGCTGCGCAGCCCCCGCTGCGCCAGCCAGGTCAGCTCCCGTGCGGCCTCTTCTTTCCAGGCCACGGTGAGCAGCTCGAGGGCCTTTTGGTAATGCACATGGTTCTTGAGCGATGACGGAATGTCCGTCGGCTCGGCCGCAGACGGTTCGCCGCTCTGGCCGTTGAGACCCGACTCGGCCTCGAAGGCCTCCGTACAGGACTCGACCAGCTTCCCATAGTAGGTCAACGGGTACTTGCGACAGAGCTGTGCGTAGGCTTTCGTGGCGCGCGGGTCTTGTTCACGCTCGAGGGCACGGCCCATCCAATAGAGAAACTGGGGCACCCAGCCGTGCTCGTTCCCCGCCGAGATTCCCAGGCGGAACGTCTCCGCGGCGTCGCGAAACCGTCCGGTACGATACTCCAACCATCCGACCCGCCACCGCGCCTTCGGCCCCACGGACGTGCCCGCCCCCGCCTTGGCGGCGCGGCGGAACATCTCCAACGCCTCCTCCAGCCGTTCCTTGTCCTCGAGCCAGACACCCGCGGAGAGGTAGATGGAGGCCCGCTGTTTGGACGACAAGGGAATGCCCGACAGGTCCCCGACGAACCGGATCAGCTGCTCTCCCCGGCCGCTGCGCACGTAAACCTTCGCCAGCCATTCCGCCGACTTGCCCGCCACCCGGCCCTTGTCTCCAACGAGGGCTTCGAGCAACGGGCGGACATCCTCATACCGTTTCAGCCTGATGTAGGCCAGCCCGATCTTGTATTGGGCCTCGTCCCGATCGGGGTGATCGGGGGCGCGACGTAAGAACTCCTGCAGGGTGTCGGCCGCCTCTTCGTAGAGGGCCTGGTCCAAGAGGACCTGCGCACGTCGATAGAGGTCCTCCGGGGCCGGTTGCCAGGACCCCCTCTCCGCGCGCGCATCCAGGCGACCCACCGCGACCTTGGCTTCGGGCGTCCCTGGGTAATCGGTCCAGAGCCTGATCAAGGTCACCTGTCCCTCCGCGCTCTGGATCTCGCGAAGCTGGCAGTCGGCGAGGTCGAGAAGCGCGTGGGGCGCGCCTTCGTATTGTGCGTCCAGGGTCAGGGCGCGGCCCAGTTGAAGAATGGCTTCCGAGCAATCGCCCGCCTGGTACCAGACTTCGCCGCCCCGATACGCGGCCGGCCCTCTCAACAAGGTCCCGGGAACCTCCTGGGCGATCGACTCAAAGAGCGCCGCCGCCTTCTCCAGCTCGCCGAAGCGCAGCAGCGCTTCGGCGCGCCAGAACCGGATGTAGTCCTTGAGCAGCGGGAGATACTGCTCCGCGTCCTCGAGCAGCTCCGCCGCCTGGGCCGGATTGCTCTCGCCCAGCCACCGACCGGCCACGAGCGTGGCCCGCTGCGCCCAGATGGACTCGGGATAGCGCTCCATCACCAGACGGAGCCGGTCGACTTTCCGTTGGATGTCCGCCGCCTGCGTGTGGGCGGTGACGGAGCGTGGCTCCATGTCGAGCGCGCTTTGGAAGCACGACTCGGCATCGTCACAGGACGCGGTGGCACCCACGGCCATCTGTTGGGCGAGCGCGGCGGGCACCCCGGCGAGGAAGCCGAGCGTGGCGAAGAGCAGGAAAAAGCAGAGAGAAACGAGCACGGTGGTGTTGCGCATATGAATCCGGCGCATCATGGGTGAATCGGAGGCGGCCATGGAGATGGAAGTGGATAAGGGGCAGTATAGCAAAGGTTCAAGACCTCGGCCATGAACATCGTATTCCTCGCGAAGCCTTGTCACGGAATTTTACGCTGTGCTACGCTCTCGGCATGATTGCTCCTTCCCACGGGGCGCCGGATCCGCGAGGATCGCGACTCAACCTGCTCACGCTTTCCGAGGACGCCGCCGAGGAATTGGCCCGACGCTTGATGTGGCCCCGCTATCGCGGTCGCCAGGTGCTCCGCTGGCTGTACCGCCGTCGCGCCCGGACCATCGACTCCATGACCGACCTCACGCATGAACAGCGCGCCGAACTGAAGGCGACCGCGTCGATCCAGCGGTTCGGCCACGCCCAGCGTCTCCAATCGCACGATGGGACGACCAAGTTTCTGTTCACGCTCGATGACGGGCTCACGGTCGAAAGCGTCCTGATCCCCGACGGCCGCCGCTTGACGCTCTGTCTCTCGACTCAAGTCGGGTGTACGCTGGACTGTGGATTCTGCCTGACCGCCACGATGGGGCTGCGACGAAACCTTCGCGCGCACGAAATCGTCGATCAGGTATTGAGTGTGCAAGATCATCTGGAGGCGGGACGCAGGCTGAGCAACGTGGTGATGATGGGGATGGGCGAGCCGCTGGCAAACTTCGACGCGGTCTCCGACGCCATCCGCCGTCTGACGAACAGCACGTGGGGCGTCGGGATACCCGCCCGGCGCATCACGATCTCCACCGCCGGGCTGGGCTCCCGCCTCAAAGATGCGGCGGCGCTCGGCGTGACGCTCGCCGTGTCCCTGAACGCCAGTCACGGAGAGCTGCGGCGGCAGCTCATGCCCGCGGCCGAGCAACTTTGCTCGCTCGACGCATTGATGACCGCATGCCGGGACCTGCCGCTGAAACATCGTCAACGAGTCACCTTCGAGTATGTGCTCCTGGCCGACGTGAACGACAGGGATCACGACGCGGACCGTCTGGTCACGCTCCTGCGCCGGCTGCGCTGCAAGGTCAATCTCATTCCCTTCAATCCCT
>JBFGRM010000083.1:0-9505 GCA_041563675.1 Nitrospiraceae bacterium | reverse complement strand
CGTGCATCTCCCAGACCAGCACCTCGCAACCCGTCGCTGCATCGGCCGTCAAGGCGAGGTCGCGTGACTCCGTCACGCGGGCCGCATCGCCGGACTCGAGCCGGTCGCTGCCGTTGAGGGCTGCCCCGCCCAGCGCAAGGTAGACGAAGAGAAAGGGCGCGTCGGGCCGTCGGACGATCTCCCCCGGCTTCAGGCGGCCACCCCACAACACGGCGCCTTCCTGGTGCAGGCGGACGGCGCCCTCATGTCCGCGTCCGGAGGCGATCGCCACCAGCCCGCCGCCGGCGAGGGCGGCCGAACGATCCCGCTGCTCGTAGCCTGGAGGCTGGCCGGTCGTGTCGGGAATGACCCACATTTGAATGAGATGGACCGGCTCTTTGGAGCTGGGGTTTCTCTCGCTATGCCAGATACCCGTCCCCGCGCTCATCCGCTGCGCAAGACCGGGCACGATGGTCCCCGCGTGGCCCTCCGAGTCCTCATGCGCGAGGCTCCCGCTCAGCACCCAGGTGACGATCTCCATGTTCTGATGCGGATGGCTGCCGAAGCCCGTCCCGGGTCTCACCCAATCCTCGTTGTTGACGAGCAACAGGCCGTGGTGCGTATTGGCCGGATCGCGGTGCGGACCGAAGCTGAAGCTATGGTAGGACTCCAGCCAGTCCGTCGTGGTGCGGAACCGCTGACCGCCGCGTTGGATGACGATCTTCGTGTCCCGCGTCTGTTCGCGCTTGGTCTGCATTGCGCCGAGGCTCCTCTCCCCGCACAGGAAGGCGCATGAATGACTGCCGCCGTGCCTGTTCCATCATATAGTACTAATTAGAACTAAATCAAGTGGGGGAGGGCTTCGGCTCGGGGGCGGATTCGGGGGTCTGGGGCTCGGCCGGCGTCGCCTCGGGCTCGGGGATCGGCTTGCGCCAGCCCATCTCGGCCAGGGCACGGACGGCCTCTTCACGGCCCGGCCCGTGGATGGCTACCGAGGCGAGATCGCCGGCCTGGGGCTCGAAGCCGATCGTCATGGGCGACACGCGATCTTTACGCTTGGCTGTGAGAATGAGGTACGGATCGCCCGCCTTCTTGGGTCGGGCTTTTTGCTTCGTCTCCTCCTCGCCCGAGGTTTCGGGCGGGGCCTCCGGCGGGTGATACTCGAGCTGTTCGATGGCGACGTCGTCGTGGCGGACACGAAGGTCCCAGCGTCGCAGGTCCGGCGCATTCCAGAACAGGACATCGCCGTCGAGTCGCTTGAGGCGCTCGGGCGGCTTCTGCCACTCCTCGGGCTCGAGCGCCACGTCGACCTGGGGCACTTGAAACAGCTCCTTGGCCTGGCTGACGAAGAGCATGTTCAGATGATCGTTGGACGTGAAGCCGACGGCGGTCCCGACGAGCTCGAAGTGCGCGCGCGTGAGCGTCCGCTCCTGCAGCGCGTCCCCGAAGACCACGGGGAAGCCGGCATCCTCGGCCTCCCGACAGCGGTTGGGGTCGGAATCCAGGAAGACGACCGTGCCGCCGGCCTCGCGGATCTCGCTCGCGAGCAACAGGCTGAGGGGACGAACGCCCAGGATAGCCACGCGATCCCGGCGTGGAAGCCGGAGGCTGAGCAGGTTCGCGACGGGGCTGGCCGTCAGCCCGGCGAGCAGCACGGTACCCGCGATGGTCATGAACACGAGCGCCTGCAGCTCGGCGCCGCCGGCGATCCCACGATCCTCCATGGTCGCGGCCGTGAGGGAGGCGATGGCGGCGGCGATGATGCCGCGTGGGGCGACCCAGGCCATGAACACCCGCTCCTGGATCGTGAGCTCGGAAGCGCGCGTCGATACCCAGACCGTCAGCGGGCGGACGGCGAAAACGAGCACCCCGATGACGATGACGCCCGACCAGCCCAGCGTCGCGACGTTTTCAAGTCGCACATCCGCGGCGAGCAGGATGAACAGAAGCGCGACGAGCATGATCGTCAGCTGATCCTTGAACTCGCGCAGGTCTCGATCGACGTGCGTCTGCCGGCTGCCGACGACGACGCCGGCCACGGTGACGGCGAAGAGGCCGGTGTGGGTCAGGACCTGGTCGCAGGCCTGGTAGAGGAGGATCACGAGCGCGAGCGTGACGATGTTCTCGAAGCCCTGGGGGATGAAGCGCCGGAAATTGAGCAGCCATGCGATCACGAAGCCGCCAGCGATGCCCATGCCGATCCCGAACCCGATCCGCACGAGCAGCGTCAGCGTCTCGCTCGCCAGCCGTTCCGCGGAGGGCACGAGGACGATCTCGAGCACGAGCAGCGCCAGGATGGCTCCGATGGGATCGATCAGCACGCCTTCCGCTTCGAGCAGGTGCTTCAGCTTCGGCTGGAGACGCATGTCGCGGAGCAGCGGGGCGACCACGGTCGGACCGGTCACCGTGACCAGGCTGCCGAAGAGAATGGCCACGTCCCAGGACCAGCCGAGGAGCATCCGCGCCGCCAGGGTCGCGCCGACCAGCGTCACCATGGCGCCGATCGTGACGAGGCGCCGGATGGGCGCCTCCTGGCTGCGCAGTCGACCCAGCTCGAGGTTGAGCCCGCCCTCGAACAGAATGATCGCCACCCCGAAGTTCACGATCTCGAACAGACCGGCGCCCAGAGCGCGCGGTGTCACCCAGCCAAGGCCCTCTGGTCCGAGCGCGGTCCCGAGCGCCAGGAGCAGCACGATGCTGGGAAACCCGAGCTGTCGGGCCATGGCCTGCGCGAAGACACCGGCCGCCAGGGCCACGGCCAGGGTCAGACCTCCGTGGGTTTCCATCTATGCGGACTCCCTGCCTTCTGTGGGGGATGCCATCTGTGCGGGTGTCAATGTCGCCGCATGAACGCGCGCGGCGTTGTGGGCAGCGGCGCTCACAGCGACAGCTTGTTGTAGGCGTCGAGCGCGGCGACTTTGTAGCACTCCGCGAGCGTGGGATAGTTGAAGACGGTTTTTAGGAAGTAGTCCAGCCCACCCTGTGTGCCGATGATCGCCTGGCCGATGTGCACGAGCTCCGTGGCGCCGGTCCCGATGACGTGGACGGCCAGGAGCCGGCGATCGCCGCGGTGGAACAGCATTTTGAGGAGGCCGCTGTCATCGCCCAGGATCTGGCCGCGCGCGATCTCGCGATACCGCGCGATGCCGGTTTCGTACGGGATACGCTTGGCGGTCAGCTCTTCCTCGGTCGGCCCGACCATCGAGATCTCCGGAAGGGCATAGATGCCGATCGGGAAGTGCTCGGCCATGGGCTCGGTCTCGACTCCGAAGGCATAGCAGGCCGCCAGCCGTCCCTGCTCGGACGAGGTGGCAGCCAGGCTCGGGTAGCCGATCACGTCGCCCGCCGCGAAAATGTGGGGCACGCTCGTCCGGAGCTGCTTGTCGACCTTCACGCGTCCCCGGTCGTCGGCGAGGAGGCCGGCGGCCCCGAGGTTGAGCGACTCGGTCGCGCCCAGCCGTCCGACGGAGAAGAGCACCAGGTCGGAGACCAGGCGCTTGCCCGAGACCAGGTGAATCACGGCACGACGCGGCGGCCCCTCGGCGATCTCCAACCGCTCGACGGCTTCCCCCAATCGGAAGGTGACGTGACGCTTTCGCATCTGGTGGATGAGCTCGTCCAGGATCTCGTGATCGAGGAACTCCATCGGTCGCTCACGCTTGTCGACGACCGTGACGTTGACGTCGAGCGCCGAGAACATGGAGGCGTACTCCATGCCGATGACCCCCGCGCCGACGACTGCCATGTTGCGGGGCAACCGGGTCAACTCCGTGATGCCGTCGCTGACGATGACGGTCTCCCCGTCCGCCGGCACGCCGGGCGGGGGGGCCGGGATGGTCCCGACCGCGATCAGGATCTTGTCCGCCGTGATCAATCGCGATCCGTGGGTCGTGGCGAGCTGGACGGTGTGATCGTCCCTGAACGAGGCATCGCCGGGAATCAGCGTCACGCCGTTCCGGCGGAGCTGGTCTTCGACCACCTCGGATTCGCGCTGCACCACCCGCGCTACTCGCGAGAGGAGCTGGCCGATCGTCACCGGATTCTCGGTTGATGCCTCGGCACCCTGCTGGAACCGCGGGAGGTGGCTGCTGACCGACAGGACGGCCTCTCGGAACGTCTTGCTCGGGATCGTGCCCGTATCGAGGCACACGCCGCCAACGATGCGTCGCTTTTCGATGACGGCCGCGCGCTTGCCGAGCTTGGCGGCCTGGACCGCCGCGCGCTGTCCGGCCGGGCCGCTCCCGATGCACAGGAGGTCGAAGTCGTAGTGTTGGCTCATGGGGTGACTCGCGTCGAGCGCAAGGCCGACATTGTGGGGGTTGTCGCTAGCAGCGTCAAGGGCTGCCTTGGCCAGCGGCAAAGTGCTGTTTTGCGAAGGCGATGCGTTCGTCCAGCGAGGCGAGTGTGTGACGCTGTTGCTCGATGAGGTGCAGGCGCGGGCCCAAGCCGGCGCGGTTGGCGATTTGAATATTGAGGCCGGGCCGCGCGTTGAGCTCCAGCATGAGCGGCCCCTTGTCCTTGTCCAGCACGATGTCGACCCCCTGGTAGCCGAGGCCCGTCAATTCGTAGCAACGTGCGGCGAGCCTCAGCAACACGTCCCAATCCGGGATGCGCACGCCGGTGACCGGATTCTCCGTGTCCGGGTGCTCCGTCACGATCTCGTTTTGCCAGACTGCCGTCAGGGTGGTCCCGGTGGCGAGGTCGATCCCGGCCCCGATTGCGCCCTGGTGGAGGTTGGCCTTGCCGTCGGACATCCTCGTTGGGAGCCGGACCATGGCCATGGCCGGGACGCCGAGGAACACGATGATCCTGATGTCCGGTACCCCCTGATAGGTGACGGCCTCGAAGACCGGAGCAAAGTTGACGCGGTACTCGATCAATGCCTTGTCCGGGTGTCCGCCCAGGCTGTACATGCCGCTCAGGATGTTGGACACGTGATGCTGGAGCTCCTCCTCGTTGAGCATCTGGCCGTTCACCTTCCGGTAATTCCCTCGCTTGCGCCCGCTGATGATGAGGATCCCGTCTCCGCCGCTGCCCTGGGCGGGTTTGATCACGAATTCCTGGTGCGGCTCGAGCAACGTCGTCAGCCCGCGTCGCTGATATTCGATCTCGATCACGCCGTACAGCTCCGGCACGGCGATGCCCGCCTGCTGCGCGAGCTGTTTCGTGAGGAGCTTGTCGTCCACGAGGGGGAACAGATGTCTCGGGTTGTACCGGAGCGTGTACTCGGCATTTCGCTGATTCAACCCGAGGACGCCGCGATCGCGAAGCTTGCGGGCGAGCGCAATCATGGCGGGTGATCCTGCGCGAGGGCCCGGAAGCGGCGGAGCTCGAGCAGCCGGAATCCAGAGTACCGTCCGAGCAGAAGCGTGCCGGCTAGGAGGACCAGCAGCAGCTCAGGGAAGACGAAGAAGAGGTGCTCGACCAGGCTCTCGGTGATCACGAGATAGGTGAGTGCGGCTACTGAGAGACTGCCGAGACCCTGCTGCAGGGCTTCGGCGGCCCCGCGCTCATCCCAGACGATGCACATCCGCTCGATCGTCATGGTGAGAATGACCATGGGAAAGAGGGCGACGGACAAGCCGCGCTCCAGCCCGAGACGATGACTGACCACGCTCATGATCGCCATCAGGACGATGACGACGATGAGCACCGAGGCAAGGCGAGGCACGAGGAGCAGCTTCAGGTGCTCGAGGTAGAACCGGACGGTCAGCCCCAGCGCCACGACCATCGAAAACAAGACGATGCCCCACAGGAGCTGGGTCTCTCGAAACGCCAGGGCAATCAGAATGGGCATGAAAGTCCCGAAGGTCTTGACGCCCACCACGTTTCGCAGCAAGACGAGCAGGAAAGCGCCGAGCGGAACCAGGAGCAGGATACGGTAGACCGCCTGGGTCTCCAGCGGGAGGCTGAACAGCGAGAACTCGAGCATGCGCGGCATCTCCAGTCTCGCGCCGACGAAGGCCGCGCGAATGGCCTCCTCCTCGTCGGGTGAGGCCGAAAGTGTGTAGCGGAGCTTGCGCACGCCCTCGGCCTGCACCAAGGGCTGGGGCCCCCGCCACCAGGCAAAGTAGTCATTCGGGATCTGGAGCTCCCCCGTGACCGGATGGACGGATCGCCATAAATTTCCGTCATGAATCTGCGCCCAGTGGAGACGTGGTGCCTCGCCCGGAATCTCCCGCAGGCGAATGCCGTGGACGATCCGGGCCGGGACGCCGGCCAGTTGCAGGACTTTCACGGCTGTCTGAATCTTGTCTTCCTGCTCGGCGTCGATACCGAACAGCAGCGTGATGGTCTCATCGGGCTTCGGATCGTGAATGCGTTTGAAGAGCTCGCCCACGAAGGTCTCGGCATCCGCGGATTTTGCCCGGATATCCTTGACCAGAGCCAGCGCCGATTCGCGGTACGGAGACTCCCATTGCGGCTCGCTGACTTCCTGGGGGGTCGGCGCGGCGGGAGGCTCCGTGATCTGCACCTTGTGCACCTTGGCCCGGTAGTACAGGCTTTGACGGCCCTCGGCAAGGCGAACCGACCAGACGACCCGGCGATTGCCGTCCTCGGTCGTGCTCGTGATCAGGCCAAATCCGCGAGAAATGAAGTTCTCATCGATGACCGCGTGGCGGCGCGTGTTTCGCGGAATGAAGAGGGAGATTTTCGCGGGTTTTCGTTGGGCGGTGAAGGCAATCCGCACCTCGACGTTCCACAGCCCGGCAGAAGCCCCGGCCTGCAGTGGAAATCCGAGGACGAAGGCCTTGTAGGCGAACAGTCCGAGCCCCGCGACCGCGAGGAGCCCGGCCACGGCATAGAGATGGCTCTTCGTCATTGCGCGGGAGCATCCTCGCAGTGGGGGCGAGTCGTCAGCTCACGTGAGGGGTCGATCAGGATCGCATCCGCCATGAAGCTTCGACCGACCAACATGGGATACTTGAGCCCCGTTCGGTCTACCAGGTTCACTTCCACCGTCCTGTAGAGCGTGCCGAGGCAGATGCCCAAGTGCACGACCACGCGTTTTTCTTCCCGACCCCGGTGACGGGTGATGGTGATGTCCCGCACCACCTTTCGCTCCATGGGGACCTTCTTGCCGCCGTCGTCCATCAGGGTGAATCGCACCCAGCGCTCGCCTTTTCTGTCAAACTCTTCGATATCCAGCCCGTGAAGCGAGGAGACATCCGCGCCCGTGTCCAGCTTGGCGCGAATGAGTATGTCTCCCGGGTGTACAAAGACATCCTCGATCCAGCCCACGACCGGCTTGGCATCGGCATCCGCGGCGAGGACTGGTCCCGCTGCACAGGCCGGCAGCCCCAGGATCGCCAGGGTCAGGATGACTGTGCGGAGCTCGAAGGATTGGGGTCTCATAAGTTTTGACTCAGCGGGCTGTCACATGCCCGTCGAGAGCGTTGATCCTAATGCAAGACCACGGAAAAGAGAACCCCTTTTGTGACGACGCCCTCAACCGGTCCCGCTTTCTGCCGGGGGACCTTCGGGCTCGACATAGGGCTGGCGGAGCTTCACGGGCGGAGCGGTCCGCTGTCGGATTTTCGAGTTGAGCATTTCCACGAAGATCGAAAACGCCATGGCGAAGTAAATGTACCCTTTCGGAATGTGCAGGTCGAGCCCCTCGGCGACGAGCATGACCCCGATCAGCAGGAGAAAACTGAGCGCCAGCATCTTGATGGTGGGGTGACGATCGATGAAGCGGCTGATGGGAGCCGAGGAGATCATCATCACCAGCACGGCAATGACGATGGCGGTCGCCATGACCCAGACCTGATTGGCCATGCCGATGGCCGTGATCACCGAGTCCAGAGAGAAGACGATATCCAGCAGGCCAATCTGGACGATGACGCTCGCAAAGGACACCTGTGCCGCCACCGTCATTTCCCCTTCCGAGCCCTCCAGCTTGTCGTGGATTTCCAGCGTGCTCTTCACCAGCAGGAACAGGCCTCCGACGATCAGGATCAGGTCACGGCCGGAGATCTCGTGAGCGAAGATGGTGAACAGGGGTGCCGTGAGCCGGAGCATCCAGGTCAACGAGAAGAGCAGCAGGAGTCGGGTCACCATGGCCACGGCCAGGCCGATGATCCGGGCCCGTTCCCGCTGGTGAAGGGGCAACTTGCCCGCCAGGACGGAGATGAAGATGATGTTGTCGATCCCCAGGACGATTTCGAGCGCGGTCAGGGTCACCAGCGCCATCCAGACTTGGGGATCAGTGATCCACGTCATGACGACATCCTCTTTTCATGGCGCCGGAGCCGCGCATGACCTCGCACGGCGGGAGCCTGCACGATGGCAGAGCCTGCACCTCGGGATCACACGAGCAGGTTGGCAAAGACGGTGGCCAATCCCAGGAAGCTGAGGAATCCGACGACGTCCGTCACGGTCGTCAGGATGATGGACGACGACTGCGCCGGGTCTTGATCCAGGGCCTTCAATCCGATCGGAATCAAGGCTCCCGACAGGCCGGCAATGCACATCGAGACGATCATGGAGACGCCGATCACCATGGTCAGCCCCCACGACCGGCTCCAGAGGTAGACGCCCAGGCAGGTGGTGAGCGCCACGGCCACGCTGTTGACGAAGGCGACCCAAAGCTCCTTGCCGCTCACACGGACCCATTGGGAAGGACGGATGTCACGGAGCGCCAACCCGCGCATCACGACGGCCAGCGATTGGGCCCCCGTGTTCCCCGACTGGCCGGCGACGACCGGCAGCAGGACCGCCAAGGCCGTGAACCTGGCGATGGTGCTCTCGAACAAGCCGACGACAAACGCGGCTAAGAAGGCGGTCAGCAGGTTGATTTGCAGCCACGGCAGGCGCTTGCGGACCGCAAAGAGCGGGGGGGACAGCGCCCGCTCTTCGCGGCTGGCGCCGACCATGGTTTGGAGGTCGGCCGTGGCCTCCTCCTGGCTGGCCTGAAGAATGGTCTCGTTGCGAATCAGTCCCAACACATGGCCGTCCAAGTCGAGGACGGGAATCGTGAGGAGCTTGCGTTCCTGGAACAGCTCGACGATCGACTCCCGGCTCTCCATGGGGTGGATGGACGGCACGTCGGCCTTCATGACCGCCTGGAGGCGCTCGTCCCCGGGCATGAGCAGGACGTCTCGCAACGAGAGCTGACCGACGAGCCGCTGCTGACGGTCGATGATGTAGATCTCTGAGAGGTCCTTGGGGCCGCGACTGCGGAGCTGAGCGATGGCCTCCTCCACGGTCAAGTCCTCGGGCAAGGCGAAGACGCGTGGATCCATGGCGCTACCGACCGTCTCCGGCGGATAGGCCATGAAGTTCCTGATCTCCTGCGCGGACGCAGCCGGCAGTCGGCCCAGGAGGCTGTCACGAAGCTCGCTGTCGATTCGCGAGAGCAACGAAGCTGCAAAGATTGGTGTGAGCCACGTCAGCGTCTCGGCGGCAACGGACGGCACCATGTGAGCCAGCACGTCCGCTGCGACCGCTGGGTTCATGGCCGAGAGGAGGCTGCCGACGGTCCTGCCCTCGGCATCCGAGATGAGCTCCAACACGTCTCGCACCG
>JBFGRM010000082.1:0-9668 GCA_041563675.1 Nitrospiraceae bacterium | reverse complement strand
CGAAACTGGGGCGCCTATGCCGTGTCCAAGTTCGGGGCCGAGGGGCTCACGCAGGTGCTGGCCGACGAGGTTCAGGACCGGGGCATCTGCGCGGTGACCTTCAATCCCGGGGGCACGCGAACGCGCATGCGTGCGGAGGCCTACCCCGGGGAGGACCCGAGTCGGCTTCGTGATCCGTCGGAGACGGCGGAGGCGCTGCTCCGCCTGGCGACTCGTCTCTCGCCCGCGGCGAGCGGACGGGCCTTTGACTTCGACACCCTCCCGTAAGCGTCCGCGAGCACGTTGGTTTCGTTGACTTTATCCAAAATCGGGTGTTAGATTAACCGGCCCATCCGGCGGAGCGCATCGAGCAGGGTCACACACACATGATCACCCAGATGAAAGTGCGGGGTCTGATGTTCGACCCCTACAACAATGCCTACATCGTGATCCTGCGCGATGAGGACAACGCCGAGATGTTGCCGATCTGGGTCGGTAAATCCGAGGCGAGCGCGATCAGCTTCGCGCTGGAGAATGTCGCCGCGCCTCGCCCGATGACCCATGACCTGATGAAATCCATCTTGGACGCCGTCGAGGCGAAGGTCATCAGCATCGTGGTCACCGATCTCAGTGACAACACGTATTTTGCGAAAGTGCATCTCTCCTACGAGGATTCGGAATACTCGGTGGACAGCCGCCCGAGTGATGCCATTGCCCTCGCGCTGCGGACCAATGCGCCCATCTTCGCGAGCGAAGGGGTGCTCCGGAAGCAAACGTCCGAAGAGCTGGAACAATGGCTGGAAAACCTCAAGCCGGAAGATTTCGGCCGCGATGAGACCTAGGGCGACACTGAGCTAGGCGCACGACACAGATATGGACTCCAACGAGACATCAGAGCTGGTTCCCTTGAAGGTGCATGGGGTGCTCCCGGATCCCAACACGGAGACGCAGATCGTCATCCTCCGGGACGAGCGCAACTCAGAGATCCTCCCGATTTGGGTCGGCGCGGCCGAGGGCAACGCGATTGATTTCGCGCTCAAGGGTGTGACCCCTCCCCGACCGATGACCCACGACCTCATTCGCAGCTTCACGGAGCATTTCAACACGACCATCACGCGCGTGGTCGTCACGGACGTCAAGAACAGCACCTACTACGCGTCGATCCATCTCCAGGCGGGTGAGATCGAGCGGACGGTCGATTCCAGGCCCAGCGATGCGATCGCCCTCGCGCTGCGCACGAGCAGCCCCATCTTCGTCACGCAGGAGGTGCTGAAGCGCCGCGGCGGTGGCAGCCTCGAGGCGTGGCTCGAGAAATTCGAGGCGAAGGATTTCGGTAAACACCAAGTGTAGAGCTCGGATGCCGCCTGCACCGAGCCACTGACCTTCAACGAAAGACGGACCATGCATACGCAGATCGAAACTCCGCGCAGCGTTCAAAGGAAGTGGCACATCGTCGACGCCGACGGCAAGACCCTGGGGCGACTGGCCTCCAGGATCGCCATCATTCTGCGGGGCAAGCACAAGCGCACCTTCACCCCGCACGTCGATTGCGGCGATCATGTCGTGGTGATTAACGCCGGGAAGGTCCGTCTCACCGGAAACAAGATGGCGACCAAGGTCTATCATCGCCACTCGGGCTATCCGGGTGGATTGAAATCGGTGGCGGCCCGGCATCTGCACGAAAAGAAGCCGACCGCGCTGGTGACGAACGCCGTCAAAGGCATGCTGCCCAAGAATCATCTCGGCAGGCAGATGGCGAAGAAATTGAAAGTCTACGCCGGGGCGACGCATCCGCATCAGCCCCAGCGTCCCGAGCCGATTCAGCTTTGATCTTATGATGCAGAGTGTGTAAGAGGAGGACGGAAGGACGATGGCAGTAACCACCGAATACGCGACGGGAAAACGAAAGAATGCAATCGCCCGTGCCTGGCTCTCGCCAGGGAGCGGGGACATCACGGTGAACTCTCGAACGTTCGATCATTACTTCCCCACGTCCTGGCTGCGGACGAGCATCCAATCCCCGCTGGACGCCGCCGGGGTGAATGGAAAGTACAACGTGAAGGCGACCGTCCGGGGAGGCGGCATGATCGGCCAGGCAGGCGCCCTTCGCCATGCCATCGCCCGCGCGCTCGTCTCGCTGAATCCAGCCCTGCGGGAGCAGCTTAAGAAGGATGGCTACCTCACGCGGGATGCTCGCGTCAAAGAGCGGAAGAAGTACGGCCAAAAAGGAGCGAGGAAGCGCTTCCAGTATTCGAAGCGATAAGCACTGGGGACCGGGATGCATGAAAGGGAAGGCCCCAGGGCCTTCCCTTTTTTTATCTTGAAGCAGGTCAGGGACGACACGCTCAGGAGAAACGCGCATGGCGACGGATGATCATGTCAACGTGGCGGTCGTCGGGGCAAGTGGATATACCGGCGCGGAGTTGCTGCGCCTGATCACCCTGCACCCGCGATTCCGACTGGTCGCGGTCACGTCTGAAAAATCCTCGGGCAAGCCGGTGGCGGAGGTGTTTCCCCACCTGGCGGCGCGCGTGCCGCTGACGTTCGAGGCCCTGGAGCCGGACGCCATCGCCAAACGGGCGGACGGGGTCTTTCTCGCGTTGCCGCACAGCAAGTCCTTTGAGCCGGTCGCGGCCTGCGTGGGGGCAAAGAAGAAAGTCGTGGATCTCAGCGCGGATTTTCGCTTGAAGGATGCGGCTCAGTACGAGCAGTGGTACGGAACGACGCATCCCCACCCGTCGCTCCTCAAGACCGCGGTCTACGGCCTGCCGGAGTTGCACCGCGAGGAGATCCGCCGCGCCAGCCTCGTCGCCTCGCCGGGCTGTTACCCGACCGCGGCCATCCTGCAGCTGGCGCCGCTCGTCTCCCGCGGGCTGGTGCAGCCGGGCTCGATCGTCATTGACGCGAAATCGGGCATCTCGGGCGCCGGCCGCAGCCCGTCGCTTCCGTACCATTTTCCCGAAGCGCACGAGTCCATCGAGGCCTACAAGGTCGGGACGCATCGGCACCAGCCCGAAATCGAACAGGAGCTCAAGGCCCAAGTCGTCTTTACCCCGCACCTGGTTCCGATGAATCGCGGCATCCTCAGCACCGCCTACTGCCGGCTGACCGAGTCCGTCGACAGGGGACGCCTGCTGAGCCTCTACCGGGAGTTCTTCAAGGGCGAACCCTTCGTGCGTCTCGAAGAGGGCGAGCGCTCCGCCAATCCCCGACACGTGCGGGGGTCGAACTTCTGCGACCTCTCGGTTTTCCTCGAGACCCGGTCCGGTCTCGCGATTACGACCGCGGCGATCGACAATTTGGTCAAGGGTGCGGCCGGCCAGGCTATCCAGGCCATGAACCTCATGCTGGGCCTGCCGGAGGATCTTGGACTCCTGGGCCCCGGGCTGTACCCCTGATGCGCTACCCGCCCCCCTCGACCCCGCTCCGACACCACCGATGAGCACGGACAATTTCACACCGGTCCGCGGCGGTGTCACCGCCCCGGCAGGATTTCTCGCCGCAGGCCTCCACGCCGGCATCAAGTCGGGGCCGCATCTGGACCTGGCGCTCATCGTGTCAGAGCGGGAAGGGCCGGTCGCGGGCCTCTTCACCACGAGCCGTGTCGCTGCGGCGCCCGTGGTGCTCGACCGTCTCCATCTGCGCCGAGGCCTCGGTCGGGCGATCGTCGCGAACAGCGGTAATGCGAACGCCTCCACCGGGAAGGCCGGCATGCGTCATGCGGTCGAGATGGCTGCCTCGGTGGCGAAGGGGTTGCGGGCGCCGCTCCATTCCGTGTTTGTCGGCTCGACCGGGGTGATTGGGCGGCCGCTGTCTATCGGTGCGATCAAACGGGCCATCCCCCGATTGATCGGCAAGTTGAGGCGAGCCGGTGGCGCGGAAGCGGCGCGCGCGATTCTGACGACCGACACAAGGGCCAAAGAGGCCGCGATGCAGGCGCGGGTCGGCGGGCGTCTGATCACCATCGGCGGGATGGCCAAGGGTGCCGGCATGATTCATCCCGACATGGCCACGATGCTGGCCTACCTGACCACCGACGCGGCCATTTCGCGTGCCGCTCTCCAGCAGGCGCTGCGCGCGGCGGTAGCAGAGTCGTTCAACTGCATCACGATCGACGGCGATACGAGCCCGAACGACTCGGTCCTCTGTTTGGCCAACGGCATGGCGGGAAACAAGCCCTTGAAGACGGGCTCGGCCGGGTATCGCGTGTTTCAGCGAATGCTCGCCGCGGTCTGCCGGACCTTAGCGCTTGAGATCTGTCGAGACGGCGAAGGTGTCACGAAGGTGGTGCGGGTGGTGGTCACGGGCGCTCGGAGCGATGTGGAGGCGGGGCGGGTGGCGCGCACCGTCGGAACCTCGACACTCGTCAAAACGGCCTTATTTGGAGCCGATGCGAACTGGGGGCGCATCATCGCGGCCGCCGGGCGGTCGGGGGCCTCCGTCGATCCGGCCCGACTCGAGTTGAGCTTCGATCGGGAGCCGATCCTCAAGCGGGGCACCCCCTTGGGGAAGGGCGCCGAGCGCAAGATCTCGGCCATTGTCCGGCGGAAGGAGTTTACGATTACCCTGGACCTCCGGCTCGGGTCGGGCCGTGCACAGGTCTGGACCACCGATCTCTCCTACGAGTATGTCCGCATCAATGCCAGCTACAGGACGTGATCACTGTGGCCCTGGGGTCGGCTTGCAAACGGCGTGGACTTGTGCTAGCGTTTCAACGCTTTAGGGGTTTTTTGCCCTAAAAACATCTGTCCTGCGGCTCAAAAGCCCACGGATCAACGGGCCCGCGCGATGGCGGGCTCTGATGACATCAAATTCACACCGGCGTGATGTGCACGCCGCGTGGCTTGGGAACAAGGGACCACCGAGCCCTCGCCGTCGACTGACGGCGCTCCGCAAGCCTGAAGGGGGGTGAAGGCATGGCGATCATCAGCATCAAGGAGTTGCTCGAGGCCGGGGTCCACTTCGGCCATCAGACCAATCGTTGGAACCCCAAGATGAAACGGTTCATCTTCGGGGAGCGCAACGGGATTTACATTATCGATTTGCAGCAGACAGTGTCGCGATTCGAGACCGCCTATGCCTTCGTCCGGGACACGGTGGCGGCCGGCGAGTCGGTGCTGTTCGTCGGGACCAAGCCCCAGGCGACAGAGATCCTGGAGGAAGAGACGAAGCGGGCCGGGATGTACTACATCACCCAGCGCTGGCTGGGTGGCATGCTGACCAACTTCAAGACCATTCGTCGCAGTATCGATAAGCTGAAGAAGTGGGAGAATATTCTGGCGGATGCCACCAATCAGCACGGGTTGACCAAGAAAGAGCTCGGGCAGATGCACAAGGAGTCCCTCAAGCTCGATAAATACCTGTGCGGCATCAAGAACATGACGGCGATACCTGGTTGCGTCTTCATCTTGGACACGCGCGTCGAGCACATTGCGGTGCGCGAGGCCAACCGCTTGCACATCCCCGTGGTGGCCATCGTGGACACCAATTGCGATCCCGAGTTCATCGACTACCCCATCCCCGGCAACGACGATGCCATCCGCGCCATCAAGCTGATCACCTCGCGCATCGCGGATGCCTGCATCGAGGGCATGCACCTCAGGACCCAGCGCGAAGAGATCGAGGTGCCGGAAGCCATCATGCCGGTGGGGATGGAGAGCGTCTCGGCGACGTAATTCCGCTCGCATAACGGGCCACAACACCGCTGCATTTTTCCGTACCGATTTCGGCGAAATGAGGAGATAACTGAACATGGCGGATACTGCACTCGTCAAGGAACTGCGAGACAAGACCGGCGCCGGCATCCTGGACTGTCAGAAAGCGCTCCGGGAGTCCGGCGATGACGTCTCCAAAGCCATCGATTACCTTCGACAGAAGGGGCTGGCCGCTGCAGAGAAGAAGGCCGGCCGGGAGACCAACCAGGGCGTGATCGGGGCCTACATTCATTCGGGCAACAAGATCGGGGTCCTCATCGAGGTGAACTGCGAGACGGATTTCGTTGCGAAGAACGACGAGTTTCAGGCGCTCGTCAAGGATCTGTCGCTGCAGGTCGCCGCGTCAAGCCCGACCTACGTCAAGCGCGAGGACGTGCCGGCCGACGTCATCGAGAAGGAGAGGGCGATTTACAAGGCGCAGGCCAAGGAGATGGGAAAGCCCGAGGCGGCGTGGCCCAAGATCGTCGACGGCAAGGTCGAAAAATTCTTCCAGGAAAGCTGCCTGCTCGAGCAGGCCTACATCCGGGATCCCAACGTCAACGTCAAGGACGTGCTGGCGCAAAAGATCGCCAAGATCGGCGAGAATATCACGGTGCGCCGATTCACTCGTTATCAGCTCGGCCAGGCATGAGCGCTGCCAAATACCGGCGGATTCTCCTCAAGATCAGCGGAGAAATTCTGGCCGGTGAGCAAGGACATGGGATCCAGCCGGAGGTGCTGGAGAATCTCGCTGGCGAGGTCGCGGATGTCTGTGACCGCGGCGTGGAAGTGGCCCTCGTCATCGGCGGCGGCAACATCTTTCGCGGCATCGCGGCCAGTGCAAGAGGGATGGAGCGAGCCTCCGCCGATTACATGGGCATGCTCGCGACCGTCCTCAACGCGCTGGCGCTCCAGAACGCTTTGGAGCGGACGGGCGTGGCGACGCGGGTACAATCGGCCATCGAGATGCGCCAATTGGCGGAAGGCTACATCCGTCGGCGCGCGATTCGGCACCTGGAGAAAAAGCGCGTCGTCATCTTCGCCGGGGGGACTGGCAACCCGTACTTCTCTACGGATACCGCCGCCGCCCGTCGGGCGATGGAGATCGGAGCCGAGGTGATCATGAAGGGCACGAAGGTGAACGGCATCTTCGAGGCCGACCCGGTCACGAATCCCAAAGCCAAGATGTTCGCGGAGCTCCCTTTCCTGTCCATACTCAACAAGAACCTCAAAGTGATGGACTCGACAGCGATCACCCTGTGCATGGACAACAACTTGCCTTTGATCGTCTTCAATCTGAAGGAACGAGGAAACCTGGCGCGAATTGTCCAGGGCGATCGTATCGGGACGCTCGTCACGGCGACCAGCCTGTAGGAGCGCGAGAACCATGACACCCCACGTCAAAGATGTCGCGACACGGATGGACGGAGCGATTGAGCACTTGAAGCGTGAGCTGTCGGGGTTGCGGACTGGCCGTGCGTCCTTGGCGCTGCTCGATTCGATTCGCATCGACTACTACGGCACACCGACGCCGCTTAAGCAGGTGGCCAATCTCGCCGTGCCGGAGAGCCGGTTGATCACGATTCAACCCTGGGACCCGTCGCAGATCAAGGACATCGAAAAAGCGATTCAGGCGTCGGGGTTGGGCTTGACGCCCTCGAATGACGGCAAGATCATCCGGTTGCCCCTGCCGCCCTTAACTGAGGAACGCCGCAAGGAGCTCATCAAAGTCTGCAAGAAGCACGGCGAGGACACGAAAGTTCACCTGCGGGCCATCCGCCGGGAAAAGAACGAGGAATTGAAAAAGCTCCAGAAAGAGTCCAAAATGACCGAAGACGACCTCAGAAAGTCGGAAGCGGAAGTCCAGAAGCTGACCGATCAGTACGTGCAGACCGTCGACCAGGTCCTCAAGAAGAAGGAGGAGGAAATCCTGGAAGTGTGAGGTGAGATCCCTGCCTGCTCAACCCGCCCGCCGCGCATCCGCACAATCCGGCACCAGACCTCCTACCGTAGCTCTCATTGACCTGGCTGCCCTTGCGCATAACGTGGCGGTCGTGCGCCGCTCCATTCCTCCGTCGTGCCAGATCATTGCCGTGGTCAAGGCCGACGCCTACGGACATGGCGCCGTCCCGGTGGCGCACGCGCTGTCACGGATGGGCGTGACGCGCTTTGCCGTGGCCACGCTCGCCGAAGGCGTCGCGCTCAGGAAGGCACGCCTCTCGTCCCCCATCCTGGTCATGGGGGGGCTGCAGCCGGAGGACTATCGGACCGCCGTTGCCCATCGCCTGACACCCGTCGTGCACGATCGGCCGCAGCTCGCGGAGCTCGCGCAGAGCCTGCGACGGCGCGCCCACCCCTACCCGATACACCTCAAGGTCGACACCGGGATGAGCCGGCTCGGCCTCTCCGTCGACGACGTGACGGCTGTCCTGGGAGAGTCGGACTGGCGTCGCCGCCTTCAAGTGGAAGGCGTCATGACGCACCTCGCGGACGCGGACAACGCGGATTCCGGCTACACCCACCGACAGCTCGCCCGGTTTCAGTCGTTGATCGGGGCCATCAAGACGATGGGCCTCCGCATCCCCTTGGTTCATGCTGCGAACAGCGCCGCGATCCTGCGTCACCCCGCCTCGCACTTCTCCGCTGTCCGGCCCGGCCTGATGCTTTACGGCTACCACACGCTGGCCGGCGGGGAGCCGCCTCCCGATCTCAAGCCGGTCCTCACCCTGACCACAAAGGTCGTCCAGGTGAGGCGTGTCGCACAGGGCGACAGCATCAGTTACAACAGGACCCATGTCGCGAGCCGGCCGTCCCGCATCGCCGTGCTGCCCGTCGGCTATGCGGACGGATACAACCGGCTGCTGTCGAATCGAGGCGCCGTGCTCCTCGAGGGGCAGCGCGCCCCCATCGTCGGCCGGGTCTGTATGGATCTGACGATGGTGGATGTGACGGACATCCCCTCCGTTCGCACGGGTTCGGAGGCGGTGTTGATTGGAGTGCAGGACGGGCTCCGTGTGACGGCCGACGACCTTGCCTCCCTGATCGGGACGATCCCGTACGAAATCTTGTGCGCGATAGGGCCCCGCGTCCCGCGGATCTACCTCCCCCTCTCCCCCTAGCGCATCTTCAATATCCTGGGCGCATGGGCGCGGGACCACGCCTGGCCTGCTCGGCGCTCCGGGTCGACCGCACTAACCGCTCGCATCCGCTCGGCTGCGGAACTCGCTGCGTGCCACTCGGAGAGGCACGCAGCTTCAAACAGTCCTCGCCGTCCGCTCCGCGGACCGCGTCTGCTCGGGAAGTGCGGGGCCCGAACCTCCGCGATTCGCGACGCCAGGCGTGGTTCCCGCGCCGACGCCCACGGTTTCTTCCGTTGCAAGTAGGAGCGACGGTCCGGGAATCTCCGTGATGCGCTGTGCGAGTGGCGTGCTGTCCCTGTTTTCGCGGCGGGTGGAACGGCTCCGCCGGTCTGCAGCCCCCTCACCCCAGCCCTCTCCACCGAAGGAAGAGGGAGGATTCACGGTCGCTCCGGGGGATGGGATGCGCGAGTCCAGGACGGGCGCGCCCCTTGCGCCGTCCGGAAAGTCTGTTCAGAGGTTCCTGAGGAGCCAGAACATTCTCGGATTCAGGGGGTGTGTCGGGATAGGGAGGTGATTGTGGCGAGAGGGCCAGCGCTATGATGTTTTCAGCCGTTTCTTGAGGCGGCGCTCGACGCTCGCGGTCTTGCTCACGAGCCGGCCCTTGTGCCCTTTACGATAGTCCACTTTGATCGTGCAGGAGATGCGCCCGCAATCCTTCCGCATCCGCTCGTAACAACGACGGACCACGTCGAAACAGTCGTCCCATGTCCCCTCCAGGACCGTTCCCATGGGGTTGAGCCGGTAGTCGATCCCGCTGGCCTGGATGATCTCCAGCGAGCGGGACACGTACTTGCCGACGCTCTCCCCTTTTCCCAACGGCGACATGCTGAACTCCAACAGCACCATGTCTCCTCCT
>JBFGRM010000081.1:0-9754 GCA_041563675.1 Nitrospiraceae bacterium | reverse complement strand
GCGAAGTCTCTTGGTGTTCGGCCTGGGCGTTGACTTCCCCACAGGGAACTTTGAGGCCCGGAACCGCGAAGGCAACATCCAGGAGCCCACACTCCAGGTGGGCCGAGGCAACTACGGCATCGTCGCTCATGCCTTCCAATCCTATGAGCTCGTTCCACACAAGCTGAACCAGTTCGTGTCCTATACCTATGTGCACACCTTCGAAAACAAATTCGACTACCAGTTCGGCGACACACACCTCATCAGCGGCGGTTTGAATTGGCTGGTCACGCCACGCATCACGCTCTCCGGCCAGCTCAACTATCGCTATTCCCTCCAGGACGAATACGCGAGCTCGTTGGAGGCCCATGGCTCGATCAGCGCGCCCAGTGAAACGACACTGGATCCCGTGATCCGGAGGCGAGGGGTCGCCAACACCGGCTCCACGTCGCTGTTCTTTACGCCGGGCGTGACATTGAACCTCGGCGACAACACGAGCTGGTATTTCTATGGACAAGCCCCGCTCGTGCGCGACTTCAACAGTGGCCTGGAACAAGGGGTGAGCTTCCTCACCGGCTTTGTGCGGTTCTTCAGCCTGGGTGTGGATGGGTGACGTTCCAGTTGCATCCGTGACAACGGGACGGGAGGCCGGCTCGCGCAAGTGAGCCGGCTTCCTGCCTCTCCCCGAATCTCGGCGGGAATCACATCAGCATCCCCGACTCGGGTCGGGCGCAAACGCGCCTCCTATTGATTCCGCACCGGTTTCCGGTATACTGACCTGTCACATGCCAAATTCCCCTGGAATCTACGCGAGTTAGCCACGAGCATGGTCACCCGCCTTCTCAATATTCTGTTCGGCAGCAAGAACGAGCGCGAGCTCCGGCGCCTCTGGCCGGCCGTCGAGCGGACGAACGCCCTTGAGCCCACGGTCAGCGGGCTTTCGGAAGAGGCCCTGGCCGACAAGACGCAGGAGTTCCGCAAGCGTCTCGACGCCGGGGAGGCGCTGGACGATATCCTTCCCGAAGCCTTCGCCGTCTGCCGGGAGGCGGCCAGGCGCAAGCTCGGCATGCGGCATTTCGACGTCCAGCTCCTCGGCGGCATGGTGCTGCATCGCGGGAAGATCGCCGAGATGAAGACCGGCGAAGGCAAGACTCTCGTCGCCACGCTGCCCCTGTACCTAAACGCCTTGACCGGCAAAGGCGCCCACCTGGTCACCGTCAATGACTACCTCGCCAAACGCGACGCCCAGTGGATGGGACCCGTGTACCACTCGCTCGGGCTGACCGTGGGTGTGATTCAGCACGACGCCTCGTTCCTGTTCGACCCCTCGTACGATGCAGAGGACAAGCGGCTGCTCCATCTCCGTCCCTGCAGCCGTCCGGAGGCGTACCGCGCGGATATCACGTACGGGACCAACAACGAGTACGGGTTCGACTACCTGCGGGACAACCTCGTCGTCACCGATATCAATCAATGCGTCCAGCGCGAGCCGAATTTCGCCATCGTGGACGAGGTCGACAGCATCTTGATCGACGAGGCGCGCACGCCGCTCATCATCTCCGGCCCTACGGACGAGTCCACGGACCTGTACTACCGGATCAACGCCATCATCCCGCAGCTCAAGATCGAGCGCGACTACACCATCGAGGAGAAGACCAAGACCGCAGCCTTGACGGAAGACGGCAACGTCCGCGTGGAGAAGCTGCTCGGAGTCGACAACCTGTACGACCTCGCCCATATGGATCTGGTGCACCACGTCGTGAAGGCGCTCCAGGCCTATGCTCTGTACAAGCGTGACGTCGACTACGTCGTCAAGGACGGTGAAGTCATGATCGTCGACGAATTCACCGGCCGGCTCATGCCGGGCCGGCGGTGGAGCGACGGCCTGCACCAGGCGATCGAGGCGAAGGAAGGCGTCAAAATTGCCACCGAGAATCAAACCCTCGCCTCGGTCACGTTTCAGAACTATTTCCGCATGTACGCGAAGCTGGCCGGCATGACTGGAACTGCGGACACGGAGGCGGCGGAGTTCGCCAAGATCTACAACTTGGACGTGAACGTCATCCCCACCAACCGAAAGATGATCCGGGCCGACTACGCCGATGTGGTCTATCGGACGGAGCCGGAGAAATTTGACGCGATCGTCGAGGAGATCAAGGACTGTCACGAGCGCGGCCAGCCCGTCCTGGTCGGCACGATCTCGATCGAGAAGTCCGAACGGTTGTCCGGCATGTTGAAGCGCCAGGGCATCGCCCACCACGTGCTGAACGCCAAGTATCACGAGAAGGAAGCGGAGATCATCGCCCAGGCGGGCCGCAAGGGCACGGTCACGATCGCGACGAACATGGCCGGCCGCGGGACCGACATTCTCCTCGGCGGGAACCCCGATTTCATGTTCAAGAAGGTGTTGTACCAGGACGAGAGCATGCCGGAAGAGCGGCGGCAGTCGCTGTACAAAGAGATTACGGCCGAGTGCGAGGCTGACAAACGGGAGGTGCTGGCCGCGGGTGGACTCCATATTCTCGGAACGGAGCGCCACGAGAGCCGGCGGATCGACAACCAGCTCCGCGGCCGTGCAGGCCGGCAAGGCGACCCGGGCTCGTCCAGATTCTTTTTGTCGTTGCAAGACGACCTCATGCGGATTTTCGCCTCCGAGCGTGTGTCCAACCTCATGCTCAAGCTGGGGATGGAGGAAGGCGTCCCCATCGAGCATCGCATGGTCACCCGGGCCATCGAGAACGCGCAGAAGAAGGTGGAGGCCCACAACTTCGAGATCCGCAAACAGCTTCTCGAGTACGACGACGTGATGAATAAGCAGCGCGAGGTGATCTACCAGCACCGACGCGCGGTGCTCAGCAGCGAGAGCCTGCATGATGAAGTCCTCGACATGATCCGCGGCGTCGTCGATTCCCAAGTGGACATGTTCTGTCAGGAGGACCAGTATCCTGAGGAATGGGACGTGAAAGGCCTGGCCGAAAGCGTCTACACCCAGTTCGGATTGTCACCGGTGCTGGAGGGCAAAGGCCCGGAGGAGTGGCGGGAGCTCGGGCGTGAAGCCTTGAAGGAGGATTTGCGCCAAGCGATCCTCGACGGCTACCAAAAGAAGGAAGAGGAGCTGACGCCGGATCTCCTGCGGTATCTCGAAAAGATGGTGTTGCTGCAAGTCATTGATCATCATTGGAAGGACCACCTCCTAGGCATGGACCAGCTCCGGGACGGAATCGGTCTGAGAGGCTACGGCCAGAAGGATCCTCTGATCGAGTACAAGCGCGAGGGTTACGACATGTTTGCGGGGATGATGGACCGCATCAAGCTCGACACCCTGGATCGTCTGTACCACGTCCAGGCGGTCCGTTCGGAGCGTCCCGAGCCGGTGCTCCGTGCCCCCCAGCGGCAAAAGATGAGCTTCAACCGGGGCGAAGATACGGAACCGGTCAGGCCCGTTCAACGAGTTACCGACAAGGTGGGCCGCAACGATCCCTGCCCCTGCGGCAGCGGCAAGAAGTTCAAGAAGTGCCACGGGGCGTAACGCCCCCTTTCCCTCCTCAGGCAAGGTCCGCACCTTTTCACCCCTGACCGTTCATAAACCCCCAAGATATCTCCGATTCTCGGTCTTTTGGCTTGACTTGGTCGCTGCGCGACGGCTAATTTAGCCCTTCTTGTCAGCCGGGAAAGGTGCCCGTTAAGCTGTAGACAATACGGGTGTGCAATGTCATCAGGACGTCCCGAACTCATACAAAAAATTCGCGAAGAAATTCGCTCGAAGGGCCCCGTGACCTTTGCCCGGTTCATGGAATTAGCCCTCTACGATCCCGACCATGGGTACTACGCGGCGGCCACGCCGTCGAGACCCAGGATCGGGCGGGACGGTGATTTCTGCACCTCGCCCGAGGTCCATGCCGCCTTCGCGCGGGCCGTGGCGCGCCAGCTCGTCGAGATGGACTCGCTGTTGGGACATCCCGACCCGTTCACCTTCGTCGAAATGGGCCCCGGGACCGGCGCCTTCATGCGGGACTTGCTGTCCACCTTGCATACTGGCCATCCCTCACTCGCCGGGAGGCTTGAGACGATCCTGATCGAACGCAACCCTGCGATGAAGGCGGCGCAGGCGGCGAGCCTCGCAGCCCTTTCAGACGCCCCCTCCCCGATCCGTTGGGATGGTTCCCTTGACGACCTCGTATCGACCTCGATGACCGGGGCGTTCTTCTCGAACGAGCTGATCGACGCCTTCCCTGTCCACCGCGTCGCGGTCGAGCGCGGAGAGCTTCGGGAGGTGTACCTTGTTCAGGAGGACGAGAAACTCTGTGAGCGGCTGGGGCCGCTGTCCACCGACCGCATTGCCGGTTACCTCACGGACATCGGGGTGAGACTGGTCGAGGGGCAGGTTGCGGAGGTCAACCTCGAAGCCATCCGCTGGATGCAGGATGTGGCTCGTGTATTGAGGCGCGGCTTCGTGTTGACCGTGGACTACGGGCACACAGCACGGGACCTCTATGATCCCGCCCGCAAGAAGGGCACACTCATGTGTTACGCTGGGCACCGAGCCGGCGAGGAGCCCTACGAGAACATCGGCCTCCAAGACATGACCGCCCACGTGGATTTCACCAGCTTGGCGCTGGCCGGTGAGCGGGCCGGCCTTGAGGTCGCGGGGTTCACGAACCAACTGAGTTTCCTGACGGGACTCGGCATCGAAGATGAGCTTCACACCCTCGATCCGGAGTCGCCGGAATGCCGGCAGATGATCGCCTTGCTCCATCCCTTTGGAATGGGTCGCACGTTCAAAGTCCTCATTCAACACAAAGGATTGGGCAGGCCCGAGCTGGCCGGGCTCCGCCATAAGGCGTTTTTCGAGTCAGCTCTTGCGGGGCATTAATAACGGGGCGCTGGTCAGGCGTGGGCTCCCTCCCTCGCACCCAGCCCCTTCCCTTGGTCGGAGCGATGGGTAACGAATCTGTCCCGCTGAACTATGTGCCGATCCTGATCTTCGCCGTCATTGTGCTCGGATTCGGCGTGGTGTCCCTGCTCTTGGGCAGTGTGCTCCGTCCGGACCGGCCGTACCGCGCGAAGCTCAAGCCGTACGAGAGCGGGAGCCCGCTGTTCTCGGACGCGCGCGTTCAATTCCCGATGCGCTATTACATTATCGCCATGCTGTTCGTCATCTTCGATATCGAGGCCGTATTTCTGTATCCCTGGGCGGTCTCCTTTCGCGAGTTGGGCCTCGTCGGCCTGGTTGAGATGGGGCTCTTCATCGCCATCCTCGTCGTGGGGTTCTGGTACGCCTGGATGAAGGGCGCACTCGAATGGGACTGAAGAGCAACGAGGAACGGGGAGCGAGGAACGATGAACGGAGGAGCGGCCGATCCGGGTTCATCGCTCCTCGTTCAGCGCGCCTCGCTTGAGGTGACATATGGGGTTGTTGGATAGAAAACTTGAAGCCAACGTGATCACCACCCGGTTGGATTGGGTGGTGAATTGGGCCCGAAAGTCGGCGCTGTGGCCGATGACCTTCGGCCTGGCATGCTGCGCGATCGAGATGATCGCCACGGTCTCCTCCCGCTACGACATCGATCGATTCGGCGCCGGAGTCTTCCGGGCATCGCCGCGCCAATCCGATCTGATGATCGTGGCCGGGACCGTGACCCGAAAGATGTCGGAGGTCATCAGACGCATTTACGACCAGATGCCCGAGCCGCGGTATGTCATCTCGATGGGGTCCTGCGCGACCTCGGGCAATCATTACAACAGTTACAGCGTCGTCCAGGGTGTCGACCAGATTATCCCCGTGGATGTCTACATCCCCGGTTGCCCTCCGAGACCGGAGGCCTTGCTGGACGGCTTGTTAAAGCTTCAGGAAAAGATCCAGCGCGAGAAGGTTTTCGTGAAATAGGGCGCGTGGTCCGTGGCAAGGGGCTCGCGGGAGAGAAACACTCCGCTTGCCCCGTGCCTCGCGCCCCGAGCCGCTGTCTTTGTGATGCATTCATTGCTTGAAGTATTAAAGGATAAATTTCCCGAAGGTGTCCTCTCCGTGCATGAGGACAGCGAGCGGGGTGAGCTCTGCGTGCAGGTCCTCGCCACGGCATGGCCGGACATCGCACGCTATCTGCATGACGATCCCGCCGCCGATTTCGATCACATCACGGATATCTGCTCGGTGGATTACCCCGATGATCTCGAGCGCTTCGAAGTGGTCTACCACTTCCTCTCCTTGTCCCACGGCCGGCGCATTCGTGTGAAAACCCGCGTCAGCGAGGACGATCCCACCGTGCCAACCGTGACCCACATCTGGCACGGGGCCGACTTCATGGAGCGCGAGGTCTACGATTTGATGGGCATCCGCTTCGCGGGACATCTCGACCTGCGGCGCATTCTCATGCCGGAGACCTATGACGAGGGGTATCCGCTAAGGAAGGATTTTCCTGCCGAGGGAAGGGGATGGCGCAGCACCTTCGACTTCATCCCTCGCCTGGACGAGCCCGCCGTGGCCGTCGGGTCCGAGATCCCGGAGGAGGAGCGCAAAGTGTTTCTGGCGGGCAACGGTGATCACCTCTCGCCGGGAAGACGGACGGAGGAGTTGTTGCTCAACATGGGACCGCAGCACCCGGCCACCCACGGCGTGCTCCGCGTGGTATTCGAGTTGGACGGTGAGCGGATCGTGAAATCAACGCCGGATCTCGGGTACCTCCACCGGGGCGTGGAAAAGCTCTGTGAAGGGCTCGCGTACATGCAGGTCCTTCCGCATACGGACCGGCTGGATTACGTGTGCTCGATGACCAACAATTATGCCTATGTGCGGGCGGTCGAGAAGCTCTGCGGCATTGAGGTTCCGGAACGGGCCGAGTACGTGCGCACGATCGTCGCCGAGATGCAGCGGATCGTGGGACACCTCTTCTGGCTGGGCACGCAAGCGCTGGATATCGGCGCGATGACCGTGTTCTTTTGGACGTTTCGCGAACGCGAGGTCTTGCTGGACATGTTCGAACGGCTTTGCGGCGCCCGGTTGACGCTGAACTACTACCGCATCGGAGGCGTGGACAGCGATTTCACGCCCGAGCTCGTGGGCCGTTTGTTGGCCTTCTTGAAAGATTTCCCGTCTCGCGTCAGTGAATACAACGATCTGCTCGCGAACAACCGGATCTGGGTGGCCCGCACCAAGAATGTGGCTGTGATCAGCGGCGAGGATGCCGTGAACTTCGGGCTGACCGGCCCGGTGCTCCGCGGATCCGGCGTGGCGTACGACATTCGGAAGCTCGAGCCCTATGGGGCCTACGACAAGGTGGACTGGGACGTTCCGGTCGGAAAGAACGGAGATACCTACGACCGCTACTGGGTCCGCATGGAGGAGATGCGCCAGAGCGCCCGCATCATTCTGCAGTGCCTGGATCAGCTGCCCGAGGGACCGATCATGGCGGATATTCCACAGATCATTCCGCCGCCAAAGGAAAAGGTGATGCGGGACATGGAGAGCATGATCCATCACTTCATCATCTTTACCCAGGGATTCAAGGCTCCAAAGGGGGAAACCTACTGCGCAAGCGAGGCGCCAAAAGGGGAGCTTGGGTTTTTCATCGTCAGCGATGGTGGCCCCCGCCCCTACCGCCTGAAGATCCGATCCCCATCCTTTGTCCACATGGGGGCCTTTGATCACATGGCCAGGGGTTACTTGATCTCGGACGCCATCACGATTTTTGGGACCTACGACATCGTGATGGGGGAATGCGACAGATAACCGTGAGGCCGCGATGTTGCGTGAGAAGTATCAAAACGAAATAGACGACATTCTGAAGCGGTACCCGGTCCGGCGGTCCGCGATGTTGCCGCTCCTTAATCTGGCGCAGAAGGAGGAGGGGCATATCAGCGAAAAGGCCATGAAGGAGATCGCGGCAATTTTGAAGCTCACACCTCCGCAAGTCTACGAGGTGGTGACCTTTTACACGATGCTGAGCTTGAAGCCGCGGGGGAAATTTCACTTTCAGGTCTGCAAATCTTTGATGTGTGCGCTAGTCGGTTCGGACGACCTCGTGGAATGGCTCAAGTCTCGGCTCGGCATCAAGCCCGGTGAGACGTCGGCGGACCGACAGTTCACGTTGAGCCAGGTCGAATGCCTTGGATCCTGCGCGACCGCTCCGATGATGCAGGTCAACGACGATTACTACGACCGTTTGACCGAGGAGAAAGTAGATCGGATCCTTGCGGATCTCAAGCGGGATGGAACCTGTTCGCTCAAAGTAGGACCCTTTATGTGTCCCGAAGCGGAAGGTAAAAAGTAACAAGGCAAAAGGGAAAAGTTGCCATCTCCTAATTGTTTAATTTGTAGTTTTTCCTGTTGCCTTGTTCGCTGAAAGTCATGGCGAAACACGAAAAAATATTACTGGCGAACATGGAGCAGCCCGGCTATACCGGCTCGCTGGCGGACTATGAGCGCGCGGGAGGCTACCAGGCGCTCAAGAAGGTCCTGGGGAAGGTCCAGCCGAACGACGTGACGGAGATCGTCAAGAAGTCCGGCCTGAGAGGGCGGGGTGGGGCCGGCTTCCCGACGGGAGTCAAGTGGGGCTTCCTTCCGAAGGATTATCGCGGCCCGATCTACCTGTGCTGCAATGCGGACGAGAGCGAGCCCGGCACGTTCAAGGACCGCCAATTGATGGAGCGCGACCCTCATCAAATGATCGAGGGCTGCCTGGTCGCCTGTTACGCGATTCGGGCCGAGACCTGTTACGTCTACATTCGCGGAGAGTACACGCTCGCGACTGCCATATTAGAGAGGGCATTGGCCGAGGCCCGCCGGGCCGGGTATGTCGGACACAACGTGCTCGGCTCGGGAGTCAACATCGAGGTCTGGATGCACCGCGGAGCGGGAGCTTACATCTGCGGCGAGGAAACGGCCCTCCTCGAATCCCTCGAAGGCAAGCGCGGGCTGCCCCGGTTCAAGCCGCCGTTTCCCGCCGTGGTGGGGCTGTACGGGAAACCGACCGTGGTCAACAATGTCGAGACCTTGGCCAACTTGCCCCACATTATTAATAGAGGGCCGGAATGGTTTGCCTCGATCGGCTCGCCGCCGAAGAGCACGGGCACGCGGGTGTTTTGCCTGAGCGGCCACGTGAAGCAGCCCGGCAATTACGAGGTCCCCATGGGCATGTCGCTGCGGGAGCTCATCTTCGATTATGGTGGTGGAATGCGGTCGCAGAAGCCGCTGAAAGCCATCATACCCGGCGGGGCATCGGCCCCCTTCCTCACGCCCGACCACCTCGACGTCAAGCTGGACTTCGAGGCCATGGCCCAGGCCGGCTCGATGCTGGGATCCGGCGGCGTCACCGTCATGGAAGAGGGCACCAGCATGGTCTGGGCCGCGACGCGGCTCATGGAGTTTTTCTATCACGAGTCCTGCGGCAAGTGCAGCCCGTGCCGGGAAGGCAGCGCCTGGCTCGTGCAAACGATGCACCGCATTTTGGCGAAGCGCGGGCGCGCCGACGACCTTGACACGCTGACCGACCTCTGCAAGAACATCGCCGGCCGGACCGTCTGTGCGTTCGGTGACGCCGAGGTGGCGCCCATCATGAGCACCTTGCAGTACTGGCGCCATGAGTATGAGGAGCTGATCCAGCAAGCGGAGTCTGCCAACCTCGTCCAGATCGAGATGGCGGGCGCGAAACAGTAGCCAACGGATAGCACGGATTGCGTACCGAGAGTATTTGATATGCCCGAAGTCATCACAGAGACGATCAATTTGACGATTGATGGTATCCCCGTGACCGTCCCAAAGGGCACGCTGGTTATCGAG
>JBFGRM010000080.1:0-9808 GCA_041563675.1 Nitrospiraceae bacterium | reverse complement strand
GGTGTCTCCTCGACCAGCTTTTGATACCGTCGCTGAATGGAGCAATCGCGCTCGCCGAGGAAGATGGCGCGCCCGCGCTCGTCCGCGAGCACCTGCACCTCGATGTGACGCGGCTCGAGGAAATACCGCTCGAGATAGACCCCGTCGTGCCCGAACGTCGACTTGGCTTCGGCCTGCGCCGCCTGGAACGCGCGTGCAAGCTCGTCCTCCTTATTCACGACGCGCATGCCGCGGCCCCCGCCGCCGGCCGAGGCTTTGATGATAACCGGGTAGCCGACCTTGCGGGCCGCCTCGATCGCCTCGGCTTCGCTCCGCAGCTCGCCCGGGCTGCCGGGCAGGATGGGAATCCCCTTGCGCGCCATGATCTCGCGCGCCTTGGACTTGTCGCCGAGCAGCGCGATGTTCTCCGAGGTCGGCCCGATGAACTTCACGCCGATCGATTCGCACACTTCCGCAAAGTGGGCGTTTTCGGAGAGAAAGCCATAGCCGGGGTGGATGGCTTCCGCCCCGGTCACTTCGGTGGCGCTGAGCACGTTCGGAATGTTCCGATAACTGAGGGAGTCCTCGGACGGACCGACGCAGACGCTTTCGTCCGCAAGGCGAGTGTGCAGGGCGTTGGCGTCGGCTTCCGAATGGATGGCCACCGTCCGGATCCCCAGCTCCTTGCAGGCGCGGATGACCCGTACGGCGATTTCGCCACGGTTGGCAATCAGGATTTTTTTGAACACGGTGTGATCCCGCCGGAATCCCCCCGCGGCTCCCCTCACGAGGGCTCGATCAGAAACAGGGGTTGTCCATACTCCACGGGCTTCGAGCTTTCCACCAGAATTTTGACGACCCTGCCATCAACCTCGGACTCGATTTCATTCATCAGCTTCATGGCCTCGACGATGCACAAGACCTGTCCCTTCTTGACCACATCGCCTTCTTCGATATAGGCGTCCGCGTCGGGTGCGGGAGAGCGGTAAAAGGTGCCCACGATCGGCGACGTGATGGTCACGAGCCCGGCCGCGTCCATGGATTCCTTAATCGCAGCGGGCTCCATGGCCGCGGGCTGGGCTGGCCGGCCCGTTTCCGCCGAGTTGGCGGCGACAGGCTTGACCTCGAGATCGTTTCGCACGCGCACCCGGTAGTTCGCGCATTCCCACTCGAGCTCCGTGAGGTTGTTTCGCTTCAGGAGGTCGATGAGATCCTGGATCTGGCGCTGCCGGTCCACCGGGGCATCGGAACGGCTCTCCGTTCCCGCCGCCTGCCCCTGCGAGGGCATCGAGTCGCCGGATGGAGTGGACCCCTTGCGGGACCGAGATGGCTGGGGCCCTTTCTTCACCGAACCCGCTCCACGTATTCACGCGTCCGCGTGTCGATCTTGATCATCTCGCCGACCTCCAGGTACAGGGGCACCTTGACCGTGGCTCCGGTCTCCACCACCGCCGGTTTCGTTCCGCCCGAGGCCGTGTCGCCGCGGATCCCCGGGTCCGCATCGACGACCTTCAGTTCGATAAAGATGGGGAGATCGACGGCAATGGGTTCGTGTTTATGGATCAGCACCTTGACGACCGTATCTTCTTTCAGCAGGTCGACATTTTGGCCGAGCTGCTTCCTCTCGAAGGTGAACTGCTCGAACGTCTCGGTGTCCATGAACGTGTAGCTGTCGCCCGCGGCGTAAAGAAACTGCAGCTCCCGTTCTTCCAGATCCGGCTCCTGAAGGCGCTCGCCGGAGCGAAACGTGCGATCGATGACGTTCCCGGTCCGATAGCTTTTCAACTTGGTGCGGACAAAGGCGCCGCCCTTGCCCGGCTTCACATGCTGAAATTCGACGATATAGTACGGGTCTCCCTCCAACTCAATCCGTGCTCCGTTTCGAAAGTCCGCTGTCGAAATCACTGCCTCTCCACTCCCTTCTCAAGCTTGTGACACGTTTCCGTCGTGGGTCACGTTGTGCGGGTTGTCCGCTGTTTCGCGATGCGGCGGCGCGCGCGCACCGTGCCGGCACGCTAGGTTGGTTTCTGCTGATGCAGATGGTCGATGACCGCTCGAATGGCCAGCATATAGCCCTGCGGGCCGAAACCCGAGATCTGCCCGAGGGACACGCCGGCAATGTAGCTATGCTGTCGGAACGCTTCACGCGCATAGATGTTCGAGAGATGGACTTCGACCGTGGGCACCGCTGCCGCCGCGATGGCGTCACGAATGGCAATACTCGTATGGGTGAACGCGGCGGGGTTGATGACGATGGCGTCGAAGCGCTTCCTGGCCTCCTGAATCCAGGATACGAGGTCAGCTTCCGCGTTGGATTGCCGAATATCGACCTGGACGCCCTGCTCTCGCGCAAACTTGCTGATCGCCGAGTTGATCTTCTTCAGCGAGGCCGGTCCGTAAATGGCTTGCTCTCGGGTCCCGAGCAGATTGAGGTTGGGACCGTGCAGGATGAGAACCTGAACCATACATGAGTCCTCCTACCGCAAGGTGACGGCAGGATAAGATGACCGCCAGGTCGTCGCGGAGGAGCGTATTGTAGCAAGCTCACCCCAAGGGGTCAAACAACCTCGTTGTTGTTGAATGGCGGCTGATACCGGCCTCAGGAATTGCGGCGAGCCTTGATCCGCGCCAGCAGGTTCTGCAACTGGGAGGCCTTCGTTCTGGCAGCGGGACGTGCGCCGGGAGATGGGGCGGTCGGCGACACCGTCGCCGGTTTGGAGTCCGAGCGCCGGACCGGCTTCACCGTCGCCGCGGTGTTCATCGTCGGCGGCGGCTCCGCAGCGGCGCCGAAGAGCGCCGCCGCAGCGGATGGCCCACGGGCCGGGGCTGCCTCGGCTTGGGCGGGAGGCGGCGCGGCTTCCGGCTTGCGCGGTGGCGTCGTTTTGCGTGTCGGTAACGGCGGCGGTGCTGGCGTGCCGCCACCGACGTGTGGCGCAATTTCGGTCTTGAGCGCGAGCATCTCCTCGTCCTTGGGATAGCCGAAGAGCACCATGTCGCACGAACGTTTGGCCGCCTCCCACGCCTGCTCCTTGACATACAGGCGGGCCAACATGCGATGCGCCAGGACATTGTCCGGGCTGATCTTGACCGCCTCCTGGAGCACCTCGGTTGCACGCGGTGTGTCGTCGAGCTGAATGCAGACGCGACCCAGCGCCACCAAGGCCGTGATGAAGGCGGGGAACTCCTTGAGTCCGTCCTCAAGGACCAGGGCGGCCTCGTGCAGCAGGCCGGCTTTGACGTATTCCTCGGCGAGCGGAATAAACGCCTTGGACTTCCGGTCACCGAGCAACTGTTTCTTCAGTTTCTCGACTTCAGGAGAGAGCGGGGGCTGATCGGCATCGGGCGGCGTCATGTGGTGAGCTACCTCCTCCCCAATTTCTGGCCGGGTGCCGGCTCCTTGAGCGAAAGGACGGCATCCAGGATGCGATCGGCCAATTGGCGCTTGGGCATCACCGCGAGGTCGGCGATGATTCCCTGTCGGCCGACCAGGACGGCGGCGTTGGTGTCGGACCCAAACCCCGAGCCTTCCGCGGCCACATTGTTCCCGACGATCAGGTCCGCCCCCTTTCGTCGGAGCTTCTCCCGCGCCTGGGCCACGATCGGGCCGGTCTCCGCAGCGAATCCGACCAGGAACTGGGTCGTCCGCCGCTCGGCGAGCCGCGTCAGGATGTCATCCGTCCGCTCTAATTCTAGCTCATGCGGGTCGTGCTGGAGCTTCTTCACCTTGTCGGTGGCGGGGCGCTTGGGCCGGAAATCGGCCACCGCCGCGGCCATGATGACCACGGTCGACCACGGGAGGCGACGAAGCAGCTCCGCCTGCATCTCCTTGGCGGTCTCGACGGGAACGACGGTGACCGCCGGCGGTGCCGGCAGAGCCGTGGGACCGCTCACGAGCACCACCTCGGCGCCACGGTCTCGCGCGGCTTCCGCCAGGGCGAAGCCCATTTTGCCCGACGAGCGGTTCGAAATGAAGCGGACCGGGTCGATGGCTTCCTGTGTCGGGCCGGCCGACAGCAGGACACGCTGCCCCGTCCAATCCAGCTTTCGACCGAGTTGTTCCTTCAGCGCCGCGAGGATGACCGTTTCCTTCGGCAGCCGGCCCTTCGCCACGGCGCCGGAGGCCAGGGGGCCGACTTCGGGCTCGAGCACGACCGCGCCCCGCTTGCGTAAGGCCTCGACGTTCGCCTGCACGGCGGGATGGTCCCACATGTCGCCGTCCATGGCCGGGGCGAAGATGAGGGGACAACGGGTGTTCAGCAGCATCGCGCTCAGCAGGTCATCGGCGAGGCCGGCGGCGCTCTTGGCCAGGATGTTCGCCGTCGCCGGGGCGACCAGCACGGCATCGGCCCGCTCCGGGAGGCTCAGGTGGGGCATCTCCTGCCCGCCGGCGAACAGGTCGATGGCGACGGGCTGCTTGGACAGAACTTCGAAGGTCAGGGGGGTCACGAAGCGCGTGGCGGATTGCGTCATGGCCACGGTCACGTCCGCGCCCTCCGTCGTGAGGGTGCGCAGCAGCCCCACCGCCTTGTAGGCGGCGATGCTGCCGGTGACGCCCAAGAGGATCCGTTTCCCCAGCAACGCCAGGGGCTTGGGCCGCGATGCCGGTTCCTTACTCTTCACGCTCCTTCGGCTCCGGTACCTTTGCCGAGTCATCGACGTATACGCTCAGCTCTTTCTTGATCTCCTGGGCGTCCTCGCCGGCCACGACGGCCATGCGCTCGCTCTCGGCGTCCCGGCCCCGCTTGGCGTCTTTCAGCGCCTGGCGGGCCTCCTGGCCGAAGAGGTACTTGACCTGGTCGTGCAGGACCTCGTCCAGCGCGACGGTCGCCTCCTTGGTGAACTTGGAGTTCCCGGCCGGCCTGGCGCCCTGCACCAACTGCTTCGCGCGCGGGGCGGCGACGAGCACGAGGCGGTGGCGGGAATCGAACTGTTCCATCTGGTATTCGGGTAACAACGACTGTGCATCCGTCATGGTGTGATGACTCCCTTCTGCATGGATTGATGCCGTCAGCGCTTGGATTTCCGCTGGGACTTGCGCTCGCGAATGAAGTTCTCCTCGAGCCACGCCATGTCGAGTCGCTTGGTCTTGTGGCGTTCCGCGAGAATGATGCTTTCGAGGACCTTACAGGCTTGCTTCAGGTCGTCGTTCTTCACGATGTAGTAGTATTCCCGGTAGCTCCACACTTCTTCCCTTGCGCGTTGCAGCCGACGCTGGATCTCATCCGGTGCATCGCCCGCCCGCTGCGTGAGCCGCGTCTCCAGGTCCTCGAGAGACGGGGGCAGAATGTAAATGAAGACCGCGTCGGAAAATTTCTTCTTGATCTGCTTCGCGCCCTGATCGTCAATCTCCAGCAGCACGTCGACGCCGCCGTCCATCTTTTCCGTCAGCGTGCTTCGGGGGGTCCCGTAGAGATTGCCATGGACATGCGCCCATTCGGCGAACTCGTGCCGCTGCACCATCTGCTGAAAGGTGGCTTCATCCACGAACCGGTATTCCCGGCCGTCCTGCTCGCCGGGTCTGGGCGTGCGGGTCGTATAGGAGATGGAGTACCACAGATCCGGGACGTCGGAGACGACTTGCTTGCAGATCGTGGTCTTGCCCGCCCCGGACGGCGCGGACACGACGAACAGCAGGCCCCTTCGCTCCATCTGCACTCCCCGCCCTCTGGTGCCCGGCGGGAGCCGCTCCCCGCCCATCGGCCTCAGCTCACTCGATATTCTGGACTTGTTCGCGGATTTTTTCCAGCTCTGCCTTGATTTCTACGACGTGCGTGGCGACCTGCGCGTCATTGGCCTTGGACCCGATCGTGTTGACCTCGCGTCCCACCTCCTGGAGCAGGAAGTCCAGCGTCTTGCCGATGGATCCGCGACGACGCATGGTCCCATCCAGCTGCGCCAGATGGGAGCGCAGCCGTGTCAGCTCCTCCGTGATATCGCCGCGGTCCGCGTAGACCGCCAGCTCCTGGTGCAGGCGTGGCGTGTCGGCCTCGCCCCCGTTCAGGAGCTTCTCCACCCGCGCTTTCATGCGGGCAAAGTGCTCCTCCAGGACGAGCGGCCCGCGTCGCTCGATCGCATCGGCGGTCGCCCCGATTTTCCGAATGCGTTGGGTGAGGTCACGCGCGAGCGCCTTCCCTTCACGCACGCGCATGGCATCGAGATCCGACAGGGTCCCGCTCAGAAGCCGCAAGACAACCCGTTCCAGGCGGGTATCGTGCGTGGCGGGCTGGTCGGTGACCGAGACGATGTCCCGCACGCTCGCGACCATGCTGACATCGACGGTGCCCGGGAGCTTCAGCTCCCGCTGCAGATCACGCAACGCGCGATGGTACTGTTTGGCCAGCGTCCGGTCAAGGGCCAGACTTTTCGCGCCGTTCCTCTGTCCCTGCACGGTCACGCTGACGTCCACGCGGCCGCGCTGTACGCGCCGCGCCACCAGCTTGCGCAGGCGATCCTCGAGCCCCGCAAACGGCTTCGGCGTCCGCACGACGATCTCACAGAAGCGGTGGTTGACCGACCGTGCCTCGACGACGAGCGTGCCGGCGCTTGTGGTGCTCTCGCGGCGGCCGTATCCGGTCATGCTGCGTATCATCGCCGTGCCTTGCCCTCCCACGGGCAGTCCCGATAGATGCGGCAGCGGTCACAGCGTGGCGCCCTGGCGGTGCAGACGTAGCGTCCGTGGAGCAACAAAGTCTGGGAGCCGCGGGTCCATTGACGACGCGGGATGAGCCCTTGCAGGTCCTGCTCAATGCGATCGGGGTCCAGGCTGGTTGTGAGGCCCAGGCGGTTGGCCACGCGGCGGACGTGGGTGTCGACCACGACGGCCGGCGCCGCGAATGCGTTGCCGAGGACGACGTTTGCCGTCTTTCGTCCCACGCCGGGCAGCGAGACCAACTCGTCCATTGTCCGTGGCACGATCCCGTGAAACCGGGCGACGAGCGCGTGGCTGCAGGCGATCAGGTTGCGCGCCTTCACCCGGTAAAAGCCGGTCGGCTTGATGAGGCGTTCCAGGCGCGCAACCGGGGCCCGCGCCAAGTCCGCCGGTTCCCGGTAGTGACGAAAGAGCGTCGGGGTGACTCGATTCACGATCGCATCCGTACTCTGCGCCGAGAGGATCGTTGCGACCAACAGCTCGAAGGGCGTGCGGTGCGCCAGCTCGACCTGGCTCGTCGACGTGCTGTCCGCCAGGGTGCGCAGGATCCGCGCCATGCGCTCCCGGGTGGCACCCGGGCGGATCGTCCGGCTGCCGGTTCGGGGCCGCCTCGTCGTGTCGATGGTGCGACCGAGGTTCATGCCGAGCTCACGTGCTCGCCGACCCCGAGCGCCCCCGGTTCGCCCTCCTCGGGCTGGTGTTGATCGTAGGGCCTGGGGACGGCTTGCAGCGTCCGGTCCAGGCGCTCGATCAGCGGCGGGAGCGTGTCGGGCTGAAACGCCGAGATGCCGACGGCGCCGAAGCGACGGCAGAGCCGCTCCGCCTCCTCCGGCGTCAAGTGGTCGCATTTGTTGAACGCCAAGACCCGCGGCACGTGCGCGAGCTCGAGGTCGGCAAGCACCTTATCCACGGCTTCGATGTTCCCCTCCGCATCCTTGGCGGTGGCGTCCACGAGGTGCAGGAGCACGTCCGCATCCCGGAGCTCCTCGAGGGTGGTCCGAAAGGCGCCCATGAGCTCCTCCGGCAAGTCACGGATGAAACCCACGGTATCGGTCACGATGACCTCGCGGTCGCGGGGAAATCGGAGGCGCCGGCTCGAGGTATCCAACGTTTCGAATGGCCGGTCCTTCGTCGGCACGTGACTCTGGGTGAGCACGTTCAGCAGGGTCGATTTACCCGCGTTCGTATACCCGACAATGGAGATGATGGGCACGTGATGGCGCACCCGCCGCGCCCGCCGCTGCTGCTGGTGGCGCGCGAAGGAGGCGAGCTGCCGCTCGAGGTGGCCGATGCGGTCCCGGACGCGCCGACGATCCGACTCCAGCTTCGTTTCGCCCGGTCCTCGTCCGCCGATGCCGCCGCCCAGCCTCGAGAGCGCGGTGTGACGACCGGAAAGCCTTGGCAACAGGTACTTAAGCTGTGCAAGCTCAACCTGTACTTTACCTTCTCGGCTGTGCGCCCGATTGGCGAAGATATCGAGGATCAGCTGCGTGCGGTCGATCACCTTCATCTCCGTCACCTCGGAGATCGCCTGCACCTGCGCCGGCGTCAGGGTCTGGTCGAAGACCAGCAGATCGGCCCCCTGTTGCAGGCCCTTGATCACCACGTCCTTTAACTTGCCGCTGCCCAGCAAAAACTTCGGGTGGATGTCCGGCGTGCGCTGGATGACGGTCTCGAGCACCCGACCCTGCGCCGAGCGGACGAGGTCGCTCAGCTCGTCCAGTCGTTCCTCCTGCGTCTCACGGTCAGCCCTGGAGACGCTGATCAAGATGGCCGCTTCTCGCCCGTTCTCCACCTCGTGGCCCGCGGTCGTTTGCGCCATCTCCCGCTCCAGCGCCTGCACGAAGTCGGCGCAGTCGAGCTGAAGACTGTGCAGCGGGGTCGCCGCCAAAATGTCGTAGACCTGCTTTCGAGGGTTGTCCGGAAGCAGGTGCGCGATGCGAACGTTGGTCGGCAGCCCGTCCTCCCCGACCCCGATCGCGGCGACGAGATCGAGGCGATACAAGGCCAAGTTGGTCAGGTCCTCGTGCGTGAGCGGCTCGTCGAAGAGATGGGTGTGCACCAGACGAACGCCCCGCAGGAATCGGCTTCCCAACCGGACGGGGCGCAAGTCCGTGAGCGGGAAGCCGCGCACGGTCCCGAGGACGACCTGATCGACCGTGCCGCGTCGGGTGATGACCAGGCCGATGCGGCGCCGAAGCTCAGCGGAGAGCTCGGTGCAGGTCCGCGCGAGCTCGGGGGTAATGACCTTCTCGACCGGAACCCGGCGTCGGTACAACCGCTCGAGTCGGGCCACCTGATTGGCTTTCAACCCGCTGGTATGTCCGAAGATGGTTGGAATGACGGTCCCTCCCTGGCTTGTTGTGGCTGGCTAGGCCGAGCCGCCCCGGCGCTTGCGTCTGTGTTTGGACGCGATCGTGTCCCGGCGCTCCCGCGCAGGCAGCTCCAGCTCGGCATCGGCTTCAAGATCCCAGCCGGCACGGCGGCCTGCGACGAAGGCGCGCTGGCCTGCGAAGGCGATCATCGCGGCGTTGTCGGTGCAGTAGGCCAACGACGGCAGGCTGAGCTCGACACAGTCCGCCTCCGCGCGCGCGGCGAGCCGCGTCCTGAGCCGTGTGTTTGCCGAGACGCCGCCGACGACGGCCAGGGCTCGCACCCCGCAGCGCCTCACCGCCGCGGACGCCTTTTCGACGAGCACGTCGACGACGGCTTCCTGGAAGCTGGCCGCGATGTCCGATACCTGTCGCGTCCCGCCCCGCGCATCCAGGTCGCGTAAGTAATAGAGCAGGGCCGTCTTGAGCCCGCTGAAGCTGAAATCGAGGCTGCCCTTCCTCAAATAGGACCGTGGGAACGCGACGGCGCGCGGATTCCCCTCCCTGGCGAGCCGATCAATCGCCGGCCCTCCCGGATAGGGAAGCCCGAGCATCTTGGCCGCCTTGTCGAAGGCCTCGCCCGCGGCATCATCCAACGTTCGTCCGAGCAGTTCCAGGCCGCCGCGCCCGTCGACGTGGAAGAGATGCGTGTGTCCCCCCGACACCACGAGGACGACGCAGGTCGCCGGAAAATCCGGCCGATCGATCCAGGCGGAGGCCAGATGCCCCTCGAGATGATTCACGCCGATCAGGGGAACGCCCAGTGCGTAGGCGGTCGCTTTGGCAAAACTGACTCCCACGAGCAGGG
>JBFGRM010000079.1:0-9876 GCA_041563675.1 Nitrospiraceae bacterium | reverse complement strand
GCCGGACCGTCACATGTTGGCGTGAGGTTGGGAGGCGGGGGCGAAGCTCAATAAGCGCTCGTATTCCTCGGGGTGCATGTACAGAAATTCCAGCCCGAATTCCTGCCCGCGGACCCAGCGAACCGCCGCGAGATCGATATCCATGGCGGGGTTCTGATTGTGGTAGAGCTTGATTCTAACGTAGCTGCCGACATCGATGTGGCCGGCACTCTGTACCCGGCACCCTCCAGCGGAGACGTCCCGTGAGCGTCCCTCTCCCGCCCATTCGTTACCTTCCAACGTGACGGGAAGCTCCATCGGGTACCGAGGATAGACGCGCCGATCCATCACCTGCACTCCCTGGCTCACGTCCATTCGCCGTTCCCTGTCACACCCTCGAGGTTCAGGCGTGACGCGGTGACGACACCGCGCTGATCATTGCGGGGCGAGCCTTTTCCGCCACTGTAACATCTCAAGGCCAGAGCACAAGCTTTTTCCCCTACGTCAACACCGCCGCCCGAAACATCGGCTCATCCCCGACCCGCACCGAGCTTGTGAACCTCCTCCCAGAACGCATCGACCACCTGCCCTCCATGCCGGGTCCAATTGTCCTCGACATCACGCTCGACCGTCACCAGCGAGACGAGGCCTGCCTGGCTGAGCTGTTCCTGGAGAATCTCAACCTGACTGCGCAGGTGCAGGACGTGGTTCACGAGTAATTCGATCGCCAAACTGGAGCTGTTGTCGTGCATACGGGCCTCCTCTCTCTGAAGAGGCACCTTAGGCGTCGTGCGCTCGCGAAGTCAACGGTGAGATCGTCTGTGCCGGTGAGGATTATTCCGGGGTCTGTAAGGGGTCCGCGTTTCCGCGGGACTCGTTGAGCCTGAGCACGAGCTGTTGAATGGCTGCACGCACCTGCGAATCGATGTCGACGAACTGCACGCCCATACCCGGCAGGAAGATGATGCGCTCGGCCACTTCCCGCACCCAGGCCACGCGCGCTTTTGCCCGCACGTGTTCGAACGGAGGGTCGGGTAGCACGAAGTCGACGGTGAGTTCCGTTCCACGCGGCAGTGGGGTCGCCGTCTCAATGAACGTCCCGCCTCCCCCGATGTCGCGCGTGACGCTGACGACCTCCTCCTGATCCCGCGTTCGGTAGGAAACCCGCAGAGCCACGGGGGCCCGCGGGGAGGACCGCTTTTCCTGTCCCTCTGCATCTGCAGCCGCGGTGACGATGAGCTTGATCAGCACTTCCCATCTCACGGATCCCAGCAGCTCATCCTGCGCTCCGAGAAGCATGACGACCTCCCGCTCGTGGTCGAGCTCGAGATACCGCTCGGGACGGTCAGCTGGGCTTGTCAACGTCACTCGCATGGCAGGCTTCCGCAATCCTTCATCACCGAGGCTAGGATTTCCGGGCCGGAACGTCAAGCAACCGGCCAAAATGGGGTACACCCGTGGGGGCGGGCCTTGCGGGCCTCACCGGCTTTCTAGCACCTCCGCACAACGGGTGACCCGGCAAAGCCGGCCCTGGGTTCCAGAGGAGGTTTGCTACACTTGGGGAGTGACGCAGCGGCACCATTGTAAACGGGATTCCACGGGAGATTCGATGGGCGATGAGGCACTCAAGAAGTTTCAGGAGATCAGCGCCCTCCTGAATTCCTCTCTCGACCCGGCCGAGATCCGTCGGCGCGCCATTGATGCCGCCACCGCGATCCTGCATGCGGAAGCATGCTCGCTGCTCCTGCTGGCGGAGGAATCGGGAGACCTGTATTTCGAGGTCGCCCTTGGGGCGAAGGGCGATCAGGTCCAGAACGTCCGCGTCCAGATGGGGCAGGGAATTGCCGGGCACGTCGCGCGAACCGGCCGGCCCCTGGTCATCAACAATGTCCAGCAAGACTCACGTTTCTGGTCGGAGGTGGATGCCCAAACGGGGTTCGTCACGCGGAACATGGTGTGCGTGCCCGTGACTGCGCGCGACAGGCTGCTCGGTGTGCTCCAGGCGCTCAACAAGAAGGGTGGCGGTGAGTTCGACGAGCGGGATCTGGAGAGTTTCGTCGCGTTTGGACACCAGGTAGGAATCGCAATTGAAAATGCAAAGTTATACGATGAAATTCAACATTTGTTTGAAGGATTTGTCTCGGCCAGCGTCCAGGCCATTGAAAGTCGGGATCCCACGACCAGCGGGCACAGCCACCGGGTGGCGCTGCTAACCTGCGGCCTCGCCGAGGTGGTGGATCGGACCGACGGGGGGCCCTACGCGTCCACCCAATTCAGCGACGAGCAGATGCGCGAGCTTCGATTTGCCGCCGTCTTGCACGATTTTGGAAAGGTCGGCGTCCGCGAGCATGTGCTGGTGAAGGCACGCAAGCTGTATCCGGGAGACCTGGCTCTCGTGAAAGCGCGCTTTGATTTCATCAAGCGGACGGCCGAGGTGGAAATGCTCAGAAAGAAGGTGGAGGTGTTGCAATCAGGCTCAAGGAACGGCATCAAGCGCGAGCTCAGCCGGCTGGATCAGGATCTGGCCCGGCGCCTGAAGGAGCTCGAGGACATGTTTGCCCACGTCCTGGACTGTAACGAGCCGGGCGGCACAGGGCGGGGTGGGTATGATCGATTACAGGAAATGGCGCGCCTGCGATTCGAGTCCTTCGACGGGCCCAAGCCGTACCTGACGCCGGAAGAGGTCACCGCGCTCTCCATTCCCGGCGGCACGCTCACGACGGAGGAGCGCCTGGAGATCGAGAGTCACGTGACCCATACCTACGAGTATCTCCGAAAGATCCCCTGGAGCAAGTCGCTGCAGCATGTTCCAACCATCGCCTACGCGCATCATGAGAAGCTTGACGGGACCGGGTATCCCCGTCGGATTCTGATGGACCAGATTCCCGTCCAATCCCGCATCATGACGATCGCCGACATCTACGATGCACTCGCTGCGGCGGACCGCCCCTACAAGGCCGCGGTGCCTCCGACAAAGGCCCTTGAGATTTTGGAACAGAAGGCCGGTCGCGGGGAGATCGATGGGACCCTTGTGACCTTATTCGTGGAGGCGAAGATCTACACCCGCACTGCCAAGCGCCCCCGCACTCACCGACCCCGGCTGTCCTAACCACACCACCCGTCTTCATTTCTCTGTCATCTCACAGGGTTCGTCCGGCCCCGATTCGTCGACGCGCGAGGCCTCCTCTCGCGCCAGCGAGGCGACCGAATAGGCTCCGAGCGGCCGGTCACTCCCCTTCACCGTGACCGTGCCGAGGCGACGCAGCGACACGTGGCCGATGCGCCCCTGGTTGTCAGAGCGCTCCTCCGCCTGCATCAGCTCCTTGAGGCGCCCGGCAGTGTGCTCCGTCAGGACGATCGGGCAGCCAAACTTTCTCGTCAACCCCTGAAACCGCGCCGCCACGTTCACCTGGTCGCCGACCACGGTGTAGTCCATCTTGCGGCCCTCGGCACCGATGTTACCGACCACCACCGTCCCGGTGTTGATGCCGATGCCGTTGTCCAGCGGCTCCTTTCCCTCTGCCTTCCATCGTTGCTGCAGCTCCTCGAGCCGCTTGCGCATATGGAGCGCACACTTCACCGCGAGCTCCGCGTGGTCAGGCTGCTCGATCGGCGCGCCCCAGAAGACGACGATCTCGTCGCCCACGAATTTATCGAGGGTCCCGTTCCAACGAAACACCACTTCCGTCATGGCGCCAAGGTATTCGTTGAGCTGCGCCACGACTTCCTCGGCCGGTCGCTGCTCGCTGAATCGCGTGAAACCGGCGAGGTCTGCGAAGAGCATGGTCACCTCCCGCCGATACCCGCCGAGTCGCGCCTTCTCCGGGGACCGGACCAGCTCCTCGACGATGCGGGGGCTGACGTAGCTGGAGAACATGGCGCGGATCGCTCCGGCCTGCCGCTCCCTGGCAAGCACGTTCACGATGGTGAGGGCGACGAAGACCAGGATGATCGTGAGCACGGGGGCTCCCATCGGCAGCACAAGGCCCGGTTTGGCAAAGAGATACTGGGCCACGCCGGCGTAGCCGAGCAGCGCACAGGCCGCGAGGGTGGTGCCCTGCACGGCTCGCAGCCGCTGCAGGCCGTAGGTAAGCGTGATGCCGAACAGGAGGACGAGGAGGAGCTCAAGGGGTCCGTTCCAGAGCGTGTTGTGTAGCATATGCTGATGAATGATGTTTTCGACGACGGTGGCGTTTTTCTCCACGCTGGGAACGTTTGCGGAGAACGGCGTGATCGCTTGATCATACGTTCCCAACGCGGCGGTCCCGACCAGCACGACCTTGCCCGTAAAGGAACCCGCGGCGACCCGCTGCCGGAGGACGTCCGTGGCCGACACGAAGGGGAACGTCCGCTCCCGCCCGGCGTAATTGATCAGCATGCGCGACTTTTCGTCGGTCGGAACGAAGATCCTGCCCAGACGGATGCCTTCCCCCAGCACCAGGGAGACGCGCTCTCGAGGGATGTCGAGGTGGAGGCGCGCCAGTTCCAGGGCGAACGAGGGATAGTAGGCGTCCTCGAAGCCGAGCGCAGTATATTCGCGCCGCGTGACCCCGTCGATATCGGGAAGGCTGTACGCGTGTCCGATCCCCGAGGCGGTCTCCGCCAGTGCAGGAATGATCGGCAAGGCCACGGCGGCATGGTAGGGATCGAAGGCGTCGCTCCCGGCCGCCCGTCTGATGAGCATGAACTCGCTTTTCTTCATGCTGGCGGGTGCGGTCGTCGTGACCAGTGCGTCGGTATACCTGGTGCGGGAGTCCGGCACCAGGAGGGGCAGGGCCAGGACCGACCGCTCCGCTCGACCGAGCGCGCGAGCCAGCGCGACGTCCGGCGCGGGCGCTGGCCCCAGGCCGTTCATTCCGGTTTTGCGAGAAGAAGGGACAGGCTGCGGCTCGGCATAGATGATGTCCAACCCGATGACGGCGGGCTGATCCTTGACGATTGCCGAGACAAGCTCCGCCTGCACGTCGCGAGACCAGGGCCAGCGGCCGACCTCCCGCAGGCTCTTCTCGTCGATCGCCACGATGACCACGTCACGCGTGACGGGTCGCTCCCCCCGCAGGCGGAACTGCCAGTCCAACAGCGTGGTCTCCAGACGAGTGAACGGGCTGGCTCCGAGCCAGGCGAGCGCCAGGACGCAGGCGGTGACGCTAAGCCCGACCGCGAGCACGACGCGTTGGTAGGACTGCGGATTGGCGAGACCCCTGCGGACCATAGAGCTTCTGTATACCGCGACGGCCTTGGAATGCGGATGAAAATCGGAATTTTGGAAGGAGCGCGTGGAGCGCTATGGACGTGGGTTCGGGCTCACTCTTGTCACGCTCGGTGCTGCGGGGGGTGTTTTCGACCGATCAGGGAATGATCGGCGGCACGATCGGCGGAACAACCGGGGGCGGCGCAGGTGGCGCGGGCGGGGCCACGGGAGGAACGACCGGTGGCACGACGGGTGCCACGGGGTTGACGATGCCGGAGGTCACCGCGGGCGGGACAAGCACGATCGACCCCACCGTGGAGGCGATGGTCCCGACGGGGGCGGCCACGGGGCTCGAGGCGATCGAGGTCGAAGACAGCACCTTGTTGGCCAGCTCCTCGACTTGCTCGAGACTCGCGAGGTCATCAGCCGCATTCGAGTCGAGGACGGCACTCTGGATGCCGGTCGGGTCCGCGACCTGACTCGAAGTCAGTTGCGTGGGAATCGACAGGCCCAACGATTGCACGACCTGCTGCGGTGTCTCGTGCGCCGGCGCGTCCTTCAGGTCGGTGCCGTTGATCGCGTCCAGCACATCGGCCACCTGGCCGAGGGAAGCGCTCGTCAGGGCGTTGACGGTTCCCAGGGCCGCGTTCAGCGTATTGTTTGCCAGGCTCAGGGTGTTGCCGAGGGTGTTCCCGACCGTGCCGGTCAGATTGCTTGCGCTTGCCAGGGCGGTTCCTGCTCGGACGCCGGCGATGGACTGTCCGGTCGCATCCGATTCGGAGCCGGCCTTGAGGATCACCGGCATCGCCGGAGGCTTGCCGGCGGGGGCGACCGAAAATTCTCCTGGCGACACCGTGACGGTTTTTCCGCCGGAGGTGAAATCGACCTTTCCCGCCTCGCCGATGTTGACGATTCCGCTCGTGCCGGAGTCTTCGACCCAGACGATGAAGTAGGTCCCCCGCGCCGCGGCGATCGCCGTTGGTGTGTGGATCTCGAACTTGGAGCCGGCCCCGGTAAAGGCCTTTCCGACGAGCGCCCGCAGCTTTCCGACCAGGAGCTTGACGACAACGCGTCGGACGTCGAGCTCCGGATTGTACACGTGCTCGTTGACGGTCACGCGGCTGTTCTCCCCGACCGTCAGAATGGTCTCGTCGTCGAAGAACGCTTTCGTGCGGGATTTGTGTTTAGTCTCGATCACGTCCTGGAAGAAGACGTCGTCACGCACACTGACCGGTGACACGTGCGTGCTGGCCGAGCGTTCGACCATCACCTTGCCGTGCACCGCGGTGAAGAGGCCGATGCTGTCATCGGGGGTGGCGGCGTAAACAGCCGACGCGGCGGCCATGGTGCCGGCGAGAGCAAGTGAGGTGCATGTCATGCGAGAGATCATGGTGACTCCATACCGTGCATAGACCCTACCATAACTTCGACTGTTTTCCAGTCCGAGCCGCGGCGCGAAGGCACCAAATTTCATAGCGTTCGAGCGCCGCCACTCTTTTGGAGGGTCGACGCCCCTACCATTGTTGGTGACGAGTCTTGTCCCTCATCGCGCAAATCGTTGCACGGCGACCCGCACGCGACGGACGTGCCGGCCTTCGGCGGCGGGCGAAACGTCGGGTCAAAACTTGGCGCTCAGTGAAATGGAGTAGAGGCTGCGGGCGTAGTCAAAGGCCGTGAGATTCGATTGGTCGCGCGTGTAGCTGTAGGCGGCGCTCACGGTGAACATGCCCGCGATCTCGCGCCTGAGGGAGCCGGTGACAAAGAGGATCTCGTCCTTCCGTCGTGTCGTGCCGGTTGCGGAGAACGAGCTCGGATTCGCGTAGTCCTGCTTGTAATACTCGAAGGCTGCGCTGGGTTTGATGGTGAAGATGGCCGGCAGGTCAAGACCGGCGGAGAGGCGATGTCCCGTGTAGTCCCAATCCGCGTTTGTCTGGACCCCGGGGGTGGCGACGACGGGTGATCCGCCTCCCGTGTCGTCCCGGTCATAGGTGTAGCCCACTCTGAAGTTGCCCTCCCCCTCCGCAAAAAACATGTACTGGGACACGCTGGCGAGCCAGTTCCTCCCGTCACGGTTGCTGTTGCCGGCGAACTTTGCATCGCGAAAGTTTTTGTACTGGTAGTGGAAGCGCAACTGGGTGAAGAAACTTCTGCCTTCGACGATCGTGAAGGTCGGCTGAACGGCTTGCGCGATCAAGTAGGGCGCCCGCCCCACCTCGACGTAATCGAAGGCATACTGGACGCGTGCGAAGACGGGGCCGAGCGTGCGTTGAAGATAGGCTGAGGGCGCGTGACTTTGGACGTCGAACCCGCTCAGCTCTCGATGGAAGCTTTGGAAAAAGCCATAGGACGTTCCCATGGTCCAGGGGCCAGTCTGGATCATTCGGTATTCGCCTCTTGCATAGAGGGTGGTCACGTAGTCGTCCTTGTCCGAAATCCCGGTGTCGGGAGACGGCTGCGTGCCGAGGGGCAAGAGCACCACATTGGTATCGTACTGCTCGCTGACGCTGAGACTCAGATCCCAGCGTCTCGGCTCATCGGGCTGGCGTGGCGCGCCGCGTTCCGTCAGGAATTCCCTCGCCGATCGCGACAGTTGTGACTCCGGGTCGCCGTATGCCAGCGCCGCCTTGAATTCCCGTTCCGCCTCCTCCACGCGACCCATCTCGTAGTAGGCCACCCCCGTATAGTATCGGGCGGAGGGCTCGAGGTCCGGGCTCAGCTTGATCGCGCGGGCAAAGAGCGGCGGCGACAGTTCGTAGGCCTTGAGACCTTGATAGGCCAATCCCTGGTAATAGTAGATCAAGGGATCGTCGGGAGAGAGCGTCTCGGCCGCCGCGAGATTGGCAAGGGCATCCTGGTACTTACCGAGCTTGATCTGGCTGAGGCCCAATCCGACGAAGCCTCGGGCCGAGGTGGGAAACTCCGTGAGCAGATTCGCATAGACCTGCTCCGCTCCGGCGTAGTCATCGAGACGGAGGAGTGCCTGACCAAGGTAGTCCTGCGCCTCGACGTCCCGCGGCTTCGCCGCGGTCGCGTCGCGAAACAGCTTTGCGGCTTCTTGGTAGCGGCCGCGGCTGAATTCGAGCAGGCCCTTGCTCAGGGTGAAGTCGTATGTTTCGCTGGCCGCCGTCGGCTGCGCCCCGACGGGCGGCGCGGGCGAGGCACTGAGCAGCATCAGCAGCCCTGCCGTCCAGCCCGCGCAAGTCCTGGCGTACCCAGGGATTCCCATAGGTCCACCGGTGCGGTCTGTGTTGTCTTGTATGAGAATGCCGTCTCGGGTCCGGCACGCTCGTAGTCGCTGTTGACGGTCCGGTTCCTTGAAGAGGAACTAATCAGTATGAGCCTAGCAGACGGCGCCCCTCTGTCAACGAAACCGTTGTTCGTGATTCCTTAAAAAATGACGAAAATCAATACCTTATGAAGGTGCGAGGTCGAACCCGTCGTTCTATATTGATGCAACGCTCGAGATTCATCCGGCGGGTGATGGGACCTGCGTTAGCCTTGGGGAACGGGCTTCGTCTCGAAAGGGCGAAACTCGGTCGCCCGCCGCATCGGCACCCCCTGAACGAGGGAACACCTCGGAGGAATTTATTTTCCCCGGCCTTGCCGATATCCTTGGCACTGTTCGGCTGAACTTTTCGCGCCCTTCATTCTCGTGCCCGGATCCGAATCAGGAGGAGCCATGGAGCAGAAGAGTGGGGAGAACAGGAACCTCAACCGGATACGCGTCCAGTTCCCCGTCGGCATCGTGGGTGACCTTCTCGATGGAAAGGGTCAGCTCGTCAACCTGTCCCCAGGCGGCTGCCGTATCAAAGGCGACCAGAGCCTGAAGGACAGCGCCTACCTCCGACTCATGCTTTATGCCCCGAACGATCCGACCCCCATCAAGATCGAGCTGGCGATCATCCGCTGGGTCAGCGGTGATGAGTTCGGCATCGAGTTCATTCGCGTGCATTCAGATCACCAGAAACGGCTGCGCCAGTTGCTGAAATTTCTGGAGATGCAACCCGGCCTGGAGCAGCGTGCCCAGGCCTCCCTTCCCGCCTTCCAGCCTGCATAGCCGACCGCCTCCAAGCCCATATTCATCGCGCGTGTTCGGACTGGGCCTCGGTGACCGTTCCAGCCTTGTGATACACGTCATAGTTCCAGGACCTGTCTGCGGGTATGCTGACCCCTAGAGATTGACTCCTCACAAGGCTCACTACTCTGATGGATTTGCGCGCAGCCATTCGATTCCCCGCCTCGTGCCAGGTCGTCCTCGCCACCGACGGCCTTGAAAGCCGGGGGTCCCTCCTCAACATTTCAGTATGGGGTTGCGCGGTGAGAGGATTGGTCGACGTGCATCGGGGCGACCGTTGCGGTCTGTGCCTGCTCATGCCCAACGGTGACGGTCCGCTGCTGATCGACCTTGCCCGCGTTCGATGGAGCACCGGGAAGGAGTTCGGTGTCGAGTTCCTCAACATGACGACCCCAACGCGTTCGCGCCTTCGCCGCTTCCTGCTCACCCTTCGGACCGCCTCGCTCTGCTAGCTAGAGCCTCCCGGTCATTCACCTCCCCGACCCTGATGTTCTCCTCCATGAGGGAGAGGAAAAGGAAAGAGAGCGCGCGAAGCACTGGCATCGGCCCTGGCCGCACGTCACGGACAATTGGCTGTTGAAGAGTTGGAAAAAGGTCGGTCAGAGAAAGGCAGGATGGTCGGTCACCGGCT
>JBFGRM010000078.1:0-9883 GCA_041563675.1 Nitrospiraceae bacterium | reverse complement strand
TCCAAGAGCTGGGCCAGTCGGAGGTAGGCCGGGACGAGGAGCCGCAGGTCACGGGCCCCCTTGGCCTGCTCGACGATCGTGCGATAGAGCACGACCGAGCTTTCGACGTCCTCGGGCTCGTCGAGCTGCGCCTGCGCCATGTGGATGGTGAGGCGGTCGCCGGTCGCCAGCACGCTCCGATGCCAGGGTCCATCGAACAGCTCGAGCACCTCGTGGTGGCTCAGGCGGTAGGGTTTCCTCCGCGATTGGGTGCGCAAGAGATGGATGAGCCGATCCGCTTCCGGCCACCCGCCGTAGAGGCCCAGGATGAGACAGCGGCAGCCGGCGTCGTTCGAGCACGGATGCGCCAGGGTGCTGAAATCCTTTTGGGTCAGAACCGACGGCAGGAAGACGGTCCCGTTCGCTCCTTGGCAGCTCTCGCAAGCCCGGCCATCCCCGGTCGTCACATGGATGAACATGCGCACACCGGTGATGTCCCAGAAGTCGAGGGCGTAGATACGGCCGGTGAGGACCTGCGCCTGGTGGTATTGCCACACGAGGAGCAGTCCCAGGATCCCAATGAGCGGGAGTGTCACCTCTGGGACGAGGAGTCGACCGGCTATCTCCATTCCAGCATCCATTCTCACCTCTTTTATGGTTTGCCAGGGCCCCACTGGTCGTCGTGCGGCGCAGTCTTGTCGCGTTCAAAGGGCCAGTGACAGGGATACCATAGGGCGTGAATTCCGCCATCCCCAGGAGGCAGCCCCAGAACATTCGACCGGAGGGCGGGCTCCCCAAAAGGTGGGTGGGCGGCAGGCGTAACCTGGCGTTTTGTCGTAGCGCGCTCGCGCTGCGCTGGGGCCCGTGATGGTAGGGGATGTCCCCACTGGGGAGGGCCGGTATGCCGAGAGACGTGTGGGCGTGTTAGGAACGAGGGAGCAACATGTAGAGGACGAACGCGACGACCAGGGCCACAAGAAGCCAGTCGACGGAACGCCACCCGGTCACGCTCCACGCCGAGCCGGTCGACGCTGTCCGGCCGACAAGTTTATCGCGTAACCGCTCGACTTCTGCGATCGCAGACTCGGGTTTCTTCTGCTCTGCAGGGTCCGCCATAGCCTGTGCCGGAGTCCGATGTGGATTCGGCACCGGATTTTGAGTGTAACCCATTATTTTGCGGGCGCAAGAACTACTGCATAATGGGCCTCTCGCATCTCGGGGCGGCTTCGGCGACGTCGGAGGTATCCGCACCAGGTCCCCATGGGTGGCATGCGCAATCGAGGTCCAGGGCAGGCGATCCGGCTGCTCGTGCTGCTCGTTGCGAGCCTGGCGCTGCTCCTCCTCGGGTGGGTCATGATGATTCGGATGCCGGGCGAAAGTTATCGGGGTGCCCTGCCACCTCTGAGCGGCGAGGAACGCCGCTTCGCCGCGGAGCTGCGCGCCCACGTGACGATGCTGGCGGGGACCATCGGTGAGCGAAACGTTTACGAACATGACAACCTTGCCCGCGCCGCCGACTACATCGAGACGGCCTTGGGGGGCGAGGGATACAGGGTGGCGCGTCAGCGCTATGAGGTGCTGAAACGCCCCTGCGACAACCTCGAGGTGGAGCTCCCGGGCGGAGCGCGCGGCGGCGAGATCGTCGTCATCGGCGCGCATTACGATTCGGTCATGGGAAGTCCCGGCGCGAACGATAACGCGACGGGCGTCGCGGCACTCCTCGGCCTGGCGCGTCGCTTTGCGGGGGTCAAGCCCGCGCGCACGCTGCGATTCGTGGCCTTCGTGAACGAGGAGCCGCCGTTCTTTCAGACGGGCGAGATGGGGAGCTGGGTCTACGCCAAGCGCAGCCGGTCGCGTGGCGAAGACATCGTCGCCATGGTCAGCCTGGAGACCATCGGGTATTACGCGGACGACCGGGGGAGCCAGCAGTATCCCTTACCCTTCGGCCTCCTCTACCCTTCGACGGCGAATTTCGTGGGCTTCGTCAGCAACACGGGCAACGGTCCGCTGGTGCGCCGCCTCGTGGGCACGTTCCGGAACGCCGCCCAGTTTCCGTCCGAAGGCGGGGCCCTTCCGGGATTCATCCCGGGCATCGGCTGGTCGGATCACTGGGCGTTCTGGCAGGAGCGCTACCCCGCGGCCATGGTGACCGATACGGCCCTCTTCCGTTACCCGCATTACCACACCGCTCGTGATAGGCCCGACCAGGTCGACTATGATCGTCTGGCGCGCGTGACCGCGGGGCTGGTTGACGTAATCCGCGGTCTGGTTATGGAGCCACAATAAGAAGCGGTTCCGCGCGCCGCGTTATCGGTGACGGGGACGACGCCGGCCGGCGCCCCGCGACCCCCTCCTTCCTGTCCACCGCGTTCACAGGATCCGCTCGGCGGTGACAGTCCGCGGCGTCACATGCGGTCCCCGCCGGTTCCGAAGAGCCTGATTCACCATCGATTTTCCCTGCTGCGGAATCCTCTACCCGCAGCTGCGCTCCTGGCATCCTCGTTGCTCACTCAGCAGGCAAGGGGATCAACGAGAGGAGGGGGCGACATGTATCCATTAGGACGTGCATTCGGTGCAAAGGGAGCGTCTTCGCACGCCGGCCTGGTCCGACTGCTCACGACGAGTCGAGTTCTCAAGGCCTATTCGATCAGGCGAGCCGACGACCTGGCCTTCCCGCCCTGGGTGCGCCCGGCCTTGGGGCTGTTGATCGTGCTCGTGACGGCGGCGCTCGGCCTGCACGCGTGGCTCTACAGTCTGGCGCCGCTTTCGCGTGACGAGGCTGCGCTGGCCACCTACCTCGCCCTCCTGTTCACGGTGTCCTGGGTGTCGGCGATCGGGCTCGTCTCCGCCGTCTCCTTGCTGGCGGTCCTGTTGGTATCGAAAGACCGCCGCCTGGAGACCTGCCATTCGGATCCCTCCCTGACGGCGGATGATGCCTTGACTGCCAGCCGGTCAGCCGTGCGAGGCCGCTGACGCCCGTGTGCGTTTTTCCTTCTCATCCCGCCGGTCTTCCTGTATGCCGTAGCCGTTGACGCTGGTTCGGCTCGGTCCGCCCGGCCCCGTCCCACTCACGACTATGACTCCCGATCGACAGCGACTCCTCGTGTGGAGTATTCCCGTCGCGACGCTTGTCATCTTTTTCATCCTCGTCTGGAATCGAGGTTCCATGCGCAGCGAGGCACCGGAGCCGAAGGAGCCTGTCGCCGAGGCGCAGGCCATCCTGATGGACGCGCTGGAGGTGGCCCATAGGATCCCCTACGCCTTCGAGCGCGATCGGGTGCTGCTCGGCGTCGCCGCCGGCTTTGCGCAGAGCGGCGAGACCGACGCGGCCCTGCGTGTGGCCACGACGGTCACCAAGGCGCCGCTGAGGGACCAGGCCTACTTCCTGGCCGTCCACGCCCTCATGAAGGATGACCACGTCGAGGAGGCGGGAGTGATCCTGGCTCGCATGCGACAGCCCGAGCTCTACACGGGCGCCGCGGCTCCGGTCTTGGCGGCCCTGGTTCGCAGGGGACAGAGGGAGGAGGCGCTCCGCCTCCACGAGTCGATCCCCACCCCGGGCGGCCGGCGGCGCGTGTGGGAATATATAGCCGTGCAGGCCGACGGGCCCGGCGACATCGAGCCGGTCATGCAGTTGGTCGACGGCCTGGTCGATGAAGACGAGCGTGATTGGGCCCTGGCCGGGATCGCGCGGGGCCTCGCCAAACGCGGGAGGGTCGCGCGGGCCGTGGACATCACCGCGCAAATCTCTTCGGAGGAGGCGCGTGCCTCCGCGCAATGGGGCATCGCCGCCGGGCAGGCGCGCCACGGCGATCTCGGTGGGGCCTTGCTCACGGCGAGCGAATTGCCCCCTCACCGGGAGGCCAGGACCGCCGCCGTCGCGGAAATCGCCAAGGCCTACGTCGCGATGGGCGATGCCGAAGGCGCCCTCAACATGGCCGACCTGTTGGCCGACGCGGAGGCACGGATCTGTGTGCTTCGGGCGGTGGCCGTGAAGCAGGCGGCGTCCGGTGACGCCGCGGCGGGATACAGGACGAGCCTGCGCATCGAGGAGGCCGCACAACGGTCCAGAGCGCAGATCGAGGTGGCCCGCGGCCGGGCCCGGAGTGGAGACACGACGGGTGTCTTGAGGGTCGCGGCCACCATTCGAGAGGAGGCCCTCCGATCGAGGATGCTGGTCGAGGTGGCCCTGGCCCAAGCCGCCGCCGGCGCGGTGGAAGGAGCCGAGCGCACGATGGCAAGGGTACCCGAACTCCGGGGGATGAAGGCGACGGTGTCCTCCGAGATTGCGTCGGCGCACGCCCGGGCGGGGGACGCCGATGCGGCCGTGGCCATGGCCGATGAGTTCGCGCAGCCCTCTGAGCGTGCCGTGGTTCTACTCGGGGCGGCGCGGGGTGCCTTGGAGCGGGCGAACAAGATCGACGTGCCGGACACGGAGGTCGTCTGCGGCAGACCCACCCGCACCGTCGACCTGCTGCTCAGGCCGGTCGGCATGGAGCGACTGATCGAGGGTCTTTACGCGCGCTCCTGATTCGACGGCGTCGTCTTTGCGGGTTCGTTCCCGGCGAGGGGGACCCATCGTTGACCGGCCACGTCGTACCGCAACCCGTCCAGCCCGAAGGTGCGCACGAAGGCGACGATCTTCCACAGTTGCTCCTCGCTGAGCGTGTCCTTGTAGCCACGCATTTGCGTAAAGGGGACGCCTTCCGCAAGGCGCCAGAGGAGGTGAGAGTCGCTGTAGCGCTTCATGTTGGCTGTGTCTCGAAAGTCCCGCGCGCCTGATTTCACGGGCTTTCCATTTCGCCCGTGACACTTGGCGCAGTTCACGTCTCGATTCTTGAGCCCAAGATAGAGCGCCCGCCCTTCCTCGACGATCGACTCGTCGCCCCACCAGCCGGCGGGCATGTGCTTGCTCGCATATTCCGGGGGGACGGTCGGGGTTCGGCTGGAACCGCCCTGCGTCGTGCACCCGGACAGCACGGTGAGAGCCCCACAGAGAGCGGTCGCGGCAACGATCGGGCACATTTTTCGCATCGTAGGGAACCTCCTGATCAATCAACGCGCACCACAAATTATTAACACAGCGGAAGGGCACGGCGCAGGGGCCTGTCGAAGGTTGGCACGCAAGGTGGCTGGTTGTCTCGCGGCCCATTGTGAGGTCATCGAAACCGTCCCGGAAATTCGATTTATTTTCTGTCCCCACGGACCCCCGTGCTAGGCTTCTCGCCAGTTCCACCGCCTCAGGACGAACACCCCACGTGACGAACGGCGTCGGCGCAGGCCCCCGAGGCGGGTCCCGCCGCTCGCGTCCCGGTTCCTATTGCGTCTCGTCGTGGACAACAATCGGGTGATGGCATGGCCGAACGTGCTGTAAGCGCACAGTCTCTCCGAATCATCCTGCTGATCATGTTCATGGTCTCCGGCTTCTCCGGCCTGATCTATGAGTCGGTCTGGGGACGGTACCTCAAGCTGTTTCTGGGCCATTCCGCCTACGCGCAGACACTGGTGCTCGCGATCTTCATGGGCGGTATGGCGCTGGGGTCGTGGCTCAGCAGCCGGTACTCGTCGCGGTGGAAGAACCTGCTGCGGTGGTATGCGGTGACCGAGGGCATCATCGGCCTGTTCGGGCTGGTGTTCCACGCGCTCTTCGATGCGGTCACCAACCTGGCCTACACGACGATCATGCCCGCGCTTGGCGAGCCGATCACGGTCAACGTGCTGAAGTGGACCCTCTCGGCGATGCTGATCCTTCCCCCTTCCATCCTGCTCGGCATGACCTTCCCGCTGATGAGCGCCGGCATGATCCGCATCTTTCCCCAGGTCCCCGGCTCCTCCATTTCGCTGCTGTATTTCGCGAACAGTCTCGGGGCGGCGGTCGGCGTGCTCGTCAGCGGCTTCTTCCTGGTCGGACGCATCGGCCTGCCCGGCACCATCCTCGCGGCCGCGTTGATCAACATCGTGGTGGCCGTCGTGGTTTGGTTCCTGTCGAACGGCGTGGAGGAGCAGGCGGTGCCGGGCACCGACTCGACGGAGGCGAGCGCGAGCTTCCGTCTCTGGCCCAACGCCCTCCTGCTCCTGGTCGCCTTGTTCACGGGGCTGGCCTCGTTTGTTTACGAGATCGGGTGGATCCGCATGCTCAGCCTGGTCCTGGGGAGCTCGACCCATGCGTTCGAGATCATGCTTAGCGCCTTTCTTGCGGGGCTCGCCTTCGGCGGCCTCTGGATCAAGCGGCGCATCGAACGGATCAACGAGCCCACGGCGTACCTCGGCTGGATCCAGGTCATCATGGGACTGTTGGCGTTGTCGACGCTGGTCGTTTACGGACAGTCGTTCGAGGTCATGCAAGCCACCATGCGCGCCGTGGCCAAGACCGACCAGGGATACGTGGTCTTCAACTTCGCCAGCCATGCGATTGCGCTGGTGGTCATGTTCCCCGCCACCTTCTGTGCGGGCATGACGCTGCCCCTGATCACGTTCTGTCTGCTCAAGCAGGGTGTCGGTGAGAAGAGCATCGGCTCCGTCTATGCCGCGAACACGCTGGGGGCCATCATCGGGGTGTTCCTGGCGACCCATGTCGGCATGCCGCTGCTGGGGCTTAAGGGCCTCATCACATTCGGGGCGGGGGTCGACATGGTCGTGGGGGTCGTCCTGCTCTGGACCGCGCTCAGCGCTCGGCGGATCCACGTGCCTGCGGCCGCCGCGGCGGTCAGCCTCGTGGCGCTGCTCGTCACGCTGGTGGGCGTGCATCTGGACACGTTGAAGATGGCCTCGGGTGTGTATCGGGTCGGGAACTTCTATGCTCCGGACAACGCGAAGAACGTGTACCACAAAGACGGCAAGACCGCGACGATCGACCTGGTCCAGTTCGACCAGGGCGTGCTCTCGATCATCACGAACGGAAAGCCGGACGCCTCCATCAACGTCAAGGACAGCAGCAAGCCCGTCAGCGACGAGGAGACCATGGTCCTGTCGGGGGCGATTCCACTGGCCGTGCATTCGAGCGCGAAGACGGCGGCCGTGATCGGCATGGGCTCGGGGCTCACGAGTCACGTCCTGCTGACGAGCGACACCCTCGCCCGGGTCGACACGATCGAGATCGAGGAAGCCGTGGTGGAGGCGGCGAGGGGATTCGGTCCCCGCGTGGAGCGTGTCTTCACCGATCCCCGCAGCCGCGTGTTCATCGAGGACGCGAAGGCGTTTTTCTCCACGCACAACAAGAAGTACGACATCATCGCGTCCGAGCCCTCCAACCCCTGGGTGAGCGGCGTGTCCAGCCTCTTCTCGGAGGAGTTCTACCGGCTCGTCAGCCGGCACCTGACGCGGCAAGGCATCTTGGTCCAGTGGTTTCAAGCCTACGAGATCAACCCGACGTTGGTCGCCTCCGTGCTCCAGGCGCTGACGAAGACCTTCGGCAACTACGCGATCTTTGCGGCGAACGACCTGGACATGCTGATCGTGGCCAGCAAGGGATACAGCCCCTTCCGGCTCAGCGGCGCCGTCTTCGAGCAGCCGGCGCTGGCCGCGGAGTTGAAGCGGCACCAGGTCACGACGGTGGCCGATCTGGAGGTGCGGAGGATCGGGGACAAGCGCCTGCTGCATCCGCTCTTCGCGAGCTTCGGCGCCCCGGCCAACTCGGATTATTTTCCGTTTTTGGATCTCCGTGCCGTGAAGGCCCGGTTTCTTCAGGAAAGCGCGGGGGAATTGCTCCATCTCAGGACCGCCTCCGTGCCGGTGGTGGAGATTCTATCCCATTCGCTGAACGGCGAATTGGGTGACGCGGAACCGATCAGCAAGCACGGGGGGGCGGGACCGGTCAGCCAGTACCAGAAGATGGTCGCGATGTACCGGGCGGAGACCATCAAGAATTATTTCCTCGGTGGACGGCGGACCCCGTCGTCACTCACCATGCCGGCGAGCTTGCAGAAGGACATCGAGCTCCTCAAGGTCCGCCTGCTGGATTGCCATGCCCGTCACGGCACGAATGTCTGGTTTCATTCTCTGTTCAGAGTCGCCCGCGCGATCAATGCCCACCTTCCTTCATCCGATCTGAAGACAATCTGGAACCAATTCCGGTCCTCTAGGTGCCACCGGAACATGACCGCCTCGCAGCAGTCCTGGCTGTCCATGTACCAGGCGGTCGGCAGCCGCAACCCCGGGGAGATGGTCCGACGGGCGGAGGCGTTGCTCCGCGCCGACCGGAAGCTGAGCACCGAGCGCCTGCGGTATCTCCTGTCAGCGGCGATGACCGGGCATCTTGCGCTCGGACAGCCCGAGCGGTCGCTCGAGCTCTGGACCACCTATGGTCCGCGGGCGTCGGGAAACAAACCGCCGGACCTTCTCTTCCGCATGCTGGTCGCGCATAGCCTGCCTCGCGGTCGCGGGTGACCCTCCCTTCCTTGTCCCTATCTCCGGGCCTTCCGATCCGGCGACCTCCACGAGCCGGCCCCCGGCACCATGGCCTCTCGATTCCATCCCATGTGATCAGGGTGGCGCGGCGCAGGCCTGCGCAGGTCTTGTCTGGAGGAGGTTTCTCTGATTGACAGTTAAGGGGGGGCCGGATCGAGGGTCACGAAGTGGACCCCACGAGCTGGACCGGAGGGTCGGGAGCTCGGTGAGGCGCGGCCCTGCGCGGGCTTCGTGACGCTTACGTGCTCTTCTTGAGGAACTTTCGCAGGCGGGTGCGCTCGGTCGGCTTCATCCGGACGAACTTGAGGCCGAACCGGCGTCCCAGGGCCCAGCGGACGGCGGCGGTGTTGACCATGACGGTGTCCGTGAGGCCGGGCACCGTGACGTGCAGTGCCAGCTGGGTTCCCTTGCGCAAGACGGTCGTGCTCTCGACGCCGCAGCCGGTCGGGGACAGGTCGGTCATGGTCCCTTTCCCGACCACATGATCGCCGAGGAACACGACGGGGCAATGAACCAGCAACCGCTCAGAACGTCTCTCGTCCATAGTGGGCTCCCGAAACAGGCTGGTGAGTAGGGATCGTAGGGTAGACATGCAGTCTATCCGCGCTGGCCATCAGGCTCGGCTGACCGGTTATGCGTGTTTGAGGGACGTGAAATCGGGTTTGCTCGCATTGGTGACGATGAAACGACGCAGCCGCTTCCATTCCTGCTCGCCCAGAATCATGTTCTTGACGCCGAACGTGAGGCCCGAAGCCCAGCGCACGGTGGCGAGCTGCACCTCCATCGGGTCCTCCCCATCGGGCAGGGCCACGCGCAGGAGCAAGGGTGTTCCCCTGCGCACCGCCTGGCTGCCGGCCACCTGCCAGCCGCCGGTGGAGAGATTGACGATGGTTCCCTCTCCGGCCACCTTCGCACCCGCGGCGCCGTCCGCGTAGGTGACGGGACACCGAACCAACAATCGAAGATCGTGTCGTAATTCCATGAGGGTCTTGCTCACGAGGAAACACACCCTGCCCAAAACAGGCGTGGGTACCTACACTTATGGCTAACTTGCGGAGGCTCAGTCTATCCCACTTTTGCAGGGGCAAGGCCAGCTATCGCTGGATGCGTATATTGTCGGGGCCGGCGTGTCGAGCCGTGAGCAACGCAGAGCTCCGGAGGAGGTTCTGCCCGCTCACCGTGCTCCACGGGCCGCTTGTGAGGCGCCCGCGCGGTCCGCTCGATGTCGAATAGTCCCACGGCTTCAATCAGTTGACAGACATCCGGGCGTTTTCTATCATCTGCTTTCGACCGCGGCCGTGGCGCCACGCCCGGGCCCGTGACGGCAGCTTCCACGCTGCGCGCGCAAGCTTACTGATTTAAAGTAGTGGTTGCAAGCGCGCCATCGAATGAGCTAAGACAACGGCGCAACCCGGTCGTCCCCATCGTCTAGCCTGGCCTAGGACGCCGGCCTTTCAAGCCGGCAACACGGGTTCAAATCCCGTTGGGGACACCATTT
>JBFGRM010000077.1:0-9966 GCA_041563675.1 Nitrospiraceae bacterium | reverse complement strand
GTGAGGTGACGGTGGACCAGATCCTGGTCGGGATTGGTCGCAAGCCGAACGTCGAGGGACTGAACCTCGAGGCGGCGGGTGTTGAGTACGATCGCAACGGGGTGAAGGTGAATGATCGCCTCCAGACGAGCCGGGCGCGAATATTCGCAGCCGGTGACATTTGCTTTCCGTTCAAATTCACCCACACGGCGGACGCCATGGCCCAGATCGTGATCCAGAATGCCTTGTTCCCGCACCCGTTGGGCCTCGGGTATGCCAGCACCAAATCCATGATCATCCCATGGTGCACCTATACCGAGCCCGAGATCGCCCACGTCGGCCTGTACGAGCACGAGGCCAAGGCCAAGGGGTGGGAGGTCGAGACCTACACGTTTCCGCTCGCCGAGGTGGATCGGGCCATCCTGGACGGGGAGGACGACGGGTTTGCGCGCATCCACGTGCGGAGGGGAACGGACACCCTCCTGGGTGCCACGATCGTGGCAGCGCACGCCGGAGACCTGATCAACGAGTTCACGGTGCTGATGAAGGCCGGCGCCGGCATCAAGGTGATTGCCAACACCATCCACCCCTATCCCACGCAGGCCGAGGTGAACAAGAAGGTCGTCAACGCCTGGCGGAAAGCACACTTTACGGCTGGGGCCAGGAAAATACTGAGTAAGTGGTTCACCTGGAGCCGCTGAGCGGGAGGTTCACCCGCCTTCGCAGGAAGCTACGGCTGTCAAGCCGTGGAGAAATGCGAGACGGGTGCCCGCCGAAGCTCTTGTGGGCGCCACGGCTGTGAAGCCGTGGGGCTCCACGACATGAGCCTGCCGGCGCCGTCGGCAATCCACAAATCGCACGCGATTCGAGCCCGACCGTGCTATAGTCAAGGGCGTTGTCGCATCGTGGGCCAGCCACAACGCGTCGACGCCACCCTGTCGACGACACGATGCCGGGGAATACCATAGAGCACACCATGCGCGGCGTCACCTCCCATCCATCCCTACGCTGGGGTCTGGTGCTCAGCGTCGCCTGCGCGATCGGACTTGGGTTGGCTCACGCGGAGTTCGACCCGCAAGGCATCATCGAGGTCGGGCGATTTTCGGCGGCTCAACCGGGCAACGCGCTGCCGGACGGCTGGAAGCCGCTGACGTTCAAGAAAATCGAACGGTATACGGTGTATCGTCTCGTCGACGACGACGGCACCACCGTCGTCGAGGCGGTGAGCGAAGGCGGCGCGTCCGGAATGACGCGGCAGTTATCGGTCAACCTCAAGGAATACCCGTACCTGGGCTGGCGGTGGAAGGTGGCCCATGTTCTGCGCAACGGGGACGTGACCACCAAGGAGGGCGACGACTACCCGGCCCGCATTTACGTCACATTCGAATATGACGGCAGCCGGCTGAGCCTGCTCGAGAAGGCCAAGTACGAGGCCATCAGGCTGCTCTACGGCGAGTACCCGCCGCTTGGTGCCATCAACTACATCTGGGCGAGCAACGCGGAGGTCGACACCATGGTCCCGAACCCTCACGCCGAAGAGGCCATGATGTTCGTCGTCGAGAGCGGGGCCCAGCACACGAACAGCTGGATCTCGGAATCGCGGAATGTGTATGAGGATTACAAGCGGGCATTCAACCAGGAGCCCCCGCTGGTCTCGGGCGTGGCCATCATGACGGACACGGACAACACGCAGGAATCGGCCATCGCCTATTACGGTGACATCGCCTTCGGCAAGGGGCCCGTGGATCTCGACTGACCGGAGCTCCTCCCGGCTCTCTCCGATCACGTTGCGTGGTGCGAAGGGCCGGGGGCGACGGCGTCTACACGCAAAAAGAGCCGGCCCCGCGTGGAGCCGGCTCTTTGTGTTTCGTCCGAAGACTCGTGAGCGCCTGCGTCACTGGACGGAATTCGCGTAACCGCCCTGGGTGATCTCGGCTCTGATCTTGTCTCCGACCTTCTTGTTCCCGTTGATCATGACGGTCCTGCTGCCGACGTGGAGTCGCACGCGGTTGCCGGTGTACTCCTCGACGTCATAGTACTCGCCATCGATCTTGAGGACCTTGCCGGAGACGGTCCGGAACGCCGGGCCGGGCGAGCTGTCAGTCGGGTTGACGGGCTCGCTGGACATCGAGCTGGCCGAAGTGGCCATCGACGATGATCCGCCCATGCCGCTGCACGCGACAGTGCCGAATGCAAAGGCGAGGATCACCGCGACCAGCATGAGAATGTGTCGGGCGTCTTTCATAACGGGCCTCCTTGCTTGCATGACCGGGGTCCATCCCCCAGAGAGAGAAAGAGCTGTTTGTGGATGCGGAACTCCAATTTGTTGCAACTCAGCAAGGGTAATGCCTGATACAACCATTCGGTAATTCCACAAGGAATCTCGCTAGTTACGGATTGTGTCCGCCACCAGGCCGCCAAATCGGCGCCGAAAAGCGACAAAAAATGGCAGGAAGGTGCTCGATTTTGACCGGGCCCGCGCAAAACGGGCGCCGGCATGGCTCGAGAACGGGTTGAGTCCGCACCTCCGACAGGGCGATACTCGGCCCATGCGGCCCCGGCTCCGGCGGGGCCGCATGGTCAGATCCACGGTGCCGACAATGAGGGCGTCGCCGATGAAGTGGCTGCTGGGATGCGGCGGAATCGTGCTTGCGCTGACTGCGCTCGGGTGGGCGGAAAAGGCGCGGGCGGCGGAGGCGCCGGGCTATCCCCAATCGATCGAGGAGGAGATCCGCTCACTCGTCGCCGCCGGCGCCGATCAATCGTCGGATCCCGTGTTTTTGCTCCGGTTGGCCGAGCTGTACCTCGATGCGGGTGATGATCTATACAAGGACAAGGATCGACGCCGCCGGGCCTACGAGGAAGGAGCGAAAGTCGCGTGGCGTGCGCTGGAGCTGCAGGACCTCGACCCGCAGGCGCATTATCTCTACGCCGCGAATCTCGGCAGTGCGGCCAACCTGAAGGGCATCATGGCCTCCGCCCTGACCGTGCGGGCGCTCAAACGCCATGTCGCTCAGGCGATCGAGCTGGACCCGACTCATGCCCAGGCGCTCCATATGATGGGGATGCTGCTCGAGGAGCTGCCCGCGCTCCTTGGTGGAGATTCGGACGAAGCCGTGATCTATCTCCGGCGTGCCGTCGAGGCTGATCCGCACTATACCCACGCCAGGTTGAATCTCGCCAAGGCGTACATCGAACGGGAGGACTTCGTCGCGGCAACCGCTCAATTGAAGGCGATTCTGGCGACGAAGGATCCGCGCAACGCCTATGCCTGGGCGCGGCGGCACAAGCCGGCGGCGCAACGACTGTTGAAATCCCTTGGGGAGAAGGGGCACGGCCAAGCGGCCCCGTAGCGTGTCGGATGGAAGATTGCCCGGTTTGACTAACCCTGTGACTGCGGGGTACAAGGAAGAGAGCGACCCGGGCACCCAATCCGAGCACAATTCCCATTAAAACAGAGGAGACCACCTTATGAACGCGCCACAAGCGGTTGCTGTCAATCGTCTCAAGGAGCTCCGGCAGCTGGGTCAGTCGGTGTGGCTCGACTATATCCGCCGAAACATCATCGCGAACGGCAATCTCAAACGGATGGTGCAGGAGGACGGGCTCGGTGGTGTCACGTCGAATCCTGCGATTTTCGAGAAAGCAATCGCCGGGAGCGAGGACTATACCGATATGCTGGCGCAGCTCGCGAAGCAGAAGCTGGATCCGAAAACCGTGTTCGAGCGGCTGGCCGTCCGGGACATCCAGGACGCCGCCGATATTCTGCGTCCTGTCTACGATCAGACCCAGCGGCGGGACGGCTACGTCAGCTTGGAGGTCTCGCCGCACCTGGCGAAGGATACCCAGGGCACGCTGGATGAGGCGCGGCGACTCTGGAAGGACGTGGGGCGGCCCAACGTCATGATCAAGGTGCCCGCGACGCCGGAGGGCATCCCCGCCATTCAGCAGCTGCTTACCGAAGGGCTGAACATCAACATCACGTTGCTGTTTGCCCAAGAGGCCTACGTCCGCGTCGCCGAGGCGTTTCTCAAAGGCTTGGAGGATCGCGCGGCCAAGGGCGGCGACATCGGGCACGTGGGCAGCGTCGCCAGCTTTTTCATCAGTCGGATCGACTCGATGATCGACAAGATGCTGGAGGAACGGCTCGGGAAGGCGTCCACAACGGAGGAGAAGGCCAGATTGAACGGCTTGATGGGAAAGGTGGCCATCGCAAACGGGAAGCAGACCTACCAGCGGTATCTCGACCTCTTCTCGGGCCCGCGCTGGGAGGCCCTGGCGAAGAAGGGGGCCAAGACACAGCGCGTCCTCTGGGCCAGCACGAGCACCAAGAATCCGAAGTATCGGGACGTGCTTTACGTGGAGGAGCTGATCGGAAAAGACACGGTCAACACGATGCCGCCGGCGACCTTCGATGCATTCAAGGACCACGGGCGTGCGCGCGCCACCCTGGTCGAGGATCTCGACGGCGCGGGCCGCGTCATGCAGGACCTCGCGAAAATCGGGATCTCCATGACCGACGTGACGGGGAAGTTGCTGGACGAAGGCGTCAGGCTCTTCTCGGAGCCCTTCGACAAGCTGTTGGAGACGGTGAGCCGGCAATGTCAAAAAATGCAGGGGTGACCCCGAACCAGCTCCGCTTCCGGCTGCCCAAAGACCTGGACGTCGCGGTGCATCGGGCACTGAAGGACTGGGCGGCCGGGGACAAGGTCCGCAAGCTTTGGAACCGGGACACGACGCTCTGGACCGGACGTGACGAAGATCAATGGCTCGGCTGGCTCGACATCGTGCGGCAGCAGGTCGCCGCCGTGGACCGGTTCACCGCCCTCGCCGCGGAGATCAAGCAGGAGGGATTGTCACACGCGCTCCTGCTTGGCATGGGGGGATCGAGCCTCTGCCCCGAGGTCATGAGCCTGACCTTCGGCAAAGCTGACGGATTTCCCGAGCTGCTCGTCCTGGACAGCACGGATCCCGCCCAGATTCGATCACTTGAAAGCAAGGTCGATCTCTCCCGGACGCTCTGCATCGTGTCCAGCAAGTCAGGGTCGACGCTCGAGCCGAACATCTTCAAGCAGTACTTCTTTGACCGCATCCGCCAGGTCGTCGGCGCGAGCGAAGCCGGCCGGCGTTTCATCGCCATCACCGATCCGAAATCGCACCTGCAACAGGAAGCCGAGCGGGAGAAGTTTCGGCAGGTCTTCTTTGGATTGCCGAGCATCGGCGGCCGGTATTCCGCCTTGTCCGATTTCGGCATGGTCCCTGCGGCCGTGATGGGCGTGGACGTGCCCCGATTCCTGCGCCGGACTCAGGAAATGGTCGCGGCCTGCGGCGAGACCGTCGCCGCGCCGGACAATCCGGGCGTCGTGCTGGGCGCGATCCTGGGGGTGCTCGCCAAAGAGGGTCGCGACAAGCTCACCATCGTGGCCTCCCCCGGCATCTATGACCTGGGGGCGTGGCTTGAGCAGTTGTTGGCGGAGTCCACGGGAAAGCAGGGTCATGCCCTGATCCCGGTGGACCGAGAGGCGCTCAGCCAGGAATCGGTCTACGGAGATGATCGGCTGTTCGTCTACCTCCGTCTTCAGACGGCGCCGGATCCGGCGCAGGACGAGGGCATCGCGTTCCTCGAGCAGGCGGGCCACCCCGTCGTGCGCATCGAGCTGCCCGAGGTCTCCACCCTGGGGCAGGAATTCTTCCGGTGGGAAATCGCGACCGCCGTGGCCGGATCCATCATGGGCATCCATCCCTTTGACCAACCGGACGTCGAGGCCAGCAAGGTCGAGACGAAGAAATTGACGGCTCAGGTCGAACAAACGGGTGCCCTTCCACCCGAGTCGCCGGTATTGGACGACCGGGGCATCAAGCTCTTCACCGATGCAGACAACGCCTCCGCCCTAAAGAAGAGCGCCGGGGCCGACCGGACCGTGGCCGGGTACCTGCGGGCGCATCTGGATCGGCTGGGTCCCGGCGACTACGCGGCGGTGCTCGCCTACATCGAGATGAGCGGGCCGCACGAGGAACAGCTTCAGGCGATCCGCCACCTGATCCGCGACAGGAAGAAGGTGGCCACCTGCCTCGGCTTCGGACCGCGCTTCCTGCACTCGACCGGCCAGGCCTATAAGGGGGGTCCCAACACCGGCGTGATGCTCCAGGTGACCTGTGATGACGAGGACGACCTCCCGGTGCCCGGTCAGCGGTACAGCTTCGGTACCGTCAAGGCGGCCCAGGCGCGCGGCGACTTCCAGGTGTTGGTCGACCGCGGCCGCCGGGCGCTCCGGGTGCACCTCGGCCCGGATGTGCAGGCGGGCCTGGCGACGCTCAGAACCGCGGTCCTGGAGGCGCTCTCGTAAGTGTAGGGCGTCGCTCGCGTCGATTGCGTCCATAGCGTCAATCGCGTTCACAGCGTCAAGAGCGTCAAAGGTAGGAGCGGGAAGCGAAAGCTGTTCTATTCGTCATGCCCGCGGAAGCGGGCATCCATCTTTTCCTTGGCCGACTGCGGCCTGGCCTATAGGGTTGGCAGGCCCTGGATTCCTGCTTTCGCAGGAATGACGGAAGAACAGTCGCCGGACGACGGAGAGGAAAGAGCCGATTTTGGATCCCGACTTTGTTGACGCCATTGACGCGATCGACGCACCGGACGCGACAGACGCAAAGGACCCGACGACATCTTAAGCAGGAGTATCGGCTATGCAGCTCGGCATGATTGGACTCGGACGAATGGGCGCCAACATGGTGCGCCGCCTGATGCGGGGAGGTCACCAGTGTGCCGTCTTTGATCGCAATCCCGAGAGCGTGAAGGGATTGGCGAAAGAAGGAGCCACGGGCACGGCATCGCTCGAGGAGTTGCTGGGCAAGCTCAAGAAGCCGCGAGCCGTGTGGGTCATGGTCCCGGCGGGCAAGCCGACCGATGAGACGGTGGCCGCACTCGGTGAACGCATGGAGGACGGGGACGTCATCATCGACGGCGGGAACACCTACTTCAAAGACGATGTGCGGCGCAGCCAGGCGCTCGCGCCGAAGGGCGTTCAGTATATCGACGTCGGAACGAGTGGCGGGGTGTGGGGTCTGGAGCGCGGCTATTGCATGATGATCGGCGGCCCGGAAAAGACCGTCGCGCGGCTCGATCCTTTGTTTAAGACGCTCGCGCCGGGCCGCGGCGAGATCGAGCGTACGCCGGGGCGCGAGAAGGCCGGGGGAACGGCCGAAGAAGGCTACCTGTACTGCGGCCACGCCGGGGCCGGTCACTTCGTCAAGATGGTGCACAACGGCATCGAATACGGCCTGATGCAGGCCTACGCCGAAGGATTCGACATCTTTCGAAACGCCAACTCCAAGGAGCTGCCGGAAGGGTATCGGTACGATCTCAATCTGGCCGACATCGCCGAGGTCTGGCGGCGGGGCAGTGTCGTGTCGTCCTGGCTCCTGGACCTGACCGCCATCGCCTTGCTGGAGAATCCGAGCCTGTCCAACTTCTCCGGCTCCGTTCAGGACTCGGGCGAGGGCCGCTGGACCATCATGACCGCCGTCGAAGAGGCCGTGCCGGCCGCCGTCCTGTCCGCGTCCCTCTATACTCGGTTCCGTAGCCGGCAGGAAGCGAGCTTCGCCGAGAAGGTGCTGTCGGCGATGCGATTCAAATTCGGGGGGCATGTCGAACGTGCATCCGGCGGGTAGCAGGCTCCGGCTTCGCCCACCAGCCTTCCGTCACGAATTCACCTCGTCCCAGCCTCGTCTGTAAGGAATCCCCAGAGCCTGCGACGAAACGAAGAGTCGCGTCCCTCGGAAGGGACGGTTCTGCATCGCCTCATCGCTTTGGCATCAGCAGGAGGGGATTCATGGAAGATCGCGCGACCAACCCGGCCCTGTCCTCTGAGGGTGTTCCGCCGAGATCTCCCTCGCCGCGAAGTGTGAAGGGGCTGGAGCGCCTGGCCAAGGTCCAGACCGTGCGGCGTCGTCAGCCGGTGTATCTGCCCGGTGATCCGGCGCATGCCGTCTATCTGGTGCGAGAGGGCCGGGTGAAGATCTCCAATTGGGCGCGCAACGGAAAGGAAGTCACCTTTGCCATCGTCGGCGCCGGCGACCTCTTCGGCGAGCTCGAGGCGTTGGAGGGGACGGCGCGCGAGACCTGCGCCGAAGCGCTGGACGATGTCACCCTGGCGGTGGTCGCGCGGGACGAGTTCATCGGGCACCTCGGTCGCCATCCGGACGTCGCGCTCGAGCTGAGCAAGTTGTTGGGGGCGCGGCTGCGCGCGCTTCATGGGCGCGTCGAGGACCTCATCTTTCGCGACGTGCCGGCCCGGATCGTCCACGCCCTGCGGGAGCTCAGCGCGCTGCCAAACGGAGCCGCAAAGCCCGAGGCCCCGGTGCGTGTGCGCGTCACCCATCAGGAGCTGGCCAACCTGATCGGATGCAACCGGGAGACCGTGAGCGCGGTGCTCGGTCAGTTCCGTCGCCGGGGGCTCGTACGGGTCGAGCGCCAGGCCATCACCATCCTCGACCAGAACCTGGTCGCCAAGGGCGTCGTCTGATCCCGCCGTCGCTCCGCTCCCTGCCAGTGACTTGACCTTACCCATTTCCCGCCAGCCTGCTACAATGGCGGCGTGTACGTCATCACCACCCACCTCAATGCCGACTTCGACGGCCTGGCCTCCATGGTCGCCGCGCGAAAGCTCTTCCCGGACGCCGCCCTGGTGTTTCCCGGCGGCGCACAGGACCACGTCCGCGCCTTCCTCGCCGTTCACGACCTGGGGTTGACCAAGCTGAAGGATGTGGACCTGGCCAAGATCACGGGCTTGGTCCTGGTGGATACGCAGGAGCCCGAGCGGGTCGGGCCGTTCGGGGAGCTCTGCCTCAAGCCGGAGATCGCGGTCCACGTCTTCGATCACCATTGCGGCGAGGAGTCGGAACCGCCGTATCAGGCGGCGCATCGAACCGTCGACGCGGTCGGCGCGACGACGACGCTGCTCGTCGAGCGCCTGCAGGCCGACAAGGTCGCGATCACACCGTTTGAGGCGACGGTGCTGGCGCTGGGGATCTACGAGGAGACAGGATCGCTCGCCTTCACCTCGACGACGCCGCGTGACCTCGAGGCGGCGGCCTGCGTCCTGCGGGCGGGAGCGGACCTCACGGTGGTGTGCGATACCCTGCGGAATCACCTGGAACCGGAGCTGATCGCCTTGCTCAACGACCTGCTGCAGTCGGCGGAGACCTACTACCTCGAGGGGTGGAAGGTGCTGCTCGTCAGCAGCACCTACGACCGCTATCATGGGGACCTGGCCGAGGCGGTGCACAAGCTGGCCGAGCTCGAGGGGGTGGACGCGGTCGTCGCGGCGATGGCGCTGGACGAGAAAGTGCAGGTCATCGGTCGCAGCCGGCGCCCCGAGATCAACGTGGCGAGGCTCGCGCAGGCATTTGGCGGCGGGGGGCATCCGGAGGCCGCCTCCGCCAGCGTCAAGGGTCAAACCGTCGTCGAGGTCAAGGAGCGGCTGGCCTCGCTGCTGACGGAGCGCCACCGGCCCACGCTGCTCGCCAAGGACGTCATGACGAAACCGGTCATCTCGATCGGGGCTGGGGCGACGATGGCGGACGCCGAGAGCACGATGACGAAATACCAGATCAACGTCCTGCCCGTGCTGGATGGCCGTGAGCGATATTGCGGGCTCCTGTCGCGCGAAACCGTGCAGCGGGCCCTCTTCCACAAGCCGGCCGCGCTCGCGCTCGCGGATTCCCTGTCCGAGCGTGCCCGGATCGCGGGCGCGGTCAATACCCTCACCTCGCGACCCGGCGGCCGGCTCGAGGGCGACAACACCGACGGCGCCGGCCTCGTGCGCGATCTCGTGGACAATCTCGGGCTCGAGCTACGCGGCGCGCGCATCTTGCTCGCCGGTGCTGGAGGCGCCGCCCGCGACAGCGCGGCGTCGAGGGCGAGCGGCCCGAGGCCGAGCGCGCGCCGCTCGGCGTTCACCAGCTCGAGCAGGTAGGCGCGGGCGTCGT
>JBFGRM010000076.1:0-9976 GCA_041563675.1 Nitrospiraceae bacterium | reverse complement strand
TGATGCTCAGGGGATAGTAGCTGCCGCCCTTGACGGTGGCGTCGTTCGCCACGATCATGCAGGGGCGGCCGGAGACGTCGCCGATTCCCGCGATGACCCCCGCCGCCGGCACGGGATCCTCGTACACGTCCCAGGCCGCCAGGGGGCTCAGCTCCAGCCAGCCACTGCCCTTGTCGAGCAAGGCGGTGATCCGCTCGCGGGCGAGGAGCTTGCCGCGCTTTTTCTGCAGCGCGACCGCTTCCGGCGACCCGCCGGACTGGACCTCCTTGAGTCTCGTGCGGAGCTCATCGAGCAGTCCCTCGTGGTGGGTGCGGTTCTGCTGGCTCTCGCTGGAGTTGAGCTTCGCCGATGATGTGATCACGCGCATCATGTTCGTGTCCTTCTTGCCGTGGCTCTCTCCTGGTCCCATGCTGCCCACCCGTCGATACTCACGTGCGGAGGCCCTGGACGAAGTCCACGATATCCTGCATCGAGGTGCCGGGCCGGAAGACGGCCTGCACGCCGGCCTTCTTCAGGCTGGGGATGTCCTCGTCGGGAACGATGCCGCCGCCGAAGACGGCGATGTCGTCCGCGCCCCGCTCCTTGAGCAGCTCCGTCACCCGGGGGAACAGATAGTTGTGCGCGCCGGAGAGGACACTCAGGCCGATCGCGTCGACGTCCTCCTGGAGGGCCATGTCCACGACCTGCTCGGGCGTCTGGTGCAGGCCCGTATAGATGACCTCCATGCCCGCGTCCCGCAGGGCCCGGGCGACGAGCTTGACGCCCCGATCGTGTCCGTCCAGGCCGGCTTTGCCGATCAAGACGCGGATGGGTTTGCCCGTGGATGTCTTCTTTGCGCGCGGTTTCGTTCTTGTTAATGGGGTCATAGTCGTGCGTCCATCGCGTCAAGAGCGTCAGTCGCGTCAATTGGGTCTATCGGGTCCAACGGTCTCCCAGTGTTCTTACAGCGTATTCCTTCCATTGCCTGTCATTCCTGCGGAAGCAGGAATCCACTGTCCGGGAAAAGATGGATTCCCGCTTGCGCGGGAATGACAAAAAAGAACAACACGATCATGCCGCCTGGAGGAGATATTTTCCTTCGCCGTCCCTGCTGACGCGGCCCATCTGGATCTTGGGGTCATGCTCGAACAGCAGGAGCCATTGCTGCTCGAACGCCTTGTCCAGAATCCGCCGCTTCGCCTCGAGGGTCTGCAGCGGAAAGAGGTCGTAGCCCATGATGTAGGGCAGGGGGAGGTGAGAGACCGTCGGGATGAGATCGCCGAGGTAAAACGCGATCTTTCCCTCCGACTCGATCTTCACGCCCTGATGATGGCGCGTGTGACCGTCGGTCACGACGACCGAGATGCCGGGCAGGATCTCGGTTTCCCCGTCCAAAAGCTCCCAGCGATCATGGTCTGCGATCGGCAGGATGTTCTCCTGCCGATAGCTGGCCTTCGTGCGCTCGCCCGGATGGACCCCGTCTTCGAATTCGCCGGCCTGGACGAAGAATTTGGCGCGCGGAAAGGCCGGCTGGAGTGTCCCGTCCTCGCCCTTCATCGTGTTGCCGCCGGCGTGGTCGAAATGCAGGTGCGTGTTGATCACCATGTCGATGTCGGTCGGCGCGAGCCCCAGCGCCTTCAGCGACTCCGGGAGGGTGGGCCTCCGCTCCACCGCGAACATTTTGCGGAACTTCTCGTCCTGCTTTCCGCCCAGCCCCGTATCCACCAGGATGTTCTTGCCGTGGGCGCGGATCAGCAGGCAGTTCAGGGCCAGCTCGATGCGGTTCTGCTCGTCCGCCGGGCAGCAACGCTCCCAGAGCACCTTCGGCACGACGCCGAACATGGCGCCGCCGTCCAACCGGAATCGCCCATCGACGACCGGATATATTTCAAATTGACCCAATTTCATGTGTCCAATTACCCCTCACCCCAGCCCTCTCCCCCAAGGGGAGAGGGTAGGGATATCAAGTTGTTTCTCTTACTTTCCCCAGACGTCTGGCGAAGCTTCTTGCAAAGCCGGCTGCCTTTCCGATCTGTGGCCAGGGTGTACCAGGGCTCCGAGCGAACGTCGCCGGAGGAGCGGAGCACCCACCGAGGTGTTGCCGAGATGGAAAGCCGGAACTGACCAAGGCACCGCGGTCTTCAAGACCGCGGCCGCGGGAATTCCGGAAGGCTTCCGCTCGGCAACACCCGTAAGGGTCGCTCCGAGAGGCGCGGAAGCGAGGAGCCCTGGCACACCCTTGTGCCTCATAAGACAACAGGCTCCTTGTATGTGCCGAATACTTCCTTCAAGGCTGCGCAAATCTCTCCCAGCGTCGCCTGCGCCTTCACGGCGTCGATCAGGTAGGGCATCAGGTTCTCACTCGTCGCGGCGGCCTCCTGCAGCGCCTGGAGGCTGCCCGCCATGCGGAACGAATCCCGCTGGGCGCGGAGCGCCTTCAGCCGCTCGGCCTGCGCCCGCTCCACCTCGGGCCCGACGCGCAGGATGGGGATCTGCCGTGATTCCGGCTCGACGTAGTCGTTCACGCCGACGATCACGCGCTCCTTCTTCTCCACCTCATGCTGGTAACGCAGCGAGGCGTCCAGGATCTCGCGTTGCGGATAGCCGCACTCGATGGCCTTGACCATGCCGCCCATCCGCTCGAGCTTGTGGAAATAGGCTTGCGCCGCCTCCTCCAGCCGGTTCGTCAGGGACTCCATATAATAGGAGCCGCCGAGCGGATCCACCGTGTTCGTGACCTCGCTTTCCTGCGCGATGACCTGCTGGGTTCGCAGCGCCAGCGTCACCGACTCCTCGGTCGGGAGCGCGTGGGTCTCGTCCATGGAGTTCGTGTGCAGCGATTGCGTGCCCCCCAGGACGGCGGCCAGCGCCTGGAGCGTCGTGCGTACGACGTTGTTCATCGGCTGCTGGGCGGTCAGTGAGCACCCGGCCGTTTGCGCGTGACAGCGCATGTGGAGCGAGCGCGGATCTTTTGGATTGAACCGGCGGCGCATCTCTCTGGCCCACAAGCGGCGGGCCGCCCGGAACTTGGCGATCTCCTCGAAGAAGTCGTTGTGCACGTTAAAGAAGAATGACAATTGCGGCGCGAAGGAGTCGACCGGGAGACCGGCCTTGACGGCGGCCTCCACGTAGGTGAGCCCGTCGTACAGGGTGAAGGCGAGCTCCTGGACGGCGTCGGACCCTGCCTCGCGGATGTGGTAGCCGCTGATGCTGACCGGATGCCACTTCGGCATTGACTTGGCACAGAACGCGAAGGTGTCGACGATCAGGCGAATGTGAGGCTCCGGCGGGAACAGCCACTCCTTCTGCGCGATGTATTCCTTCAGGATGTCGTTCTGGATCGTGCCGCCCAACCGATCGATCGGCAGGCCCCGGCGCTCGGCGACCGCCAGGTACATGGCGAAGATCACGGCCGCCGGGCCGTTGATCGTCATGGAGGTCGTGACCCGGTCGAGCGGAATGCCGTCGAAGAGCCGGTCCATGTCCTCGATCGACGCCACGGCGACGCCGCAGTGCCCGACCTCGCCCCGCGCCTGCGGGTCATCGGAGTCGAGGCCCATGAGCGTGGGCATGTCGAAGGCCACGCTGAGCCCCGTCTGCCCGCGCTCCAGCAGGTACTTGAACCGCCGGTTCGTGTCCTCCGCAGATCCGAAGCCCGCAAACTGCCGCATGGTCCAGACCCGGCCGCGGTACATCGTGGGGTAGACGCCACGGGTGAACGGAAACTCGCCCGGCCGCCCCAGGTCGCGCTCCGCGTTCCACTTCGCCATCGCGTCCGGCGAATAGAGCTGGTCGATGTCCAGGCCCGAGAGCGAGCGGTACTTTTTCTTCGTGTTCTGCTTCTTTGGGGTCTCAGCCATCTGCGCTTCCGTTTGGGAATCGGTAATCGGGTAAGTAGGTAATTAGGTAATTGAATCTTCCCGCATTTACCTATTTACCCAATTACCCAATTACGTCTTCCCGTATTCATAAAAGCCCTTGCCCGTCTTCTTGCCCAACCACCCGGACTCGACGTACTTCCGGAGGAGCGGGCAGGGACGGAACTTCGGATCGCCCAGGTCCCGGTGGAGCACCTCGATGATGGCGAGCACGGTGTCCAGGCCGATGTGATCGGCGAGGGCGAGCGGCCCCATGGGGTGATTGGTCCCGGCCGTCATCGCGAGATCGATGTCCTCGCGGCTGGCGATGCCGGCTTCCAGGGTGAAGACGGCCTCGTTGATCATCGGCATGAGGATCCGGTTCACGATGAAGCCGGGCGCGTCCTTCGATACCACCGGAATCTTCCCGATCCGCTTTACCAGCTCGAGCGCCAGGCTCACGGTCTCGTCGGCCGTCTCGCGCCCCTGCACGATCTCCACGAGGCGCATGACGGGGACGGGGTTCATGAAGTGGATGCCGATCACCCGCTCCGGCCGTCCCGCGGCGGAGCCCAGGCTCGAGATCGAGATCGACGACGTGTTGCTCGCCAGGACCGTGCCGGGATCGCAGCGTTGCCCCAGCTCGGTGAAGAGCGCCTGCTTCAACGCGACATCCTCGGAGACCGCCTCGATCACCAATTGCGCGTCCTTGAGCCCGTCGAGCTCGACCCGCGGCTGGATGCGGGCCATGACGCGGTCCACCTGATCGGCCGGCAGGGTTCCCTTTTCCACCCCCCGGGCGAGGCTCTGGCGAATCTTGCTGGTTCCGTCCCGCAGTGCCCGCTCTGCGGTATCTAAGACGAGCACCGGCCAGCCGGCGGTCGCCAGCACCTGCGCGATGCCGCGCCCCATCTGGCCGGCGCCAATAACCCCGATCGTCTTGACTTCATCCAATTTCATGACTTCGAAGGGCTCGAGGCAAGCGGCGCGGGGCGAGGGGCGGAGTGGTTCGAGAAACGCGTCGCACGGTTCAGGGTATTCGGCGAGACTCAACGCGGTAACAATCTTGTCTGCCCCACCTTTTCCCCTCGCCTCGTGCCTCTTGCCCCGTGCCTAGCTCTTCTCTATGACGATGGCGAGCGCCTCGCCGCCGCCGATGCAGAGGCTGGCGAGTCCCCGGCGGGCGCCGCGCGCCTCCATGGCGTAAAGGAGCGTCGTGAGGATCCGCGCCCCCGTGGCCCCGATCGGATGGCCGAGCGCGACCGCGCCCCCGTTCACGTTGACCTTCGCCGGGTCCAGCCCCAGCTCGCGGTTGATGGCGAGGGAGACGGCGGAGAAGGCCTCGTTGATCTCGAAGAGGTCGATGTCGGCGACGGCGAGCCCGGTTCGTTGCAGCACGCGCTTGATGGCCTCGATCGGCGCGATGGTGAACCATTCCGGGGCGAGCGCCGCGCCGGCGTACCCCACCACCCGCGCCATCGGCTTCAGCCCCCGCTTCGTCGCCTCGTCCTCCGCCATGACGACGAGGGCGGCCGCGCCGTCGTTGCACGACGGCGAGTTGCCCACGGTCAGCACGCCGTCAGCCTTGAAGACGGGCTTGAGTGAGCGCAGCTTGCTCAGGTCGACGCGGTTGGGCTCCTCATCATCCATGACGACGGTCGCCGATCCCTTCCGTTGCGGCACCTCGACGGGCGCGATCTCGGGCTTGAACGTGCCGGTGGCAATGGCCTGTTGCGCGCGGCGGTAGCTTTCCAGCGTGAAGTCGTCCAGCTCGTTCCGCGTCAGCTTGTATTTGGCCGCGCAGAGCTCGCCGCCGCTTCCCATGTGAAAATTGTTGTAGACGTCCCAGAGGCCGTCCTTGACCAAGCTGTCCGTGAGCTCCGCGTGGCCCAGCCGATAGCCCTGCCGGGCCTTTTCCAACAGGTACGGCGCCCTGGTCATGCTCTCCATGCCCCCGGACACCACGATCCGCGCATCTCCAAGATCGATGGCGCGCGTCGCCATGATCAGGGTCTGCAGGCTGGACCCGCAGACCTTGTTGACCGTCGTCGCGCCGACCGCGCTCGGGATGCCGGCGCCGATCGACGCCTGCCGCGCCGGCGCCTGGCCGAGCCCCGCGCTGATCACGCAGCCCATGTACACTTCATCCACGTTCTCGCCGGCCACGCGGGCGCGCTTCAGCGCCTCGGCGATCGCCACGCTCCCCAGCTTGGTGGCGGGAACCGGACTGAAGACGCCGTTGAAGCTGCCCATGGGCGTTCGTGCGGCGCTGACGATGACGGCGTGAGTGTTCTGTTTCACAGGAATTTCTCCCAATCACTCTGCTCGAGGTTGGCTTTCACCTTGGCCATGAAGGTGTCGGCGGTGGCGCCGTCGATCACCCGATGATCGAACGAGAGGCTCAGGTAGCACATCGGCCGGATGGCGATGGCGTCGTTGACCACGACGGCGCGCTTTTGGATGGCCCCGACGCCCATGATGGCGATCTGCGGCTGGTGGATGATGGGCGTGCTGAAGAGGCTGCCGAACCCGCCGTGGTTGGTGATCGTGAACGTGCCGCCCTGCACCTCTTCCGGATTGAGCTTCTTCGATCTCGCGCGCTCCGCGAGGTCCGCGACCTCCTTCCCCAACTGGTGCAGGCCTTTTCGATCGGCCTGCCGCACGACCGGGACCAGGAGCCCGTCTTCGAGGGCCACCGCGATGCCCATGTGAACGTCCTTCTTGATCACGATGCCTTTGTCGCCCCACGAGGAGTTGATCGCCGGCACCTCTTTCATGGCCCGCGTCACGGCATTGATGATGAAGGGCAGGTAGGTCAGCTCCCGGCCTTCGCGCGCCTTCGCCACCCCGGCCATGTCGGCTTCGAAGAAGGTGACCACGTGGGCCGAGGTCTGCCGGCTCTTCACCATCCGGTCCGCGATGGTCTTGCGCATCTGGGTGAAGGGGACGACCTCTTCCTCCCCGCTCGGACTCGTGGCGGCGACCGGTCGCGCCTGCGTGGGCGCCGGCTTGGCGCCGCCCTGCTTCTCGATGAACTCGAGGACGTCCCGCTTCGTGACACGGCCTCCCGCGCCGGTCCCCGTGACCTGCGCCAGGTCGACGTCGTGTTCCTGCGCCAATTGACGGACCGCCGGCGAGAAATGCCCGGCCCCGCCCTCGGGATTCGGGCGGACCACCACGCCGGCGACCCGATTGACCACTTCCCCTTTCTTCACCTCGGAATCCAGACGCGCGACGATGGTTCCCACGGGCACGGTGTCGCCTGCCTGGACGAGCACCTCCGACAGCACCCCGGAGGCCGGCGAGGGAATCTCGAGCGAGACTTTGTCCGTCTCGACCTCCAGGAGGGACTGGTCTTTCTCGACGCGCCCCCCGGGCTGAATCAGCCACTTGACGATCGTACCTTCGGCAATGCTCTCCCCAAGCTGGGGCATGATGATGTCAGTCGCCATACAATCCCACTCGTTTACAAACGGGGTACATATGGTTGGTCTGTCTTCCCGAAGCCTGCTAGTAGGCAGCAAGCTTCTTGGCGGCCGTGATCACGTCAGACACCTTCGGAAGGAAGTATTCTTCCAAAGGCGTGCTGAACGGCACCGGGGTATCGGGAGCGGCGACCCGCAGGATGGGACCGTCGAGGCAATCGAAGCATTCTTCGGTGAGCATCGCCGCGATCTCGGCGCCGATCCCCCCGGTCTTGTTGTCTTCGTGCAGCATGATGGCCTTGCTGGTCTTTCGGACGGACTCGAAGACGGTCTCCTTGTCGAGCGGCATCAAGGTGCGCAGATCCACCACCTCGAGCTCGATGCCCTCCTTGCTCAGGGCATCCGCCGCCTCGATCGCCGTATGGACCATCGCGCCGTAGGTCACGACGGAGATGTGGGCGCCGGTCCGCTTGACCTCCGCCTTGCCGATGGGAACGATGAAGTCCTCCCTGGGCAGCACGGCCTTCTGCCGCCGGTACAGGAACTTGTGCTCGAAATAAATGACCGGGTTGTTGTCCCGGATCGCCGCTTTCAATAATCCCTTGGCGTCGTAGGGCGTGGACGGTGCCACCAGCTTCAGCCCGGGTGAATGAAAGAACCAGCCTTCCGGGCACTCCGAATGGAACGGGCCGCCGTGCACCCCGCCGCCGTAGGGCGCGCGAATGACGATCGGCACGGCCGCACCCCATCGATAGTGGTTCTTTGCGGCGACTTCGGTGATTTGATCAAAGGCGCATGAGATGAAGTCGGCGAATTGCATCTCGACGACGGGTCTCATGCCCATCATGGCGGCGCCGATGGCCGCGCCGACGATGCCCGACTCCGCCAGCGGCGTGTCGAGCACGCGCCACTCGCCGTACCGCTTCTGAAATCCTTCCGTGATTCGAAAGGCGCCGCCGTAAGGCCCGATGTCCTCGCCCATGAGGAAGACGCTTTCATCCCGCGTCATCTCCTCGTCGAGGGCCTCGGAAATGGCTTCCAGGTAGGTGATCTCCTGTTGGGCAGTGGCTGTCGCCATAGGATCTCCCTTTATAGCGTTGCGTAAGCCGTCAACGATGAAAAGTGAGCCGTCCGTTTGTCATCCCCGCAGTTGGTGGCGGGGACCCATCTTTCTTCACCGCTGTGGGAAAGATGGATTCCCGCCTTCGCGGGAATGACGGAGCAAGTCACTTTTCACTGATTCCCTCGAACCGATGCGGCGCGCCATTGGCGTAGACGCCGTCGAGCGCGTCGCGCCCTTCCGGGAAGGGGCTTTGCTCCGCGAATTCGACCGCCGCGTCGATTTCCTTGGTCACGCGCTCCTCGACCTGGCCCAGCACGTTTTGATCCGCGTACTTCAGATCGATGAGGAGCTTCTGCGCCTTGATGATCGGATCCTTAGACTTCCACGCCTCGAGCAGCTCGCGGGGCACGTACTTGGCCGAGTCGTGCTCGGAGTGGCCGTGCATGCGCATCGTCTTGCACTCGATGAAGGTCGGCCCTTCGCCGTCGCGTGCGCGCCGGATGGCCCGCTTGGCCGCCAGGTAGACGGCGGCGACGTCGTTGCCATCCACGATCTCGCTGGGGATCGCATAGGCTTTCGCCCGATCGGCCACATTCTCGATCGCCATTTGCAGATGCAGAGGCGTGGAGTAGGCGTACTGGTTGTTGTTGCAGAAGAAGACCACCGGAAGCTTTCGGACCGAGGCGAAATTCAGCGCCTCATGGAAGTCGCCCCGGCTCGTGCCGCCGTCGCCCGTGTTGGTCACCACGACCCGCCGCTCGCCGCGCAGGCGGAACGCCAGAGCCGCCCCCGTCGCGACGGGCAGATTGTCCGCGAGGTGGCTCACGAAGGCGAAGATGCCCCGCTTGAGATCGCCCATGTGCACGTTCCCGTCCTTGCCCTTCGTCGGACCCGTCTTCTTGCCGAGGTATTGCGCCACGACCTCTCCGGGGGTGATGCCCCTGACCAGGAAGGCTCCCATATCGCGGTGATAGGGAGCGGCCACGTCGTCCCGCTCCATCGCCGAGGCGTACCCGACCGAGATGGCCTCCATGCCGTGACTCGTGTAGACACCGCCGACGATCCGTCCCTGCCGGTAGAGCGCCGTCACGCGCTCCTCGAGCGCCCGGTTCAGGCGCAGGTAGTAGTACATTTGCAGCAGATCGGCTCGCTTGATCTCGTGCACGGCTTCCGCCACAGGCATCATGGCCTCCCTTCGCAAAGCGATGAGCGCTGAACGCGGAGCGATGAGCAGCTCCTCGTTCCGCGCTCAGCGTTCCTCGCTAGAGTTCCGGCATGTCTTTCCACGAAAGCAACGGCTCCTTCTTCCGACACAGCGGGCACTGATCGACCTCCCACTGGGGCATGTCGAGGTCGGTGGTCCAGAAGAACGGATGCTTCGCCATCAGCTCGTCCATGAACGGGAACTGCTCGCTGTCCCGCCGGGCAAAGACCATCATGCCCGCGAGGACGCCGCCGCGGTTGGTGATGACGGTGCCGAGCTTGTTCACGCAATTCCCCCGCGTGGTGACGTCATTCAGCGCCACGAACCGCTCGCCCGGGTCGATCTTGCCGGATTCGATTTCGGCTCCGATTCGGCCGGTCTCGCGATTGAACGGCGTCGTGACCACGCGGAGCGGCAGCTGACGCGGCAGCAACTCAGCCACGCGATG
>JBFGRM010000075.1:0-9997 GCA_041563675.1 Nitrospiraceae bacterium | reverse complement strand
GGGGCTCCTCAAGAGGCTCGCGAGGCGGATCGCGTTGTCCTGTGAAGCGGGTCGTGCGGCAGCCTATCTGGCGGTGACACCGCTGGTCGTGTTGGCCACAAAAGGGCCACCGGCTCGCGACGCGGCACGGGCGCATCCTGATCGGAGAAAGACCGAGGCCGGCAAGTGTGTGGAGGTCACATGACGCCGCGGCACGACAGGATTCCCACACTGGTCTTGTATGCCTCGGGTGAAGCGCACTGGAAGCGGGTGACCATCCTCACGGCGTTGCGGCTGCTCAAGGCCCTGCCCGGCGGAGACCGTGCCAGGTCCTGGCCGTATATCCGGGGGCGACGCTCACTCGAAGAAGAGTTTCGTGTGCTCTCCTACATGGTCGATTGGCGCGAGGCCTTCTGCCGGGCGCCGTCCTTGCGGGTGGACACCTGCGACATCAACGACCTGATCGCCTACCGCGCATCCTTGCGCAAGCTGGACGAGTACCCGCTGGTCGTGGTGCTGCATTCGGCGGCATGGGATGCGATGACATTGCTGCGATTCACGATGCACCGATTCCGAAAGCGGCGCGGGAAGTTGCTGGTGCTGTTCGGCGATGAGTACTTCCACATGCGTGAAAAGCTGGCGTTCGCACAAGGGGCCGCCGCCGACTACATCGGCAGCCAGCTCCCCCTGGCCGCCGCCCGCTGGCTCTATGCGGACTGCGGCGGCGCAAAGGTCTTGCCGACCCCGCATGCCTTGAACCCGGACGTCTTTACGCCGCGACCGGGGCCACGTCCCATCGAGATCGGATTCAGGGGCGCGATGTACGCGAGCCTGTTCCTCGGAGACGGTCACCGAAACGAGGTCGTGCGGAAGGTGGAGGAGCGGGCCCTGGCGCGGGGGCTGAAGACGGACGTGCAGGACCGGCGCTACCCGCGTGAGCAATGGGCTGACTTTCTGAACTCATGCCAGGCGGTGATCGGAGCGGAATCCGGCACCGCCTACCTGGAAAAGGACGATCGCACCCGTCGGGCGATCGGCCGATACCTGAAGCACAACCCCCGGGCCACTTTCGATGAGGTCCACGAGCGCTTCTTTCGACAGTACCCCGATCCGGTGTCCGGCAAGGCGATCTCCTCGCGTCACTTCGAGCCGATCGGGACGAAAACCTGCCAACTCCTGCTGGAGGGGCAGTACAACGGCATCCTCAAAGCGGGCGAGCATTACATCGCGATCAAGCGGGACTATTCCAACGTGGAGGACGCCCTCGCGCAGGTGTCGGACGTTGAGTGTCGCACGCGCATTGTGGAGCGCGCGTTCGACTACGCCAGGAGCTCGCATACGTACGCCCATCGGGTGGAGGACCTGCTGGGGGCAATCGGATTCTAGCCGGCAGTCATAAGAGGTCGATCGAGGCGAGTCGAGACGCATGACACCTTTTTCGAGTCAGGAAGCGATTCAGCAGAGGCCCGGCGCATGGCTGATGGGCAGCCGCGCGATGAGTCTCGAGGCTTCTCGCGGGGCGGAGACGGGGAGCGATGGCGCCCAACCGCCGGCGGCGACGCTCCAGCGGCGCATCAAGCTGTGCTTCATCTCGCCCCTCGGCTACGGGCTGTACCACCCCGAAGCCGCCGTGCCGTTTGGGGGGGCCGAGCTGCAGTGCTTTCTCCTCTCGCAGGAGCTCGCCAGGGATCCGGGCCTGGACGTCATCGTGCTGACAAACGTCGAGTCGGGGCCCGGATCTGAAGCCCACGGTGCGCTCACGCTCGTGAAGCGCCGTGCTCGTCATCGCCTGGCGCGCTACCCCGTGCTCCGGCCGCTGACCCTGGTCGTCGGAATCTGCGGGTACCTCGCTTCATTCTGGGACATGTACTGGGTCCTGCGATCGATCGACGCGGACGCCTACTTGCACGCAGGCGCCGGTGTCGAGGTGGGGGCCTATGGCCTCATTTGCCGGATGTTGCGTCGGCGATTCATCTATCTGGTGGCGTCATCTGCGGACATCGAGGAGCCCTACGGCAAGGTGGCAGGGACGCTCCGTCGGCTGTATCCGGCGGGACTGCGTCTCGCAGATGCGATCGTTTGCAGAACCCATGACCAGCAAGCGGGGGTGCAGCGTCGATATGGTCGTGACAGCACGCTCATCCGGACTGGGCATCCGACGGGGACCGTGCTGAATCGCCCGAGAACCACGATTCTCTGGGTCGGGCGGATGCATCCCCTGAAACAGCCGGAGAAGTTCCTCGACCTAGCCGAGCGGTTGCCGGGCGAGTCCTGCGTCATGGTCGCCATGCGGGACCGTCTGCACGAGGATCTCTGGGGACGGATTCAACGACGGGCCTCGGCCCTGCCCAATGTGACGCTCCGTCACAACGTCGCGCGGCACGAGACCGACGGGCTCTTTGCAGAGGCCAAGCTCTTCGTCAATACGTCGACCTATGAGGGATTTCCCAACACGTTCGTGGAGGCGGCCATGCACGGGATGCCCATCGTCTCCCTGATCGTGAACCCCGACCACGTGCTGACGGACAAGGGCATTGGGCGGTGCGCGGAGGGCTCCTTCGAGCAACTGGTGAACGACGCGCGTGCGCTGAGCACAACCGACGGGAGCTGGTCGGACTACGCCCGACGAGCGAGGGCCTACGCGATGCAGCATCACGACATCAGGCGCTCGGCTCTCGACCTGAAGTCGCTCGTGACGTCGTTGGTCTCACCGCACATCGCGCGGAGCGCCCCCGCGTGAGCAAGAAGGGATTGCGATTGTGTTACGTGGGCCCGGCCGCTTCGGTCACCCTGAGGCGCTGGGTCGAGTGGTTTGCGGCGCGCGGCCATGAGGCCACCATTGTGACCGTCGAGCCGGCGGATCCCGCCGGGCTGCAGGGCGCGAACCAGATCGATGTGGGAGGTGTCCGCAGCCCCCGGAAGATTGGCCGTTTGGTCTCGGCCCTGCGGATGGCGCGGCGGGTCTCCGCGTTGCGGGCGGACGTCGTACACGTGCATTACCTCCGCGGCTTGGCCTGGGGCCTCCTGCTCACGCGCAGGCGGCCCTGCGTCATGACCCCCTGGGGAAGCGATGTGCTGGAAGAGCAGGGTGCCTTCAGGGAATGGTACAGCAGGCGCTTGACCACGGCGCTCCTTCGCCGTGCGGACCTGATCACCGTGCATTCCGAGTACATGGAACGACGTCTTCGCGCGCTGATCGGTCCCGCTCGCCCTATGGATCGCATCGGCTGGGGCGTCGACCTGAGTCGTTTTCGCCCCGGGCTCGAGGTGGAATCCCTGAAGCGGCGCTGGGGGATTGCGTCCGACCGACCGGTGGTGCTCAGTCCGAGGATCGCGAAGCCGTTCTACCGGCACGAGCTCGTCATCCGAGCCCTGCCGGCGCTCCGCCGTCAGGCGCCGGCCGTGCTGCTGCTCATCACGGAGCACGAAGCCGACGAGGCCTATCTGCAGAGCCTGAAGCAGCTGGCTCGTCATCTCGGCGTGGAGGAGCAGGTGCGGTTCATCGGCACGATTGCGTACGACGAGATGCCCCGCTGGTACAACCTCGCGGACGTCGTCGTCATGACCCCCCGCTCAGACGGGATGCCGAATTCCCTGCTCGAATCGATGGCCTGCGGGACGGTGCCCGTGCTGGCTCGGTTGGATCAATACGAGGGCCTGATCCGTCACGGGGTCAATGGCCTGTTGGTGGAGGCGGACCCCCCGGCGATCGCGGGCGCGCTGGCGACGGTCATCGGAGACAACGGGCTCAGACGGCGCATCGGGGAGGCGAACCGGGTGGCGGTGAAGGAACGCGGCGATCAGGACCAGGAAATGGCCCGGATGGAGGCGTGGTATCGCAGGCTCGCCGCCGCGGGAACTGCGGAGAGACCGGAGGAATCCGTCGGAATATGTGCGCCATAGCGGGCATCTACGAGACCACGGGGCGACCCGTCGATCGACAGCTCCTGCGGACCATGACGCGGATGCAAGCGCATCGCGGTCCGGACGGGGAGGGCTACGTCTATCTCGATCCGGCGGGGGCCCTGTCTCCGCTGGCGGTCGGGGAGGATGACGGGGAGGCGGGTGCCGAGAGTCGTCATGCGCTGGCGATGGGGCACCGCCGGCTTGCGATCATCGACCTCTCCGACACCGGTCACCAGCCAATGTCGCTGGCTGATGGGCGATACTGGGTCTGCTACAACGGAGAGCTTTACAACTACCTCGAGCTCCGCGAGGAGCTGGCTGCCAAGGGTCATCGGTTCCTGTCCAGGTCCGACACGGAGGTCTTGCTGGCGGCCTATGCCGAATGGGGCGAGGCCTGCGTGTCGCGGTTCAACGGGATGTTCGCCTTCGCGGTCTGGGATGCCCCGCGGCGGCGCCTGTTCTGCTCCCGGGATCGTCTCGGCGAAAAGCCGCTGTACTACCACTGGGATGGTGCTCGGTTTGCGTTCGCCTCGGAGATCAAGGCCCTGCTCCCCGCCTGTGGGCGGCGGGCGGCCGACGACCGTGCCCTGTTCGACTACCTGGACGAGGCCATCCTCGATGCCGGCGACCACACGTTCTTCGCGGAAATCCGGCAACTGCCGCCGGCGCACTCGCTCATCGTCGAGGAGGGTGCGCTGCGCGTCGTTCGCTACTGGGGTCTGCCGGAGGGCGGGCCTGCTGCGGAAGAAGCCCTGTCCTTCGCGGACGCGGTCGGACGCCTGCGCGAGCTGTTCGAGGACGCCGTTCGCCTCCGCCTGCGGAGCGATGTGGCGGTCGGCTCGTGTCTCAGCGGAGGGTTGGACTCGTCCTCCATCGTCTGCGTCGCGCAGGCCCTCCGCGGACATGACGCGCCGCTCCAGACCTTCTCCTCCTGCTTCGAGGACCCGGCCTACGACGAGCGGGTGTTCATCCTCCCCGTCGTCTCGCACACGCGTTCGCACGCGCACTTCGTCTTTCCCGACCCCAAGGAGCTGCTCGAGCAGATGATGCGGCTCATCTGGCACCAGGATGAGCCCGTCGGCTCCACGAGCATCTTCGCCCAATGGGCTGTGATGCGGCAGGCCAGGCAACACGGCGTCAAGGTGCTCCTCGACGGGCAGGGCGCCGACGAGCAGTTGGGTGGCTATCACCGTGCCTTCGGTGCATGGTTCGCGGACTTGCTGGGCCGGGGCGATCTGCGGGGCTTCGCCGTCGAGCTCTCCGCCTATCGGCGCGTGCATTCGTCTTTACCCAAGGAGCTCCTCGCCACCCTGGGGCGAAGCCTGTTACCGGCGCCCGTGGTGCGGGCCATCCGTGGGCGGATGACGGGCAGTGCGCGCTGGATGGGGGCGGACTTCCGTCGCACATTCTGCCCGCGTGCCGAAGAGGAGCGCAAGGGCCTCACGCACCTGCGCGCCTTCGAGCGGGGCCTGCTGGCCGGGAACGGGCTGAGGGCACTGCTCCACTATGAGGACCGTAATGCGATGGCCTTCGGGGTCGAGGCGCGGCTCCCGTTCCTGGACCATCGCCTTGTCGAGTTTCTCGACACCCTCGACCCGACGTACAAGCTGCGTGAGGGGCAGACCAAGAGGGTCCTCCGCGAGGCCATGAAGGGCCTGCTGCCCGAGCCCGTCCGTCTCCGTCGCGACAAGATGGGATTTGTGACGCCGGAGGCGCAATGGTTCCGCGGCCCGCTTTCCGATTACGTGCGTGAGGTGCTGTCGGATCGGCGGACACGCGAGCGGGGCTATGTGAACACCGAGGCGGCGCTCCGCGCGTTCGATGCGCACGTCGCAGGCCGCATCAATCTCAGCCGCGCCATCTGGCGCTGGCTGAACGTCGAGCTGTGGTGCCGCCGCTTCATCGATGAGGCGTCATGCGACAGGTCTATGTCCTGATCAATAACTCGGGAGTCGGAGGGGCCGAGCGCCGGCTCGGCCGCCTGTTTGCGCAACGCGCCGACCGCGACCGGCGCGCCGTTCTCGTGGTGAACCGCATGCTCTGGCGGCGCCTCCGCGAGGCCGGCGCGATCACGGGCCGAGAGCGGCGGGTCTGGCGGCTTCCGGAGCCATGTCTGGCCCTGTCGCGCGCGCTGGGGTGCCTGTGTGGGCGAATGGGATTCTGGATGCGGAAGATGGATTACGTGATCTTTGCGTTCCTGTTGTCCGCGCGCTACGTCACGGCGCCGGCGGCGCTGTTCCACGCCGCGCTGGGCGGCACGTATACGCTCTGTCCCCTGCTGCTGCTTCGGTCGGGTCACCGTGTGGTCGTCTCGGTCACGAATCCCAGCCTGGAGCAGATGCTGGGCAGCGCGGCGGGACTGCCCCTCTACCGATATGCGCTCGCCCGGTGCGCGCGCATCGACGCGCTGACGGCGAACGTGCGGGCAAGCCTGGTCAAGGACGGCTTCGATGCGGCCAAGATCGCCGTCCCGCCGGGTAGCGTCGTGGACGCGGAGCATTTCCGGCCGGCGACCGTCAAGGAGCCTTGGGTCGTCTTTGCCGGGCGTCTCGTGGAGGATAAGAACCCGACGCTGTTCGTCGAGGCGCTCCCGGCCGTTCGTCGGGCCATTCCCGATGCGAGATTCTTTCTGTTCGGCGAGGGACCGCTCTCGAAGACGGTGGCCGAGCTGGTGGCCCGGCTCGATTTGCACTCCGCCGTGGAGTGCGGGTTCAAGCCGGACCTGGCGCCGGTGCTGAGCCGCTCGCTGGTCTTCGTCTCGTTGCAGCGACAGGACAATTACCCATCGCAAAGTGTGCTGGAGGCCATGAGCGCAGGCCTGGCGGTGGTGGCGACGGATGTGGGGCTGACCTGGCAGCTCGTGGACGGGGAGACCGGTCTGCGCGTCAAGCCGGAGCCCTCGGAGGTCGCGCAAGCCGTGATCACCCTGCTTCGGGATCCGGAACGGTGCCGGAAGATGGGCGCGGCGGCGCGGCGGCGCGTCATGAGTCGACACTCGGCGGATCACTACGAACGTTATCTCGAAGCGGAGTATGCGGCGGTCTCGGCCGCGTCCCCCCCTCTCCCTGACCCTCTCCCCCAGCCGGGGGAAGGGGGAGGGAGAGGGGGATCGGCTGACCCGTCTTGAAAGGATTGTCCGAGACTCCATGCTGATGTTTGCCTTGACAGGTTTCTTGGCCTTCGCCCTGGCTCTCTACGGTGTGCCGGTGGCGCGCCGGGCCGCCCTCAAGTACGGCATTGTGGACAAGCCCGACGGGCGCCTGAAGCAGCAGCGCGAGCCCATTCCCTATCTCGGCGGACTGGCCGTCTACCTGGCGTTTCTCGTGAGCCTGGCGTTCACGTTCGAGTTTCGTGACGAGGTCCTGGGGATCGTGCTCGCCGGGACGCTGGTGATGATGCTGGGGTTGATCGACGATTTCGGCGTGCTCTCGCCCGTGAACAAGCTTCTCGGCCAGCTTCTGGCGGTGTTCGTGCTGATCCGCAGCGGAATCCGCATCGAGATCGTGTCGCTTCCGGAATGGCTCGCCCTGGCGCTGACCGTGGTCTGGATGATCGGCATAATCAATGCGTTCAATCTCCTCGACATCATGGACGGGCTGGCGGCGGGGGTCGGCTTGGTCTGCGCGGCCTTGCTGTTCGTGGTCGCCATCATGAACGGGAACACGACCATCGCCATCATGCTGGCCGCGCTGGGCGGCAGCCTGTTGGGGTTCCTTCGGTACAACTATTATCCGGCCCGCATCTACCTTGGAGACGCCGGTGCCCTGTTCATCGGCTGCATGCTGGGGGCGCTCTCGATGATCGGGAAATATACGATCAACCACCCGGTCTCACTCCTGACCCCCGTGCTGATCCTCGGGGTCCCGATCTTCGACACCTTGTTCGTCATGTACATTCGATTTCTCCGCGGCCTGCCCGTCTTCCTGGGCAGCCCGGATCATACGGCGATCCGGCTGCGGCAATGGGGACTCAGCGTGCCCCAGGTCGTGCTCCTCAGCTACGTCGCCACGGCGGTGGTCGGGGGGGTCGGCCTGACGGTCATCTCGGTGCCCCAGGACCTCGCGCTGGTGCTGAGCGGCGTCGTCGTGGTGGTCATGGGCGTCGCGGCCATCGGGCTTACGCGCGTGGATGTCACCCGCAAGGAGGCCGCCCTCGTCGGCGGGTCGGTCGCCCACGACTCGCAGGGGCCTCGAGGACAGAGGGGATCATGATTCTCATCATCGGAGCCGGTCTGGCCGGTCTCAGCACGGCGTTTCACCTCGAGCAGGTTCCCTATCGGGTCGTCGAGAAGGAGAAGGAGGCGGGCGGCCTTTGCCGGTCCTACCAACTCGACGGCTTCACGTTTGATTTCACGGGGCACCTGCTGCACTTCCGCCGACCGGAGATCAAGGCGCTCGTCGAGCAGCTCCTGGACGGGAGACTCGAGCGGCACGTGAGGCGCTCCTTCGTGTACTCGCACGAGACCTACACCGAATACCCCTTTCAGGTGAATACCCACGGCCTGCCACCCGAGGTGGTGCGCGATTGCCTGTTGGGATTCATCGCGACCCTGACGAACCCGCCGCAAGCCATGCCGCCGGAGGAGCGGTCCCTTCACGCATGGATCCTCGAGAACTTGGGGGAGGGCATCGCAAAGCACTTCATGATCCCCTTTAATGAGAAGCTCTGGCAGGTCTCTCTGGAGGAGCTGACCTCGGACTGGGTGTCGTGGCTCGTCCCCAAGCCGGACCTGCGGGACGTCGTGAACGGGGCCTTGGGCATCAAAGACAAGGCGTTCGGGTATAACCCCACCTTTCTCTACCCAGTCCGGGGCGGCATCGATGTCCTCCCGAAGGCGTTCTTGGGCGATGTACAGCCCATCGCCTATGGGACCGAGCTGGTCGAGGTGGACACGACGCGACGGCGCGCCGTGCTGAGCGACGGCTCCCTGGTCGAATATGAAGACCTGGTGTCGACGATGCCGGTCCCGGAGCTGGTGGCGCGCTGCACCGACCTGCCCGGATGGGTGCGGGAGGCGACGGCGGGTCTGCGCTGCGCGTCCGTGTACAACGTCAACCTCGGTGTCGCGCGCGCGGGCCTCAGTGACAAGCACTGGATCTACTTTCCTGAGCACGCCTATCCCTTCTACCGCGTCGGCTTTCCGATGAACTTTGCACCGGCGCTGGGTCCCGAGGGCTGCAGCTCGATGTACGTGGAGCTCTCGCATCTCGCGTCGAATGCGCGGCCCCCCGCCGAGATCATCGCCGCCGTCCGGCAGGGTCTTCAGCGGGCAGGCATCCTCCGGCCCACGGACGAGATCCTGGTCGCCGACGTGAAGGATATCCACTACGCCTACGTTCTGTTCGACCGGCATCGGGCCAGGGCCCTCCCGGAGATTCTGGCGGAGCTGGAGCGGAGGGGCATCCAGTCGATCGGGCGGTACGGTCGCTGGGAGCACACCTCCATGGAAGACGCGATGCTGCAGGGCAAGCAGGCGGCCCTACGGCTCCGCGAACGGCATCAGTCGAAACGGTAGTCGGCATGGCTGTGACGGTCGCGCATGTCATCACCAAGCTGGAGCTGGGCGGCGCCCAGCAGAACACCCTGTTCACCGTCTCCCATCTCGATCCGGCACGATATCGGCCGGTCCTCGTGACCGGCGAGCCGGGTGCCCTCGATGACGAGGCACGGGCCCTGGCGGGTGTGGAATTTCATCAGGTCCCCACCCTGGTGCGACCGGTAAGCCCACTCAGAGATCTGCGTGCCACGATCGCGCTGCTCCGGCTCTTTCTGCGACTGAAGCCCACGATCGTTCACACGCACAGCTCCAAGGCCGGCATCATCGGACGTTGGGCCGCCAAGCTCGCCCGCGTTCCCATCATCGTCCATTCCATTCACGGGTTCGGCTTTCATGCCCAGCAGCCGGCGCTCAAGCGGCTGGCCTTCGTCACCGCTGAGCGCGCCGCGGCCCCGCTGACGACCAGATTCTTCGCCGTCTCGGAGGCGACTCGGCGTCGGGGGGTGGAGGTCGGGTTGTTCCCGGCCGATCGCTGCGTGGTCATCAGAAGCGGCATCGATGTGGAGGCGGTACGGACCCGTTCCGTGGATTGTGCGGCGAAGAAACGGGAGCTGG
>JBFGRM010000074.1:0-10172 GCA_041563675.1 Nitrospiraceae bacterium | reverse complement strand
GTTTCGCTTCTCACTGGATGGGCATGGAGAGATGACGGGGATGCCGTACAAACGTCGGATAGGGCGTCATGAAATATTGAGAGGCAATGCTGAAAAGCCTGCACTACTCGCCGTTGCTCGGATTGTGCCAGCCGCCGAGGTCCGAGACGAGAGTCTGCGACTCCTTCGGGCCCCACGTGCCGGGCTCGTACTCGTAGACCTTGGTCTTCATCTTCAGCACGGGATCGACGATGCGCCACGCGGCCTCGACGCCGTCCTGCCTGGCGAAGAGCGTCGCGTCACCGAGCATCGCGTCGCCGATCAACCGCTCATAGGCCGCCATCTCGTCCCCTTGCTGGCGGCAGACGAAAAGCTCGATTTCCTCCCCTTTCATCTGCTCTCCCGGGACCTTCGCCCGGGCCCCGATCGCGACCGCCACCTGATCGGGTCCCAAACGAAAGCGCACGTAGTTGGGTCCGCCGGCCAGCGTTTCCCCGAACACGTCCTGGGGCGGCCGCTTCAGCCTGACGACCACTTCGGTCGCCGTCGCCGGCAGGCACTTGCCGGCCCGGATGACGAAGGGCACGCCCTGCCACCGCCAGGAATCGACATGGATCCGCATGGACGCGAAGGTCTCCACCTGTGAGTCGGCGGCCACCCCCTGCTCGTCACGATAGCCGCGGAACTGTCCCCGCACGAGGCTGCGGCCGGTCAGGGGGCGGATCCCGCGAAACACCTTCGCCCGCTCGTCGCGCAGCGCCTCACCCTCCACACCCACGGGGGCTTCCATGGCCAGGTTGGCGACGGTCTGGAGGAGGTGGTTCTGCACCACATCGCGAATCGCCCCGGTTTCCTCGTAGAATCGGCCGCGGCCCGTGATGCCGAACTTCTCCGCCATCGTGATCTGGACGCTGTCCACGAAATTGCGGTTCCAGATGGGCTCCAGGAAGGTGTTGGCGAAGCGGAAATACAGCATGTTTTGGATCGATTCCTTGCCGAGGTAATGATCGATCCGGAAGATGGCCGACTCGTCGAAGGTCCGGGCAAGCGTGCGGTTCAGCTCCTGCGCCGACGCCAGGTCACGGCCGAAGGGTTTCTCCACCACCACGCGGGCGTCGGTGGCGCAGCCGGATCGACCCAACGACTCGACGACCTTGGGGAACAGGCTGGGAGGGATTGCGAGATAATAGACCGGGTGCCGCGCCTTTCCGAGGGCCTTCCGCAGGCGGTCGTAAGTCGACTCGTCGTTGTAATCCCCGTGCACGTAATGAAACAGCTCCGAGAGCTGGGCCAGCGCCCGCTCATCGAGGCCCTCGCCGGACTGCTCCACGCTGGCGCGAAGCCGCGCTCGCAGCTCATCGGCGCCTCGCTCCTCCCTCGCCACCCCAATGACCGGCACCGTGAGGCGCCCTCGCGCGACCATCGAATGCAGCGCCGGAAAGATCTTCTTGAACGCCAGGTCACCGGTCGCGCCGAAGAGGACCAGGGCATCGGATTGCGATTCCTTCATCACATACCTCTAAGATCGTCTCTTAAAAATTCGCCGAATGAGCTGACCCGCCTTGGCCTCCTCACCCCGGCCCTCTCCCCCGGAGGGGGAGAAGGGCTCCGTGATCAGCGACTCGTCCGACTGTCGCCTGGCGTCGGAAGACCTTACTTCGCTGGGCCTCCACAGGACTCACCCTCACGCGAAAGCAGGACCTTCGCGTGCTCGATCCCTTGCTCGACCGTGGAGAATGCGCCGTCGAGCTGCGCTTCGTAGCAGGCGTCGAGAACTTTTCCGATGCGGGGGCCGGGGCTGAGGCCCAGCTCCAGGAGGTGCCGACCCATGACCAGCGGCTGTGGTGCGGACCGCTCGACCGCCAGCGCCTGTGCCCGCGCGAGGAGCCAGTCGCCCGCCGGAAAGCCGTCGAAGGGGCGCGGCGGCCGCCCCATCTGGTCGCAGCGGGCGACCCGGACGAGCCGGTCGATGCGTTCGATCTGACGCGCCAGCCTGCGGATGGCGCTGTCACCGGCACGCGCGTCATACAGGGCCTGGGGACACAGGTGGGTGAGGACGAGCGCCACCACCTGATCGGCCAGCTCCCGCTGGTTGGTGAGCCGGCCGAGGAAGGCGCGCGTGGGCCCCTCCCCCGCCGGCTCATGCCCCTTGGACGTGATGCGGCCGCGCTCGCGCCGTGTCGTCGCCGGCTTGCCGAAGTCATGGCACAGCACCGCGAACCCGACAACGAGGTCCTCCCATTCGTCTCCGAGCCGTTCATTCGCGAAGGCGTCGAGGCAGTGGAGCGTATGGATCCAGACATCGCCCTCGGGATGCCAGTCGGGCTCTTGCGCACAGCCCCGCAAGGGTTCCAGCTCGGGAAAGAACCGCGTCCACCCCGAGTCGGCCAAAAACTCCAGGCCCCGTGACGGTCGCCGCCCTCGCAGGAGGAGTTTTTTCCATTCCTCAAACAGTCGTTCGGCGGGGATCCTCTCGATCGTCAACGAGCGGCAAAGCGCAACCGTGTCTCGAGAGACCGTCAGATCGAACCGTGCCACGAACTGCATGCCGCGCAGGACGCGCAGCGGGTCCTCCACGAATTTGTCCGACGTGTGCCGGAGCACGCGCGTCTCCAGGTCGCGCAGCCCCCCGAACGAATCGAGCACCTCACGACTGGCCGGGTCCCAGGCCATGGCGTTGATCGTGAAATCACGACGGGAGGCCGCCTCCTCGACGCTCATCCCCGGATCACATTGCGCCTCCAGCGATGCGTGGCCGGTGGCCGAGCCCGACCGGCAGCGGGGAATGGAGACGTCCACCGGCATCCCGTGGAGCTTCAGCACCGGAAAGGCGCGCCCCACTTCCTCGAGCGGATAGCGCGAGCCGATGAGCGCCCGCAGCCGCTCCGGCGCAAGCCCGAACACCTCGATGTCGAGATCATGCAGGGGGAGCCCCAACACCGCGTCCCGCACGCAGCCCCCGACCAGCAACGGCCGCCCTCCCGCCCGGGTGGCCAGCTCGCAGATGGTGGCCAGCGCGGAGGCCAGGGTTTGGTTCGGAACCGCGACGTCAAGCCGCATACCCGCCGCCTTCCCAGACCCGGTGTAAGGCCAGGCGGAACACGTCATTCAGCATTTCCACCGGGATCATCGCATCCTTCTTCCCCCAGCGCACCTGCTCCAGTCGCGCGATCTCGCCCTCGATGAAATCGCTGATCACCGCGACCCGCGGGCCCCGGTCCAGCTCGTCCCCGCTCCGCTTTCGCTCCATCAGCTTCTTGATGTCCCGCCGCAGGGCCTCGTCCTCGACCAGGCGCTCGACGAGCTTGTTGAACTCCGTCGGGGCCACGCCATACCCCCGCTCGATCCAGCGGATCGCCAGTATCGGGCGCAGGACGTAAAAATACTTCTTGGTCCAGACCGTCTCCCCCTGCAGGTACTCCCGCAGGTTGCCCTGCGCCATGTGCAGGTAGTGGTGCAGGCAGGCGACCGGGGAGTAGGCCTTGGGCACCAGCTTCCGCACGACGTCCACGATGTCGTACTGGTCCCGATACACGATCGGCGAATCGAGCCATTCCAGCAAGGGCGGGTTCGATTTGCGCAGCAGGAGCAGCGCCTTCCGAAAATCCCAGCCGTTCACGTCCAGGCGCTCGACGATCGGCCGCTCGATGACGTCCCGCTTGTGCTCCAGGTCGACGGACAGGTACCAGTTGGGATGGTGGACGTAGAGGAATCGTACGTCATAGTCGCTGTCCCGAGAGGCGAAGCCCCAGGCGCGGCTTCCCGATTCGCAGGCGTAGAAAATGCGAACCTGCTCGTCCGCTTCGATGTGATCGAGCGATGCCAGAATTCTGCTCTTCATGGGAACACCTCCCCGAGAGCGCAATCCCGGACCGAGCTTCTCTTTCTGTCAGCGGCGCACGATCCCCTACTCGCAGGACCCCGCGCCAGCCGGGACCCGGTATGGGGCGAGTTTCTAGCACGAATCCTCCGGGCTGGCTAGCGCGTCACCCGAGCGAAGGTCCTGACTCATACGAGGGTTTCCTCGCCGTCGTGGCCGGCCCGGGCCGAGTTTCCCTAGCTGGCGCCAGTCCGTGGCGCGCCGCGCCCCGCTCTGTACGACAGCATACAGGGCCCTCCAGAAGGCTCCGGAAAAAGAAACGAATTGACCTGTAATGTCGCCGCTGGTACATAGACCAATCTCCATATCTCGATCGCTCACCCCCCACAGAGGTACGCATGGTCAACGACACCGTAACCCAGGAAGTCAGCGCGCGCTATGCGCGCGCCGTCACGACCGGCGAGCAGATGTGCTGCCCGACCGGCTACAACTTCGAGGAGCTCCGAGCCTTCATCCCGGACGACGTACTCAAAGTCTCCTATGGCTGCGGCACCCCCGCCGGGCTGAACACGGTGCATCCCGGTGAAACGGTGCTGGATATCGGCTCGGGCGGCGGGATCGACTGCTTCGAAGCGTCGCGCCGGGTGGGCCCGACCGGACGGGTGATCGGCATCGACATGACGGATGAGATGCTGGTGCTAGCACGTCGGAATGCGCCGCTGGTTGCGGCCAAGCTCGGCTACAGCGCCCCCAACACCGAGTTCCGCAAGGGCATGGCCGACGCCATGCCGGTGGAAGACAACAGCGTCGACCTGATCATCTCCAACTGCGTGATCAATCTGGCTCCGGACAAGCACCGGGTGTTCCGGGAGATGTTCCGCGTCCTCAAGCCCGGCGGCCGCTTCACGATCTCCGATATCGTCTGCGACCAGCCCATGCCCAACTATCTCCTGTACGATACGGAGAAATGGGGCGATTGCCTCTCGGGCGCGCTTCCCCTGCACGACTACATCAACGGTTTGACACAGGCGGGGCTCCTCGGCGTGCACCAGACGGCCTTTATCCCCTGGCGGGTCATCGATGGAATTCATTTTCTCTCCCTCACGCTGACCGGGTACAAGCTGGGGCCCGCGCCCGAGCCCAATGGCATTCGTTTCGCCACGTTGCGGGGTCCCTTCAGCCGCGTCGTGGACGAGCTGGGCCACGCGTACGAGCGCGGCGTTCCGCAAGCCATCGACGCCCCGACCGCGCACATTCTCAAGACGCCTCCACTGGCATCTCTCTTTCTCCTGTCCGAGGAGAGGACGCCGTTGCTGCCGTCAGATCCGAGGCTCACGGCCATCCTGCCCGAGCAGGCTCCCTGCGTGTGGAAGGGTCACTTTGCGATGCTCTCCGGGCCCTTCATGGAAGCCGGCGACGACGACCACCACGTCTACCGGCGCGGCGTGCCGCTGGAAATCTGCTCGAAGACGCTGACGGTCCTGATGAATGACGCCTATCGCGGACACTTTGCCATCATCAATCGCGCGGGGGAAGCCGTCGCCGGTGACCAGGTCTCCTGCAACCCCGGAGGGGACTGTTGCTGAGGCGCGTCACGCGACTGACCGTCAACTCGCAGACCTGCGCGGCTCTCATGCGAACGCTCGGGGATGAGACCCGGCTGCGTATTTTAATGTCGCTCCTGGCCGGCCGGAAATGCGTGACCGACCTGGGCAGGGAGATCCGACGAGGACAGCCCCACATCTCCCATCACCTCCGCATCCTTCGTGACGCCGGGCTCGTCGAGGGCGTCCGCGAGGGCAGGCGGGTGTGTTATCGCGTGGTGCCGGATGTCCAGCGGGCCCTGGGACGGCGTGAGCGGTACGGTCTCGATTTCGGCTGTTGCCGCCTGACGTTTCCGCAGCCGGCGGAGGCCGTCTCGACCAGGTGAGTCCTTCCCCCATGTGCACTCATTCCCACCAAGAGCCCGCATGGCACTGAGCTTGATCAAACGCCGGAGCCCCCTCGCCTCATCCGAAGAGCAGTTGCGCGTGCTGAACGCGACGGCCGCCTGTCCGGGCTTCGAGACCAAGCTCGCGCAGGTCGGTCTCTCGCCCCTGCACGCCACGGGCATCTCGGTCCTCCAGGTCAACGTCGGCAAGCTCTGCAACCAAACCTGCCGACATTGCCACGTCGACGCCGGGCCCGATCGGACGGAGGTCATGTCCCGGGAAACCGCCGAGCTGTGCCTCCGGGCCCTGGCTCGCAACGATATCCCGACCCTCGACATCACTGGCGGCGCCCCCGAGCTGAACTCGAATTTCCGTTGGCTCGTCGAGCAGGCGCGCGCTTTGGACCGTCACGTCATCGATCGGTGCAACCTCTCCGTCCTGCTCCTGCCCTCCCAGCACGATTTGGTGCGATTTCTCGCCGATCACCGAGTGGAGGTGATCGCCTCCCTGCCCTACTACAAGGCGTCACAGACGGACGCCCAGCGAGGAGACGGGGTCTTCGAGAAGTCGATCGAGGCCCTCCGGCTCCTTAATGCGCTGGGATACGGACGGGACGACACAGGGCTGCTGCTGAATCTCGTGTACAACCCGGTCGGCGCCTTCCTGCCGCCTCAACAGGAAGCCATCGAGCGACAATTCAAACGCGAGCTCGCCGCGCGTTTTGGCGTCTATTTCAATCATCTCTACACGATCACCAACATGCCGATCAGCCGTTTTCTCGAATTCCTCATCGAGACGGGGAACTACGAAGGCTACATGGAGCGGCTTGCGAACGCGTTCAACCCGACGGCCGCGGCCGGCGTGATGTGCCGCCATACGTTATCGGTGGGGTGGGACGGCGTGCTGTATGACTGCGATTTCAACCAGATGCTTGATCTCCCCGTCGATCACGGCGCTCCCGCCCACATTCGAGACTTCGATCTAGCCCGGCTCCAGCGGCGACGCATCATGACGGGCAACCATTGTTATGGCTGCACCGCGGGCTCGGGATCGTCCTGCGGAGGATCAGTCACATAAGCGTGAGGGGTAAGGGGTGAGGCGTAAGGGGAGAGAAACCATTCGGAACTCTTACTTCTTGAGTCACGTATCGATGCATGATTGATGTATTTACTCTCACGGTCGTGTTTGTGTTGACGCTGGCCTTTGCCAACGGCAGCAACGATGTGTCGAAGGCCGTGGCCACCCTCGTCGGCAGCGGCGTCACGAGCTATCGGAAAGCGATCTTCTGGGGGGCCGGCTGGACGGTCGCCGGCGCGCTCGCCGCCGGGTTCCTGGCGACCGCCATGGTGAAGACCTTCGCCCGCGGCCTGGTAGACGCGGACGGAACCCTGCCTCCCGAGCTCGCGTTGAGCGTGCTCGCCGGCGCGTCGGCCTGGGTGCTCTTCGCCTCGAGGACCGGGTTGCCGGTGTCCACGACGCATGCGCTCACGGGCGCGATCGTCGGCGGAGGGTGGGTGGCTCTGGGGAGCCAGGGGCTGCTCTGGGACGGCATCACCGCAAAGATCGTGCTGCCGCTCCTGCTCAGCCCCCTGCTCGCCTTCGTGCTCGCCGGTATGATTCATCCGCTCATTCGAGCCCTGGCTTCCCGTTGGGAGGCGGCGTGCCTCTGCTTCATGCCGCAGGCCCGCGCGCTGGTGCATGTCGACGCCCACGGCTCGACACGCACGCTGTTTCAAACCGCGGCGCTGGGACAACCCGTCATCGCGGTTCCCGCGCAATGCGATCGGGCGGGCTTGCGCGGGCTGGTGTTCGGGCTGGATTCAGTCCACTGGCTTTCCAGCGGCCTGGCGTCCTTCGCGCGCGGCGCAAACGATGCGCCGAAGATCGTGGCGATTCTGTTGCTGGGCGAAGCGCTGTCCACATGGGGCACGAGCCCGCGAGTAGCCGCGTTCGCCGGGGTGGCGCTCGCCATGGGACTCGGCAGCGTGCTGGCGGGACTGCGCGTGACGGAGGTGCTGGCCGAAAAGATCACGACCATGAACCACAGCGAAGGGTTATCGGCCAATCTCACCACATCCTCCATCGTCCTGACCGCAGCGACGGTCGGCCTGCCCGTGTCCACGACCCACGTGGGCAGCTCGGCCATCGTCGGGATCGGCATGCTCAAGGGCCTCAACACCGTGCGATGGCACACCGTTCGGGACATGGTCCTGGCCTGGGTGGTGACGCTTCCGTGCAGCGGGCTGATCGCGGCGTTCGTGTATCTCGCGATCCGCTGATCCTTTCCATGACCTCTCTCCCCTTGCACGCTACACGATTGGCCTCAGCGTTGACCACGTACCTTCATTCCTATAGGCGCGGTTATGGGTTGCTCCTGTTCCGTAACTCTGTTATCGTGACTTTGCTGTTGGCTGCTCGGGCCATTTTGTGACTTCTCTCAGCTCGGAGTGATCCGCATGTCTTGGGAGCCGAAGGATCCTTGGGGTCGCAAAGGCGGTGATCCGCTGGAGGATGTCCTGCGCCAGGCGCAGGATCAGCTCCGGCAGCTCATGCCCTCCCGTGGATTCGGGAAGATCATCTGGATCATCCTCGTCGTTCTGCTTGCCTGGCAGGCCGTCTTCATCGTGGCGCCGGACGAGGAAGGCGTCGTCAAGCGTTTCGGCGACGTCACCCGCATCGTCGGCTCAGGCCCTCACTTCAAGATCCCCTTCGTCGAAACCGTTCTGCAGCCCAAGGTATTGAAAGTACACCGGATCGAGGTCGGGTTCCGCACCGACCCGCGCGGTCGCCAGCAGATGTTGCCCCGCGAGGCGCTCATGCTGACCGGTGACGAGAATATCGTCGGGGTCGAGTTCATCGTGCAGTACCGGATCAAGGACGCCCGCAACTTCCTGTTCCAGGTCGACGGCGTGCCGGAGACGATCAAGAACGCCGCGGAAGCTTCGATGCGGGAGGTCATCGGCTCCGGCAAGATCGACGAGGTGCTGACGGTCGGCAAGGCGCAGATTCAAAACGAGACGATGGTCCTGCTCCAAGGCATCCTGGACTCGTACCAGGCCGGCGTGTCGATCCAGGCCGTACAATTGCAGGACGTCGATCCGCCCCAGGCGGTCGCGGCGGCCTTCAAGGACGTGGCGAGCGCCAAGGAAGATCGCGAAAAGCTGATCAACCAGTCCCAAAGCTATCGCAACGACATCATTCCGAAGGCCAAGGGCGAGGCGGCGCAGATGGTCAACCAGGCGAAGGGCTACGCGCAGGCTCGCATCGAGCGCGCGCGGGGAGAAGCCAACCGCTTCTCGGCCTTGCTGAAGGAATACAACCAGGCCAAGGACATCATCAGCAAACGGATCTACATCGAAACGCTGGAAGAGATCATGCCGAACGTGGAAAAGATCATCATCGACAAGAAGGTCGCGGAGCGGACACTCCCGTATCTTCCGTTGGATCAGATGAGGCGGGACCGTCAACCCTCCAAGGGGCAGTAGTCGGCAGGCGAAACGATGACGAAACAGAACATCATTATTGCGCTCCTCGTCGTCACGGTGGTGCTCTTCATGCTGGGCATCAGCCCGTTCTTCGTCGTCGACATCACGGAGACGGCGATCGTCGTCCAGCTCGGCGACCCGAAGCGCAATCTGACCGAGCCCGGGCTGTACTTCAAAATCCCCTTCATCCAGGAAGTGACCTACTTCGACAAGCGGCTGCTCGATTACGATTCGGATCCCGAGGAAGTCATCACGCAGGACAAGAAGACCATCCTGATCGACAATTACGCCAAGTGGCAGATTCTCGACCCGCTCAAGGTCTATCAGTCTTTCGGGTCTCAAGGCGGCGCCCTTCGAAGGCTCCACGATATCATTTATTCGGAGCTGCGCGTCGAGCTCGGCCGGCACGACTTGTCGGAGATCGTCTCAAAGACGCGGGCGGACGTCATGCACGTGGTCACCCTACGCTCGAACGAAAAGGCCGGCGCGTACGGGATCGCGATCCACGACGTGCGCATCAAACGGGCGGATTTGCCCGAGCAGAACGAGAAAGCAGTCTTCGCTCGGATGCAGGCGGAGCGCGAACGGCAGGCGAAGCAGTATCGCGCCGAGGGCGCCGAGGAGGCCCAGAAGATCAGGTCCGAAGCCGAGAAGGACCGGGAGATTCTCCTGGCCCAGGCCTACAAGGAGTCCGAGGAGTTGCGCGGAGCAGGAGACGCCAAGGCGTTTCGGATCTACGCGGGGGCCTACCGAAAGGGCCCCAAATTCTTCGAGTTCACCCGCTCCATGGAAGCGTACAAGAAAAGCATTGGGGAGAAAACCACGATCGTCCTCAGTCCTGACTCCGAGTTCTTCAAATATCTCAAGTCGCGATAGCCAGCGTTCCGGGTTCCACGCCGGACGTCTCCCGCGCGTCCCTTTCTTCTTCTACTCCTCTCTCCGCTTCCGGCTTCCTTT
>JBFGRM010000073.1:0-10240 GCA_041563675.1 Nitrospiraceae bacterium | reverse complement strand
GCTGCAGCCGTCGACCTTGCCGTAGAGCTCGGCCATCAGCGCGCCCATCGGGGTGCCTCGCATGAGGGCGTGGCCGTGCTCCCGATAGGTGGCGACGATGGCGTCGGCGGGCTGCAGGACGGGAATGGCGCCCGCCGCCACCGCTACCTCACCGATATAGAGATGCAGGAATCCGCGGATCTTGCCCAGGCTGTACAGCTCGGCCGTCTTCTCCTCGAAGCGGCGGATCCGCAACATGTCGTGCAGCAGCTTCAGTGCTTTGTCACGATCAGGTTCGTTCGCCATCGCTTCGCTCAGCCGTAATGAGGTAATTCGGTAAATAGGTAATTGGAGAATGGAGAAATCCTAGCCGCTGTTGTTTGAGCACTGAACTGTTTTCCGTATTGCCCTGTATTCTCGATGTCCCAGTTACCCATGTACCCACTTACGTCTTTACGAACTTTCGAGTGTCGATGTATCGCCTTCGGGAAGACCCAGTTCCCTGGCTTTGAGGAGGCGTCGCATGATCTTTCCACTGCGCGTCTTTGGCAAGGAGGGCAGGAACTCGATCTCCTTGGGGGCTACGGCTGCACCGAGGCGCTTCCTGGCGTGACCGAGGAGCTCGCGCTGGAGCGCATGGGACGGCTCGTAACCGTCCTTGAGCGACACGAAGGCTTTCACGACCTCCAGTGCCACCGGGTCCGGTTTGCCGATGACGCCGGCCTCGGCAACGGCCGGGTGCTCGATCAGCGCGCTTTCGACCTCGAACGGCCCGATCAGATGGCCGGACGTCTTGATGACGTCGTCGGCTCGCCCCACGAACCAGAAGTAGCCGTCTCGATCGCGCCTGGCGAGGTCGCCGGTGAGATAGAAATTTCCCGAGAAACACTTCTTGTACCGCTCGGGCTCGTTCAAGTACGCGCGAAACATCGAGGGCCAGCCTGGGCGCAGCGCCAGCTCTCCTTGCACATCGGGTTCCGTGATTTCGCGGACGGTGCCATCCTCCGCCCTCGTCACGATGGCGGCCTCGATACCCGGCAGGGGTCGCCCCATGGAGCCGGGCCGCACGTCCATCGCGGCGAAATTGGCGATCATGATGCCGCCCGTCTCTGTTTGCCACCAGTTGTCGTGAAAGGGGTGGCCAAACGCCTGCTGTCCCCACACCACCGCCTCGGGGTTGAGCGGCTCGCCCACGCTTGCGAGGAACCTGAGCGCTCGGAGATCGTGTTTTCTCACCAGCTCGGCGCCCGCCTTCATCATCATCCGGATGGCGGTGGGCGCCGTATACCAGACCGTCACCCTCTGTTCCTCGAGCGTGCGGTACCAGCGTTCGGCGTCGAACTCCGCCTCGTCCACGATGCTGGTCACTCCATTCGTCAGTGGCGCGATGATGCCGTAGGACGTGCCAGTCACCCACCCCGGATCGGCCGTGCACCAGAAGATATCGTCGGGATGCAGGTCGAGGGCGAGTCTGCCCGTCGCATGGTGGGCGACCACAGCCTTGTGCACGTGCACGGCACCTTTGGGCGTGCCGGTCGTCCCGCTGGTGAAATGCAAGAGCGCCATGTCCTCCGGGTCGGTGGGGCCGATCTTGTATTGCGCCTCGGCCTCCTCCATGAGGCGACGGAGGTCCCGCGTGTGCGGCAGGTTTGTTGAGTCGCCGGACTCGCCGACGATCAGCACGTGCGCGAGATGTGGCAACGAGGAACGCAGCGGCGCGACCTTGCGCTCGTAAAGCGAGGCGGTCGTGATGAGCACCTTCGCTTCGCCGATGGCCATGCGGGCGCGGATCGGTTCCGGGCCGAAGGCGGAAAACAATGGACAGAAGACGCTGCGATGCTTGAGGGTGCCGAGGGCCGCGACGTAAAGCTCAGGAATGCGACCGGCCAAGGCGTAGACTCGATCGCCTTGACCGACACCCAGCTGCCGGAGGACGTTCGCGAAGCGATTGGTCAGGTCGCGGAGCTCCGCGTAGGTGAAGTCTCGGCTCTGTCCGTTCTTGCCGAGCCAGCGAATCGCGAGATGGTTGGCGCGGACGCCCGTCGCATGCCGGTCCACAGCCTCGTGCGCGATGTTGAGGCCCTGTCCGCCGGGCAGGCCGGTCAGGTCCTGCTCAGCCTGTCGCCACGAAAAGGCCGCGACGGCCTCTTCGTACCGAGCGAGGTTGGGCAACACCGCTGCCTGTCGAAGCGCCTTGCTGATCGGTTCCCAGGGCATGATCGCTCCCATTCGGTCCCAGACATTAAGCAAGGGGCGGACCAGTCGCCTCTGGCCCGAGCGCTCCTCAGAGCCCGGGCCAGGGCAGGCTGGTTAAGGCGATTGGGAGTCCTGGCGCAATGGGGGCGTTGACCCGCTGTAGCAGAATTCGCCATGTCCCCGGCCGCGCAGGGGAAAATTGCGACAAGTGAGGGCCCCGCGCTGGTGCTAAATAGCGAGATGATAAGCGACATCGTGAGCATGCTTTTTGCGGAAACAACGGAGGCAGGTGTGTGGTACCGGGTGGCGAGAGCCTCACACAGGCGCCCCCCGGGGGAAGGTCATGACGCCATGGTGGAGCGCGACCTACTGAACAAGTTGATCGAGATTCGCAGGGAGCTGCATCGGCACCCCGAGCTGAGTGGACACGAGCACCAAACCGCGGCGAGCATCTGCCGTTTTCTGGAGGAGCTCGGCGTGGACCACACCCCCGAGGTGGCCGGGACCGGGGTCGTGGCCGATATCCCGGGCGAGGTGGGCGTGCCCTGCGTGGTCTTGCGGGCGGACACGGACGCACTGCCGATCAAGGAAGAGACGGGCCTCGAGTTCGCGTCCGTGGCCGAGGGCGTCATGCATGCCTGTGGCCATGATGGGCACACCGCCATGCTCCTCGGCGCCGCTGCCTTGCTGCAGCGGGAACCGCGACTGCCGGCCCCCGTTCGATTGCTGTTCCAGCCGGCGGAGGAAAAGGCGGCCGGCGCGCTGGCCATGATCAAGGAAGGAGTGCTGGACGGGGCGGGCATGATCTTCGGCGGCCATCTCGACCGGCATTATCAGGCCGGCAGCATCGTCGTGAGCGAGGGGCCGGTCAACGCCTCCTCCGATTCGTTTCGCATCGAGATCATGGGACAGGGCGCCCATGGAGCACGGCCGCACGAGAGCATCGATGCCGTGGTCGTCGGCAGCTTGATGGTGATGGCCCTCCAGACCATCGTGTCACGGGAGGTCGATCCGGCCCACCCCTCTGTCGTGTCCATCGGGCGGTTCGATGCTGGAACGGCCCACAATGTGATCGCAGGACAAGCGTCGCTGGAGGGGACGGTCCGCGCCCAGGATCCGGAGGTCAGGCGACACCTGAACGCCTCCATTAAGCGGATCGCGGACTCCATCGCGCAGCTCCACGGAGCCAAGATCACGGTCTCGATCGCCATGGGCACGCCGCCCCTCGTCAACTCGCCCGGGATGGCCGCGCTGGCGAGGCAGGCGGCCTTCGAAGTAGTGGGCGAACGCAACGTGCTCCCGCTCCGTACCGCGAACATGGGCGCGGAGGATTTCAGCTATTACCTCGAGAAGATTCCTGGTGCGTACGTGCGCTTTGGCGCCCAGGTGCCCGGGCGCGAGGGATTCCCCGCTCATTCGAGCCGGTTCGACTTCGACGAAGAGGCCCTCGGCGTGGGGGCCGACTACTTCGTGGCCGTCGCCAAACACGCCGGGGTGATGCTGCGCCAGGCCCGATCGGAAGGAGGGCCGGGCCCGTCATGATCAAGATTCGCGAAGCGGCCGAGCGCGACATCCCTGAGATCCGCGACATCTTCGTCTCGGTCTATGGAGACGATTATCCGCACCACGAGGTCTACGACGAGCACTGGCTGAAGCGATCGGTATTCAGTGACGACGCCCTGATGCTGGTCGCTGAAGACCGCAAGACCGGCAAAGTCGTGGGCACGGGTTCCGTCCTGCTCGACTACGGAGCGCATTCCGATCTGGTCGGCGAGTTCGGCCGTTTGGCGGTGCATCCGGATTTTCGCCGAGCCGGAGTCGGCCAGCTGCTGATGCAGCGCCGCATCGAGGCCATCCAGGACCGGTTGCACGTTGGCATCGTCGTCGGGAGAACGATACACCCCTATGCGCAGCGAATCAGCCTCAAGCACCGTTTCTTCCCGGTTGGATTCCTGCCCTTGCGACACTTGTTCCAGCGGCGCGAGAGCTTTGCCTTGCTGGCCCGATGCTTCGGGGATGCGCTCGCGCTCCGCGGCAACAACCCCAGGGTGATCCCGGAGGTGTACCCCCTGGCGCATCTGGTGCTGCGGGGGGCGGGCATGAGCCCCGACGTGATCGTCGATGAAGAGTCCGCGCCCTATCCGCATGGCGGACCGTTTCGGATTCAGGAGCTCTCGGTCCGCGGATTTCCCGCATTGCTCCGTATTGAGCGCGGGCGTGTCCGCCATCGGGAGGTCTTCGGATCTATGCGGCTCGAATATGGGTTTTTCCGGCTGAAGGCGCGGCACGCGCATTATTTTCTGGCGCTGGATGATGATCGCGTCATCGGCGCGATCGGGTTCATCGAGGAGTCGCATGAGCACACGGTGCAGGTCTTCGAGCTCATCGCGTTGGACGATCAGGTCATCCGCTTCCTGCTCACGGAGTTCGAGCGAAAATGTCGGGAGGAGCGGAAGGTCGAGTACATCGAGATCGACGTGAGCGCCCACGCGCCGCGCATGCAGCGCACCTTGCTCGAGCTGAATTTCCTGCCGGCGGCCTATATCCCGGCCATGGTGTTTCACGAAGTCGAGCGTCTTGATATCGTCAAGATGGTGCGGCTCGTCAAGCTGCAGGATCTGGGGCATGTGGAGCTCGCGCGGCCGGTCAAGGAGTTGGCCGATGTCGTGATGCGCGGCTTCACGACCCGGGCGATCGTCCCGCGCATGGCCGAGGCGGTGGCGGAGATCCCGCTGTTTCGAGGGCTGGACGACGAACAGGTGCTACGCCTGGCCGGCTCTTGCTCGGTGCACGAGTACAAGGCCCGCGAGCGAATTTTCGCCGAAGCGGAGCCGGCGCATTCCATGTACCTGGTGCTCGATGGGAAAGTCGGGATCAGCGCGGGCAGGCCGGCGGTCGGAATCGGCACGGTGGGCAAGGGCGAAGCCTTCGGCGAGCTATCACTGCTCGCCCACCGGCCTCACAGCGCCACGGCCACGGCCGAGACGCGCGTTGAGGTGGCCGCGCTGGCCCACCGCGACCTCTCGGACCTCGTGCGGAGACGCCCGGATATCGGCGTCGTTATCTACAAGAATCTGGCGATGGGACTGGGCGCCAAGCTGCTACGCTCGGATTCGTCGCTGCGCGATCGGGTGCTTGGGGAATCGGAGCTGCTGAACCTGACGCTGGACCTCCCCCGTCGCGAACAATAGCGCGGCGGACCCTTCGAATACCCGCGTTGGATGGCATCCCGTCACATTCATATTCATATTGGCACGTCGGGGTGGCACTACGGCCATTGGGTGGGACCCTTCTATCCGAAGCGCATGACGAGCGAGCAATTCCTCCCCTTCTACGCGCAGCGCTTCCGCACCGTTGAGATCAACAACACCTTTTACAGTCTGCCGCGCGAAGCCACGCTCGAACACTGGCGGGACGCGACGCCCAAGAACTTCGTGTTCGCCTGCAAGGCGAGCCGCTTCATCACGCACATGAAAAAGCTCGGTGATCCGAAGCAGAGCATCACGCGATTCTTCGACGCGATCGCCATCCTGGGCAAGAAGCTCGGCCCCGTGCTGTTCCAGCTCCCCCCTCGCTGGCGAGTGAACGAAGCCCGGTTGCAGACATTCCTGGAGGCCCTGCCCGATCGGTACCGCTACGCCTTCGAGTTTCGCGACGCGACGTGGTTCACGGACAGCGTGCTGGCGTCGCTGGAGCGCGCTGGGGCGGCTTTTTGCATCTACGATCTGGCCGGACGGCCCTCTCCGGAATACGTGACGACTGATCTCGTCTACCTTCGACTGCACGGTCCCGGTCAGCCTTACCAGGGGCGGTACAGTGACGCAGCCCTGCGTCGATGGGCGAAGAAAATCGTCAACTGGTCAAGTGAAGGGCGAGAGGTCTATTGCTACTTCGACAACGATCAGCAGGCCTACGCGGCGCGGGATGTAGTCCGACTCACACGACTCGTGGAGGCACGAACGGGTATGGTGAGGTGCAGGGCATGATCCCGCTTTAACGCTCACCAGCGGCACATCTTCTGAGACACAAATAAAAAGTATTCAGATCGCGCACGAATCACACGCTGTCAGGCAGCGGTCCCACCCGCTCCGCCCGCGCGGCGAACTGCCCAGGTGAGCAGCCCTCACGCGGGCGTGCTGGAGACGGTCACGAACTCCGGCTCGATCAGGTGGCTGAGGATGTCGGATCGCGAAATGATGCCCACCAGCTTGCCTTTTCTCACGACGGGGACGCGCAAAAAGCGGTTGGCCAGCATATGCCTCATGACCTCTTCGACCGTGGTCTCCTCGTCCACGCACAAGGCGGGCAGACCCATGAGCTCCTCGGCCGTCGTCGTATGGAGGTTCTTGCCATCGAGTGCGGCCTGTAGCAGGTCTAGCTCCGTAACGACTCCGATCACCTCCCCCTCCCGTTCCACGACGGGAAGTCCGCTGTAACCGCCCGACATAAGTTTGAGCACTAGATCTCGGCCCACGGCCCGCCTCGTGGCGGCCGTAACCTTTGGGTTCATGACGTCCCTGGCCTTGAGCTTCAATTGGGCTGGCTTCATCGTGACCTCCGTAAGGCAGCGGGCATCATTGTCTGCATACTCGTACTATTCGGCAAAATCGGTGCCGAGCCTGTCCCTCGGGGGCAGAGGGGGTCCTGCGGGGGCTGGCAAAAAATTTTCCCTTCGTGGCTGCCGAGGCGGAAGACTAGAAGTATGTAAAATTTGTACAATAAAATGCTAAGGACTGAAGGACTTCGGAAAACCTGCAATAGCTCAATCGGTTATAGATGTCGGCAAAAGTGGACGCTTCAAGTTTTCTCCGTAACTCACGCCGCCGCGCTATTGACGATCAGCCAGTCCCATTTGGCATCAATGATTAAAAAAGGCCTGGGGCGTTTGGCCTCATTGATCAACGAGTCGATTCGTCCTAATGTAGGGCGACCGTCGACGCTGCCGTTTGGAGCCTCATCCGGTCGACCTTCGGTTCAGAGACGTTGATCGAGAGGGATGTCAGCGTCTCAGTGAAACTCAACAGTCGCCCTGACTCGAGTCAGGTCTCGTCTTCATCCCGTGCCGGGGTCCACTGCCCGGCGAATTTATCGCCGTTTTCGTGCCATCAACGCGCTGGGTGCTTGGAGGGAGGCGGAGGTCTCGATCTCCGGGAATGCCATGAAGCGACAACATGTGCCGTTCTGCTGTGCCTGCGGGAGAGTGAAAGATGAGCTTCACACGGCCGCCGGGAGCGTTCCGTGGATGGACATGAGGCGATACCGCATGAAGCATGGGTTTCGCCTTGCGGATCTCCGGCTCGAGAAAACCTACTGCCCCGAATGTGCGGACCTTTACCGAAAGGTCAAGAAACCCGGGGCGGCGAAGAAGCCCCATGCAGGTCGCGTGAGATCAGCCCAGAGCGTGTGACTAACAGATCACCGCTTTAACGCACTGTGGGCCACGTGGCTTACGCAACGGCTTCCCGGAAGGGCTAGATGCGCCGTTCATTCCACACCTCCAAGCGCTTGTGGTCCGTCGTGCTCGCCGGCGGCGAGGGGGAGCGAGTCCGACCCCTGATTCAGCGCTGGTTGGGGCGCCACCGGCCGAAGCAGTATTGCACCTTCGTCGGGACGCGTTCCATGTTTCAGCACACCCTCGATCGCGCAGCGGTCCTGACGCCCGTGACCAGAATGGTGACCGTCACTGCCCGAGACCACCGCCGCGAGGTCTTCTCCCAGCTCGACGGCCGACAGGCCGGCACGATCCTTCTGCAGCCCGAAAATCGCGACACGGCCGGTGGCATCTTTCTGGCCCTCACCTACGTGAAGGCCCATGATCCCAAGGCCAGGGTGGTGATCTTTCCATCCGATCACTTCGTGTATCCCGAAGACCGGTTCTTGGAGACGGTCGCGGCCGCGGCGCGGACCACAGAGCGCCTGCATGATCGAGTGGTCCTGCTCGGGGTCGCAGCGGATCGTCCCGAGCAAGAATATGGATGGATTCAGCCGGCTCGATTTCTCGCGCTCGAAGGAGCGCATCCGGTCCGCGCCGTGAGCGCATTCTTGGAGAAGCCGACGGCGGTCCAGGCTGAAGATGCCATGGCGCGGGGTGCGTTATGGAACACGCTCGTGCTGACGGCAAAGCTCTCGACGCTCTGGGAGATCGGCAGACAGTGTTTCCCGGATGTTGTGTCGCGGTTCGATCACCTCGAGACGGCGATCGGCACCTCCGAGGAAGGCCGGGTCCTGAAACAGATCTACACAGACATGCCGAGCAGGAATTTTTCGCGCGATCTCCTTCAACACGCGGTCGAACGTGTCGCGGTCATGGAGCTTCGCGATGTGCTTTGGAGTGACTGGGGCAACCCCGTGCGCATCGCAGAGACGATCAAGCGCATCGGCCGAGAACCGGCGTTTCCGCTCGAATGCCTCGAGTCTGCCAAGAACCCCGCCTCCCTTGCGGTTTGAGCCCCTGACAGGGACGAGGACAGCCACGCAGCGACCTCCCCGCTCCGAGGCCCCGCTTGGGCATTGACTGGCAGGGCTTAACCTCAACTAAAACATTAATATCGTCATCGAAGCCGCTCATGCAAAGTTATTTGTTTCGCATCAATATTCTCCATCAGAAATCGCTATGACGCATGCCAAATGGTTGTGTTACCCTTGGCCGGCTCCCCCTTTTGAATCTTCACGAGAAGTCGCTGTCTCATACACCAGTGTCAGGGCTGACCGGGATCGGTGCCACCGGCGTCGCGGAGGGCGAACCGCCGAGGGGGCTTGCAATAGGGCCGATCCCGGGGGGCTGGTGGGCGCAGCTCCTATGGAGGCGCCTGCTGTGAGTATGGAAAGGAGAGTTGTCATGGAACGAGTCATGGTCCTGAAGCGATGGGCGATGATCTCGCTCTGTGCTGGGGCGGTCATCGGGGTTCCCGTGAGCGGGTGGAGCGACCAGGCTGCGGGGAGTGGGACAGGGAAAAGCGAAGCTCAGGAGAAGGTGAAGATGGCCGCAGATGCCAAGGTGACCATCCACGAGGCGATCGAGGCGGCGACCCGGGCAGTATCCGGCACAGTCATCGAAGCGGAACTGGAGGAAAAACCCCGCACGACCTGGGAGGTGGAGGTCCTGACGAATGACGGGAAGGTCATGGAAGTCTGGGTGGACGTGCGCACCGGCACCGTGGTGGCGGTGGAGGAGGAAAAAGACGAGCAAGAGGCGGCACCCAAGCCTTGACCGCGACACCCATGGTATGACGACAATGGCTTGCGTCGGCTCCCCTCGGTGGCAATCGCCGGGGAGCGAATAAAAAGCGGCGAAGAGCGGTTTAGAGAGCTCGTTTTCATCTTGGGAGCCTCGGAGGGGCTTTAGGCTTCCCGGCCGACCGGGCCTGCTCACCACCCCTGCACTTGGTCCCCTTTCCAGTCTGTGTTCCTCTCACCGTCTTCGCCTACTTCTCATCTAACGCCCAATGGCATGCAGTCAAGGCCCTTTGCGATGATTCCGACACAGACCGGAGCCCGGAAAGAGCCACACCCTGCATGTCCGGGTCATCGCGGCACGTGCACCATCCTGCTGAGCTGTCTGCTCGGGGGGGTCGCCTGTGCGGGGCCCGTGGTCATACCCATGGAGCTTCAGGGGAAGGTGGACCGCACCATCTCATTTAAGGAACTGCAAAATGACCCCGAGCGGTACAAAGGGCGCTCGGTGGTCCTGGGAGGGCCTGTGATCTCCGCGCGACGATTGAGGGAGAGCACGCGGATCGAAGTGCTGCAGCTTCCCTTGGATGAATCTCTTGAGCCCGGGATGACCCTGACGCGATCCGAAGGCCGCTTCTTGGCTTTTCACCTGGAGGTTCTCGACCCGGCCGTGTTACCGGTCGGAACCCGAATCACCATCGTCGGCGAGGTGACCGGCTCGTTCACGGGACCGCTTGACGAAGCGACCTACACCTATCCGACGTTGATCGTACAGAGCATGACGATTTGGCCGTACATGGTGACGGGGTATGGATTTGGTCCCCACCCGTACTTCGGCGCCTATCGGGGTCCCTATATGGGCCCCCCGCCGGGCTTCGAAAAGAAAGCCCGC
>JBFGRM010000072.1:0-10285 GCA_041563675.1 Nitrospiraceae bacterium | reverse complement strand
GGTCCCCTCGGCACTCCGTCCGACCTGCTTGAGCAGCGCTTTCGTCCCGATCGTGTATAACTCATCAACCGCCGGATTTTCCGTGTCGGCATCGCGCTGTGCCACGATGAGAATCGTTTTGTCTTCGGTCTTCATGGCCGCCTCGACCGCCGCGACCGAGCGGTCACGTCCAATTGTCAGCGGCATCATGACGCCGGGAAAGAGCACGGAGCGTTTGACTGGCAAGACGGGCAAGGTCAGAAATACTTCGTTATCCGCCATGATTGACTCCTCCCACGGACTAGTCCGATTTCGTGTTGGCAGAATCCGGGCGAGCAGGGGCACAACCCAGTCTTTTTAAGGTAGGCATCAATTTCAGGGAGTCAACCGCATGCGCATCATTCCCCCTTCCGGCTTGGCCCGGGCCTTTTGAATGCACGGCACATTTGCTAAGGTAGGGGGCCTGTTCCGCACGAGGGAAGGCATGCGCTCAGATCCGGAAGTGGAGATCCTCACCGAAGACCCGATGGATCATGAATCCCGTGAGGCGCTGCGAAGAGCGTCGGATTTCCTGGCGAAGGTCCTCGACACCGCCCTGCCGATCCCCGGTACGCGGATTCGCATCGGGCTCGATCCGATCATCGGGCTGTTGCCCGGCGTCGGCGATGCCCTGGCGAGCTTTGTCGGGTCGGCGATCGTGGTAATGGCGTCGCAGCTTCAGGTGCCGAAGATCGTGATGGCGAGAATGAGCCTGAATATTCTGCTCAACGGGGTCGTGGGCACGATTCCTGTGGCGGGCGATTTCTTCTCTATTTGGTTCCGCAGTAATGCGCGCAATGCGGAGTTGTTGCGTCGACACAGCGCGTCCACTCGCCGGGCGTCGACAGTGAGCGACTGGATGTTCGTGGCCGGCATCATCCTGGGAACCCTGGCCATCTTGCTCGGCGCCATCGTGGCGATCCTGTGGCTCATCGCACGGCTCTGGGATCTGGTTCAGTAGCCAAGCCGACGCTACCGATCGACAAACACACCCCCGGTCCGTTGGATGGTACGTCGGTTGTCCGGGGTGAAACCCCGAGACGTGACGCCCACGACATACCGGTCGAGGCCCTCGAGATCAAAGAAGCCGCTCGCGCTCTCGTCATCAGCCAGCCCGAGTCCCCTGGACACTGCGTAATGGTCGTTGCCCCCTTCCTCCACTGACAGACTCCAGGAGGTATGTGCCGCGCGTCCAAGGCCATCGCTTTGGGAAAAGTCGTAGACGTCATCATCTGATCCGGCATCCAGGAACACGGCAATGCTGCGATCCCAGGCGGTCCCGGCGTTGAACACGGGACCGGTCGAGCCATACACATCGCGCCCGGCGGCGTCGACGAACAGTCCGACCCCGTGATGCGCGGCAGCTCCATGCCCGTACCGGGCCCCCATATGATGATCATGGCCGGCGAGGTCCAGCATCACGCCGGCTCCCCAAAAATACCCGGTGCCTTGCGAGAAGTTCGAGCTGTGGTAGCGATCGTTCCCCTGCACGTCGATCACAAACCCGACGCCTCCAGCCTGCTGTGACGCTGCCAAGGCGTCATCCTTGCTCAGGACACGCAGGCCTACGCCGACACCCAAACAGAATCCCTCATACTGATAGCCAGGGTCACCCGGCCCGGCCTGCGGCGCGTCCGTGGCATTGTATGCGCTCGGGTGGGTATTTCCGCAGGCATAGCGGTCGTCACCGCGGGTCTCCACCACCGCCCCGACCCCAAGCGGACCGCCGAACCCGATGCCATACCCCTCACTCATGAATTCGTCCCGCCCGGCCTGGTCCAGCAGGAGGCCAAGCCCGGCGATCGCAGCGCCCTGGGTCAACTTGGCTCCCAGGTAGCGATCGTCGCCCTCCTTGTCATACAAAATACCGATGCCCGCGAAGCCCGTCCCGCCCGAGCCCTCCGCCAGGTGATAGATATCATCCCCGCTCGCATCCACGAGGAGGCCGACTGCAAGGCGTCCCGTCCCCAGACCGAGCGATGACGCCTCGTAGCGATCGTTCCCCCCCACGTCAATGACCAGGCGGTTGCCCTCTTCCGATGACCGGGCGGCCGCGATCGTGCCGCGATAGACATCCGCCCCACCCAGGTCCAGGACCAGCGCGACGCCTTGGGTCAGGGTGTAGCTGTTCTCCCCCGCCCCTCCGACCACGATCCGACCCGCTCTCGTGTCCCGGACCGCCACAATCTGCCCGCTGACCCCATCGATCGTGCTCGGCGAACTCGGATGACGGCTCGCGGCCCGTGTGACCGCATGGAGCCACGGCTCATGGCTCAGCCACAGCAGCACTTCTGTCGCGTGCAAGAGCTCGTCGTGGGCGACCCGCTCGTCATAGGCCAGACTGAATCGATGATTCGCCTCGAGCTGAGCCCTCTGCTCGACGGAGACCTCGCTGTACTGGGGAGTAAAGGTGCGGACCAGGGTGGCAGCCTGCTCAAACAGAGCGGCTCGCTCCGACACAGACAGGTGCGCCAGGGCCGCTTCCTTCAGGTCCTCCGCTTTGAGGAGCACCCGCTCGACGAAATCGAGGTGCTCCTCGAGAGTCGCGCCCAGTGGCAACGTCTGGGGCTCCTCGTCACCAAGTGGCTGACGCTGACGGCCGGTCAGGGCGCGGAGTAGCGCGCCGAAGTCGATCGGCCGCTGATCCGCCCCAGAGGCGGCATTCAAGCCCGCCTCTTCAATCGCAATCAACCCGTCCCAGGGATGACGCAGCGTGAGTCTGACCCATGGATGCGCAAAATCGGGCGGTCCTTCTGCAGAGGCAGCGACCGCGCGCCTGGCCTCCGCTTCGCGCTGCTCGAGATGCCTCTCCAGTGAAGGCCGGACGTCATGAAGGAGTGCCGGCAAGGAGGCCGATATTCGCGCAATGCCGGCACCCGGGGGCTGCTTCATCCGATGACCGTCCTGCGCGTTGGGACTGCAGCCGGCGACGATCAACACAACCATGACGAGCACGAGGAGGCCTTGGGTAGCCCGCTCTGTATCACTCTCGAAAATGCCGGCTATCCGTTCAGATACGAATTCGCAATGACAGTGGGGGATCACCATGAAAATTCAGCCGGTTTTCCTGCGGAATGCATTTCGCATTTTATGCCCTGCGTCGACTACACCAGCCGATTCGGAATCGGACCAGTGTTCCTAGGATCCGGAGTCGGCCGGGGATCCGTACACCTTTATCTCACACAGGAGGGTTGCCATGAAGCGGTACATGATTTCCGTCCTCACCACGTTCGCCACCTTCTGCCTGCTCACCGTCGCGTTATCAGCCGCGACACCGGCTGTTGCAGAAGAGAATGCGGCCTCGAGCATGGCCCTGGCTCAGGGTGCGGCTGAGCAGGATCAGGTCGATATCAACTCGGCCTCGCCCAAGGAGCTCCGCACCCTTCCGGGCATCGGTCAAGCCTACTCGAAGAAAATCATTGAGAACCGCCCCTACAAGACCGTGGAGGAGCTCCGCACGCGCAAGGTGCTCCCCCAAGGGACGTATCAGAAGATTCGCGAGAAGGTCGTTGCGATCGGTCGATAGCCCCTCTTTGCCGCCCCATTCAGCCTCTCGATGAACGGGCGTCAGTTATTGAATCCCGCCCCCGCCGGGGCGGCTCTCGCCAACCGTGAGAGTCGCCCCCTTCACCCGCCAGCACAGCTGTCGTCCTATGCGTCACCGCTCTCATGTCGAGCCCCGTCAGCGAAACAACAGCGTCAGACACTCCCCAACGCACAAGGACAGAAATAACTTGACTGTGGGCGGAGTAATCATATGCTTACGCTGGTGATCCGGATGCTCCTGTGCTTTGTCAGGAGTTTGGATCCCACACGCGCGACGTCTCACGCAAGCCGTCCGCCGAACGGGGTCGGATAGGCGGCGGCCGCAACACCTTCTCTGGATAGGAGGTCCTCATGGGTTCCTTCAGGGCACGGCGAGGGCAGGCACGTTGCCTCGTGCTGGTCGTTCTTCTTCTGGGTGCAATGGCTCCCTCAGTCGCCCTGGCGACGAACGGGCTGAATCTCATCGGGTCCGGCGGAATTTCGACAGGGCTGGCCGGCGCCGACACCGCCGTTGCCACCGACTTCTCGGCGATGAATACGAACCCCGCAGGGATGACTCAGATTCAAGGCAAGCACGCGGGCGCCGCGCTAACCATCATTGCACCCGACCTGCAGTTCAGCAACAGCGGGAGCAATCAAGGCGGTGAAGACGACCCACTCCTCATCCCCAACCTGGGGTACGTCCACCCCCTCTCCGGGACGCGGCTCACCCTGGGCATCGGCCTGTTCACAGTCGGTGGCACGGCCTCCGATTTCCGAAACTTGAGGACAGCTGTTGGGACGACGGACAAGACCAGCACGATCATTCGACATTACAAGCTGACGCCGAGCATTGCTTACAAGGTGAACGATCGTTTCTCGCTCGGGGCCGCACTCGCGCTCAGCTATTCCGACGTCGCGCTGAAGGTGGTCCCAGATACCGTTCTATTAAAGGGATTCGAGACGAAGGGGACCTGCGACCGAGCTAACGGAGTGGCCCTGCCCAGCTCCTGTGCGTTCGCCTTCGGCTTCACGCCCAAATTTGGCGTCATGTACAAACCGCACGACATGGTGACCCTGGGCCTGGCATACACTTTCAAATCCGTCTTCGATTATGACGGCGACAAAGCCGTCGTCAACCAGGCCGGTATCGGCAAGGTCACCTATGACGCGGACGTGTCCGGGTTCAAATGGGCCGACGACATCGCGTTAGGCGTCGCCGTCCGGCCCAACAATCGTCTTCTGTTGTCAGCCAAGCTCCAGTGGATCAACTGGAATGCGGCGCTGAATACGGCCGTCCTGAACCTGAGGAACGGCGATAACCCCGCCAAACCAACCGACACCATCCTGCTGCAGTACAACTGGGACAGTCAGTGGGTAATCGCGGTCGGCGGGGCCTACGACGTCACGGAGCAACTCAATGTACGGGGTGGGTACAACTACGGCAACGATCCCGTGCCGGACTCGACGCTTGGCCCAACCAACCTCAACATCGTCGAGCACCACATCACGGTGGGCGCCGCCTACAAATTCACGCCTCGACTCATGCTCGACGGCGCGTTCGACTACGCCGTAATGCACGAGCGGAACTTCTCGAACGCAATATGGGGGGCATCGACCGTCGAGGTAGGAGGCTTCGACGTCACGCTCTCATTGACGTACTGGAATTAGTCACAAGGCCCCGACTTCTCTCAGCACCTGTCCCGTGTATGAGCGTTTGACGCGCGCCAACTGAGCGGGACTTCCTTCGGCCACAATCTCCCCGCCCTCATCGCCACCCTCCGGACCGAGATCGATGATCCAGTCGGCGTTCTTGATGACGTCGACGTTGTGCTCGATCACGAGCACCGTGTTGCCCGCCTCGACGAGTCTATCGAGCACATCGAGCAGACGCTGAATATCCGCAAAATGAAGCCCGGTGGTCGGCTCATCCAGAATGTAGAGGGTGCGCCCGGTCGCCCGCTTGGAGAGCTCCCGCGACAGCTTCACGCGTTGGGCCTCGCCCCCCGAGAGCGTCGTTGCCGACTGTCCGAGCTTGATGTAATGGAGGCCGACGTCGTGCAGCGTCTGTAGCTTGTTCTTGATGTACGGAATGTGCTGAAAGAAGTCCAATGCATCATCCACGGTCATGTCGAGCACCTGGGCGATGTTTTGGCCCTTGTGGGTGATTTCCAGGGTCTCACGGTTGTAGCGCTGACCCTTGCAGACCTCGCACGTCACATAGATGTCCGGCAAGAAATGCATCTCAATCTTGATCAGCCCACCGCCCTCACAGGCCTCGCACCGCCCCCCTTGCACGTTGAAGCTGTAGCGGCCCGGCTTGTATCCCCGCACGCGCGACTCGGGAAGATTCGCAAAGAGATCCCGGATGAAGGTGAAGAGCCCGGTGTAGGTCGCCGGGTTCGACCGAGGCGTTCGGCCGATCGGCGACTGATCGATATCGATGACCTTGTCCAGCGCCTCCACGCCGCGAATCTCCCTGCAGCCGTCGATCTTGGGCCGCTGGGGACTGACCCCCTTCCGCCCGGGGCCCGTCCCCCTCCGGAACAACAACTGGGACAGGGAATGGAAGAGCACTTCCAACACCAGCGTGCTCTTGCCGGAGCCGGACACGCCCGTGACGCAAGTGAAGAGGCCCAGCGGAATCCGGGCGTTGATCCTCTTGAGGTTGTATTTCCTCGCGTCGATGACGCTCACGAACCCTTTGGGCTTGCGGTTTCTCTTCGGCAGGGTCACGAGCAGATCGCCTCGCAGGTACCGTCCCGTGAGCGACGCCCGGTTCGCCGCGATATCCTTGGGTGTCCCTTGCGCCACCACCTCACCACCGTGCGTGCCCGCCCCCGGCCCGAGGTCGATCACGTGGTCGGCGACACTCATGGTCTCGGCGTCGTGCTCGACCACGACCACCGTATTGCCCATGTCCCTCAACCGCAGCAGCGTTTGGAGCAACCGTCGATTGTCACGCTGGTGGAGACCGATCGACGGCTCATCGAGGATGTACAGCACCCCGACGAGGCCCGATCCAATCTGCGTGGCGAGCCGGATGCGCTGCCCCTCGCCGCCGGACAGCGTGGCCGCCGGCCGCTCCAGCGTCAGGTAATCGAGCCCCACGTTGACGAGAAACCCGAGTCGCTCCTGGATCTCCTTGAGGATTCGCTGTGCGATGGTCCGTTCGCGCTCGCTCAGGTCCAGGTCACGGAAGAATTCGGCCGCAGCCCGGACCGACAACTCGGTGAGCTGCGCGATGGAGCGCGTTCCGACCTTCACCGACAGGCTTTCCGGCTTGAGACGCGCGCCCTTGCATTCCGGGCAGCGGTCCATCTGCGTAAAATCCTGCTCTTCCGGGCAGTCGGAGAGCACCACGTAGCCGATGCCGTCGCAGGCGGGGCAGGCACCGTGCGGGCTGTTGAAGGAGAATACGCGGGGTGTGATCTCAGGATAGCTGATGCCGCATCGAATGCAGGCCAGCTTGTTGCTGTACAGCATCGTCTTGCCGGCGTCGGTCAGCACCCCGACCAGGCCGCTCCCCAGCTTCAGCGCCATCTCCACCGAATCGGCCAGGCGCCGCGCCAAGGTCTGATCCGATTTCATCACGAGGCGATCGACGATCACCTCGATGGTGTGCTTCTTTTGCTTGTCGAGCGCGACGTCTTCGGCCAGATCGACCAGGTGTCCGTCGACACGGGCCCTGATGAACCCCGCCCGCCGCATCTCCAGGAGCTCTTTGCGATACTCACCCTTCCGGCCTCTGACGATCGGCGCCAGAATCTGAAATTTGGTTCCCTCCTTCTGCGCCTGGATGGCATCGACCATCTGCTGCACCGTTTGCGGGGTGATCTCCGCGCCGCAGTTGAAACACGAGGGGTGTCCAACGCGGGCGAAGAGGAGCCGGAGGTAATCATAGATCTCGGTGACCGTACCGACGGTGGAGCGGGGGTTGTGGCTCGTGCTCTTTTGCTCGATGGAGATGGCGGGCGAGAGTCCCTCGATGGAATCCACATCGGGCTTCCCCATCTGCTCGAGAAACTGTCGGGCGTAGGCGGAGAGCGATTCGACGTAGCGTCGCTGCCCCTCGGCGTACATGGTGTCGAACGCCAGCGAGCTCTTGCCCGAGCCGCTGAGCCCGGTGATGACGACGAGCTTGTCACGGGGAATCTCGACGTCCAGGTTCTTGAGGTTGTGCTCCCGAGCACCTTTGATGACGATCGAGGGGCTCATAAGACGCCGGATTATAGCATAAGGCCCTCTTCCCACGGCCCGCGTGCGCGGCTCAATAGGCTTTCGCCTCGGGCATGCCCCGCCATCGCCTCCCATACCTTGACAGAGCAATCAAGCGGGTGCTACCTCCTCCGCATGCTGGAACAGCTCGAGAAGCCTGCGGCGCGCGATCAGTCGGGGCATGAGCCTGAGGCGGCCGCGATCTCCCGATGGGAAGGACAGGAGCGCGAGCGGGCCGTTCAGCGCATGTTCACCGCCATCGCGCGGCGTTACGACCTCAACAACACCCTGCTGAGCTTCGGCCTGCACCATGCATGGAAACGGCGCGCCGCCGCCCTGATTCCGCGCGTGCCTGGCGGCCCCATTTTGGATCTCGGTGCGGGCACCGCCGACCTGTCACTGTTGCTGCCGGCCAGGTTGGGCCACGCGCGACCTGTCGTGGCCGCCGATCTGAACCACCCGATGCTGCGCGAGGGACTTCGGAAAATCCGGGCGCAACGGCTCGAGGGCGCGATCACCTGCCTGCAGGGAAACGCCCAGAAGCTCGGCTTTCACGACGAGAGCTTTGAGACGGTCATCAGCGGGTTCTGCATGCGGAATCTTGGACATCTCGACGACACCCTGATCGAGATCCGGCGGGTGCTCAGGAGCGGCGGTACGTTCATCTGTCTGGAATTTTCACGGCCCAGCAACCCGGTGCTTCGAAGATTGTACGACATGTACTCGTTCACCCTGCTGCCCTGGATCGGCACCAGAGTGGCTCATGATGACACCGGCGTATACCAGTACCTTCCGGCCTCCATCCGGACCTTTCCGGATCAGGCACGCCTCTGCCAGCGCTTACTCGAGGCGGGATTTCGTGAAGTGACGTACGAAAACCTGACCGGTGGAATCGTTGCGATTCACGTGGCCAAGAAATAAAACACGTCCCAGGTTCCAAGCTCCAGCTCTCACGTCAAGACAAGAGATTGGGTACGCGACACCTGGGACCTGGGACCTGGAACTTGGGACGATCATCTCTCGGTAGTGACATGGTGAAATCCATCCTCTACGTGTTTCTTCCCTGCAAGAAGGTCTATCCGATCGGAGTCGCCACGCTGGCAGATTTCGTCCACCGCCGGCGCCCGGACGTCAAGCAGCAGATTCTCGACCTCTCTCTCTACCCCCGCCATCGGCGCGAGCGCGCGCTCAGGGACGCCGCATCCGCCAGCCGCCCGGATCTGGTCTGCTTTTCATGGCGCGATATCCAGATCTTCTCGCCCCACGAGGGCGACGCCTCGCTCGAGCACGCCTTCAACTTCTATTTCGCCAGCAATCCACTGAAGCGCGTGGCGGCATCCGTACAGGGGCTGAAGCACCTCTATCAATACTATCGGGACATCCGGACCACCCTGTCCTATCCCTGGGTCATCCGCAAGAAACTGCCGAAGGCGCAGATCATGATCGGCGGCGGCGCCTTCACGGCCTTTGCGGAGCAGCTCATCGAAAAGCTGCCCGAGGGAACGATCGGCATACTGGGCGAGGGAGAGGACGCCGTCCTGAAAGTCGTCGAGGGCAAACCGCTCGACGGCGAGCGGTACGTTCTGCGCGAGGGAGGTCGCACTGCGAAGGGACAGCAGAACGGCTCGGTGCTCCTTGATCCCCAGCCGGTCGATCTTCCCTACATCACCTCCATCTTTCCCCAACACAGTGACTACATCGGAGAGTCGATCGGCGTCCAGACGAAGCGGGGGTGCCCCTACGATTGCGCGTTTTGCCTGTATCCCTACATAGAGGGAAAGCGCGTCCGGTACCGGTCACCCGAGGTGGTCGTTCGCGACATCGCCCAGCATTACCATCAATGGGGCGCCCGCCGGTTCTGGTTCACAGACGCACAATTCATCACCGGCAAAGAAGCCTACCCGCAATGCACGGAGATCTTGGAGCGGATCGTCCAAGAGAGGCTCGACATCGAATGGTCCGGCTACATCCGGACCAGCCTGATCACGGCAGATTTAGCCAAGCTCATGGTGCGATCGGGCGTCGGCGATCTCGAGGTCGCCATTACCTCGGGTTCGCAGGAGGTCCTGAACAACCTGCACATGGGCTTCAAGCTCGAGCGCCTCTACGACGGCTGTCGCCACCTGGCCGAGGCGGGCTTCCGCGGGAAGGTGATCCTCAATTATTCGCTGAACTCCCCCAAGGAGACGGAGGAGACGCTCCTCGAGAGCGTTGCGTCGTACAAGAAGGTGGCGTCCATCCTGGGAGAGGACCGCGTCTTCCCGCTGATGTTCTTTCTCGGCATCCAACCGAACACCGACCTGGAGCATCGTCTGCTGGAGGAGGGCTACCTGTCGACCGGGTACAACCCCCTCATGCTGACCCCAAACAGCATCCGCAAGTTGCTGTACAACCCGGCCCCGCTCAACAAGTTCATCGCCAAGGCCTGCCTCGCGGCTTGGCAGAAGAAGCACGGCAGCCGCGATCCGCGGGCCTGGTCAGGCTCCCTCTCGCAGAGCGAGGCCGGCCAGCGGGCCAACTATGC
>JBFGRM010000071.1:0-10446 GCA_041563675.1 Nitrospiraceae bacterium | reverse complement strand
GGTGGAGCTCAAGCTGGTCTCGGTTCGGCGGAACTCCTCCGCGGCGCTGCCGCCTCAAATCAAGTCACTGAACTTTCTGAACAACATCCTCGCAAAGCGGGAGGCGTCCCGCGCGGGCGCGTTCGATGCGCTGATGCTGAACAATGAAGGGGTGGTGACGGAGTGCACGGTGAGCAACGTCTTCTTCGCGCGGCAGGGAAGCCTGCACACGCCGTCATTGACCTGCGGCATTCTCGAGGGCGTCACCCGCGGGGTCGTGATTCAATTGGCCGCCGATTGCGGCATCGCCGTTGAAGAAGGAGCCTTCCCACCGGCCGCCCTCCTGGAGGCCGACGAGTGCTTCATTACGAACACCTCCATGGAGATCATGCCGGTCTCGGCGGTGGATGGAAAGAAGATCGGCAAAGGAAGTCCCGGTGCCGTCACGGCCAAGCTGCGCGAATCGTTTCGCAGCAATCTCTCTCGATTTCTCACCTAGCAGCGGATTTCTCGAAAGATCACTCGTTCCAGGCTCTCCGCCTTCGCTAAAGCTACGGCGGACAGGCAGGGTTCACGTTCCAAGTTGCAGAAGGTCGTCGAAGACCTGGAACGTGGAACTTGAAACTTTGAACTGCTCAAATAGGGCCTCGGAGGATGTATCGGGCTTGTGTATGCAGAGGGAGTTGTTTTTGACAGTTTGCAGACCCGGTGCTAGCTTCGAACGAGGCACCCTGATCCACACCGATTGGCATGGGACATCACCGACGCAACGCCACGCTGCTCGCCCCGCTCCTGTGGCTCCCGCTGATGCTGAGCGCGCCCCCCTCAGGGGCCGAAATGTATCAGTACACCGACGAGCACGGAACCGTCCACCTCTCAAACGTGCCCTCCGATCCCCGGTACCGCCGCGTGTCGCCCCCGCCGCGCCCCCGGGCTTCCCGTCTTGCCCCGGCTGAGGTCGATCGTCTCGTCGCGCGCTATGCACGGCAGCACGACCTGCCCCAGGCCCTGCTCCGCGCCGTCATTAAGACCGAATCGGACTTTAACCCGGTCGCCGTCTCCCGCGCCGGGGCCATCGGCCTCATGCAGTTGATGCCGAAGACCGCGCGGACACTGAACGTGCGCAATCCTTTCGATCCCGAGCAAAACGTGCGCGGGGGGGCGGCCCATTTGCGGGAGTTGCTGGATCGATTCAAAGGGAATCTCGCGCTAGCTCTGGGGGCGTACAACGCCGGCGTCACCGCCGTCGAGCGCTACAATGCTCTGCCACCCTACCGGGAGACGCGCCGCTTCGTGCAGAAGGTCCTCCGAAACTACCGGCGCTACCTGGCGGTTTCGGCAGCCGCCTCGCGTCGCTCGCTCACACCTTTCTGGGCCTCAACCCCACAACAGCCGCTGGTCTTCTCTGCCCGTCCGACGCGCTGACCGGGCGCGAGGTGCTGTGCTGGCGCCACCCGGCCGGCTTGCCGGGAAAATCCGCACGGTGATGCGCCCCGACGCTGTTCTCCCTCCACAGCGCCGCCTCGGCGATGCACCGGGCCACCTGGACCAGATTCTTCACCTCCAGGTCACGCCGCAGCCTGAACGGCCTGTCGACCAGGCGTTCCCATCGCGAGAGTTGCGCGATCGCGCTCACCAGGGAGTCCCGCGTGCGGATCACCCCGACTTTGCCCCACATGAGCCGGCGGAGGGAGCTCCGCATCTTCTCCGCGTCTTCAAGTCGCCCCAGCGGTCCCCCCGACAATTCCCGGACTGAGGGGAGCAACGGAGTGGCGCGCCGGCTCGCGGCAAAGTCGATGGCGGAATCCGCCGCCCGCTTGCCGAAGACCAGCCCCTCCAGCAAGGAGTTGCTCGCCAGGCGATTGGCCCCGTGAACACCGGAGTAGGCTACCTCTCCGGCCGCGTAGAGGCCGGGCAACGTGGTCGCCCCCGAGAGGTCCGCTTCCACCCCGCCCATCATGTAATGCGCACTGGGCGAGACCGGCACCCATTCTTCCGTGATGTCGATGTCGTAGCGCAGGCAGGTCGCGTAGATCGTGGGAAACCGCTGCTTCACGAAGGCGGCGCCCAAGTGCGTGAGATCCAGATACACGTGCCGGGACCGGGTCGCGGCCATTTCCGCCCAGATCGCCCGGGCGACGATGTCGCGGGGCGCCAGCGCGCCGGCGGGGTGATAGCGATGCATGAAGAGCTCGCCCTTGATGTTGCGTAACTGTCCTCCCTCCCCTCGAATTGCCTCCGACAGCAGGAAGGGCGGGCTCGACGGGAGATAGAGGGATGTCGGATGGAATTGCACGAATTCCATGTCACGGAGCACGGCGCCGGCACGATACGCCATCGCCATCCCGTCGCCCGTCGCGTTCGCGGGATTCGTCGTGCGCGCATAGACCTGCCCCGCACCGCCCGTGGCCAGCAGCACAGCGTGTGCGGGAATGACGGCGCGCGTGCCCAGCTCCTCGTCGATCACCAAGACCCCGCGGCAGGCGCCGTCCACGACGACGAGATCAACGGTGAAGTGGTGATCCAGCCAACGGATCGTCTTGCACCGACGCGCATGCTCCATCAGCACGCGCACCATTTCGGTGCCGGTTGCGTCGCCGCGCGCACGAAGGATGCGGCTCCGACTATGGGCGGCCTCGCGCGCGAACGCAAATCGTTCGCCGACTTTGTCGAAGACGGCTCCCCACTCGATGAGCTCCTGGATCCGTGCCGGCCCCTCCTCCACGAGCGTCTGCACGGCTTCGCGGCGGCAGAGCCCGTGCCCGGCCTTGATCGTGTCGAGGAAGTGGAAGGAGACGTCGTCTTCCTCGCTCATCGCGACGGCGACGCCTCCTTGTGCGTAGCTGCTGCTGCTCTCGAGCGGATTGCCCTTGGTGAGAATGAGGACGCGACCGTGTTGGCTCAGCTCCATGGCCGCCCGGAGACCCGCGACTCCGCTCCCGATGACCAGGAACTCCGCTTCTTGCCCCCTTCGCTTCCCCACGATGATCACACAGCGGTGGGCCTAGGAAGAGGAGATCGGCCCGGATTGGGAGAGCCGGAAACGCGCGGCCATGCCGAAAGGAAGGTCACCCTGAACCTCTTTGAGCAGGATCGATTGTGTTCCCGTCCAACGAAGCATCCCGTGACCGCGCTCCCTGATCCCCACGTCCTCCGGAGCGCGCTTCCAGAATCCTTGCCAATGCAGGTAGACGTCGATCTCGTCGCCATCGATCATGACGCGATCAATCGCGAACTCCACGTCGATCTCTTGAAAAGTCTTGAAGTCATTTCGAATGTCCTGGCTCAACCGCTCGAGCGGCTCGAATGGCAGTAGGAGGGCCTTGAGCGCCTCGCTGTCTTTCTCCACATAGGCCGTCCTCAGGCGCTCGACGGCGGCGTCGAGCCGAAGAAATCTCGCATGGTCTTCCGGGTAGCGCGGCTCCTTCTTGCTGCACGAGAGCGCGGTCGGCGCCAGGAGGGCCGCCGCCACCACCATCCACACGACCTGCCGCATGTGCGTGCGCATGCGGCAGTATAGGGAGCAGCCGCCGGGAGAATCAAGCCGGACCTGCGCGGCACCTCAGACCTCCACCGTCCCCCTCCTTCCTTGACAGACGCGCGCAACGCGTCTATCTTACCTCGGCACCGCGCAACCAGCGGTCCGAAAACTGCTTGTTGCTTGCTTTCACCCAGAAACCCTACTAGACTTGCGAGCGGGGATTGCACTATGTCGAGTGTTCTTAAGAAGCGCCGGAAGAAAATGCGAAAGCACAAATACAAGAAGCTTCGCAGGCGGCAGAAGTTCTTGCGTCGGAGGACTTAAGCGGACCCCGGACAGGGACGGGAGGTTGGCGTGGCAGAGGGGAAAAAGGTACGCATAAAGGTCCGAACCGTCAATTCCACCTACGTGGGGGACTTTTTGATTCCCCCGATGCGCAACAGGATCTCCGATGCGATCAACGACGAGCAGCGGTTGTTCATCAGCCTGACCGACGTGCTGATCGACGACAAGGATCGAGCCGAGTTCGTATCGATCAATCGCAACTTGATCGAGTCCATCGTTCAACTGTAGACGACTCGCTCGGGCTTCCTCGACATCTCTCACCGCATCGCGCCTCACTCCAGCGTTTTCCCCGGTCGCGTCCGGCCCGAAACGGACCATGTCGTACTACAAGCGCTTCATCCCTTTTCTCAAGCCCTACCGGTCCAAGATGGGGCTGGCGATGCTCCTCGTCGCGCTCGTGGCGGCCGCCAACCTCGCACTGATCCGTCTTGCGGGGTCCCTGTGGGACCTCATCACCGTCGAACGCGATCTCGCTGCGATGACCACGGCCATGGGCGTGTTCCTGCTGCTGGTCGTGCTCCAGGGGTCTTTTTCGATGGGGCACAGTTACCTCACCGCCTGGATCTCCCAGCACATCATGGCCGACTTTCGTCGGCACGTCTTCAACCACCTCCAGCGCCTGTCCCTGAGCTTCTTCGCGAAGAAACGAACCGGGGAGCTCATGTCACGCCTCATGAACGACATCGGGGTGATTCAAACGACGATGACGGAGACGCCTATTGACTCGGCCAAGCAGGTCGTCACGTTCGTTGGAGGGGTGGGCTTTCTGCTCTGGATGAACTGGCGCCTCTGCCTCGTGATCCTCATCCTCCTCCCGATCATCGTGCTGGTCGCCCGGGCCTTCGGCAAGCGGCTGCGCTCGCTTTCCACGGACATCCAGGATCAGACCGCCACGGTCTCCACCCTGATCGAGGAAGTATTCTCCGGCATCCGGGTGGTCAAATCCTTCGTCCAGACACGCCGCGAGGAGGAGCGCTTCGCCGCACAAATCAACCGGGCCCTCGCCATCACCCTGCGTCGGGCCGCGATCCTCGCCGTGTTCCTGCCCGTCATCACGCTGCTGACCTTCGCGGCGGCGGGCACGGTGCTGTGGTACGGCGGAAGACAGGTCATCGCAGGTGCGGTCATGCCCGGAGAGTTGATCGCGTTCGTGCTGTTCGCCGGCATTTTGATCGGTCCCTTCGGGTCCGCGGCGCGGGTCTTCACGCAAGTCAGGGAAGCGCAGGGTGCGATGCAGCGCGTGTTCGAAATCCTGGACATGCAGCCGGATGTCTGCGACCGTCCCGACGCAATCGACCTGCCGCCGATCGCCGGACACGTCCGCGCGGATCGCGTGACCTTCGCCTATGACCCGCGGCAGCCGGTCCTGCAGGAGATCTCCTTTGAGGCGGCGGCCGGCGACGTCGTCGCTCTGGTCGGTCCCACCGGCGCCGGGAAGACGACCTTGGTGAACCTGCTGCATCGCTTCTACGATCCCACCGAGGGGTCCCTCTCCATCGACGGTCACGATCTGCGGCATGTCCGGCTGGAGAGCCTGTACCGCCAGATCGCGCTGGTGCCCCAGGAGACCGTGCTTTTCGGAGGCACCATCATGGACAACATTCGTTATGGACGCAGCGAGGCGAGCGAGGAGGACATCCTCGCGGCGAGTCGGGCGGCCAACGCGCACGATTTTATCGTGGAATTACCGGACGGCTACAACACGACGGTGGGAGAAAAGGGCGTCAACCTTTCGGGCGGGCAACGACAGCGGATTGCGATCGCGAGGGCGCTGCTCAAGGACCCGCGCATGCTCCTCCTCGACGAGGCGACTTCGGCGCTCGATACGGAGGCTGAACGGCTCGTCCAGGAGGCATTGGATCGGCTGATGCGCGGGCGTACCACCTTCGTGATCGCCCACCGGCTCACCACGGTCCAGCGCGCCGATAAGATCCTCGTCTTGAATCGGGGACGGATCGTCGAAGAGGGAACTCACGCCGAATTGATGGAGCGGCGCGGCCTGTACCACTATCTCTACACCCTCCGGCAGTCGGAATGGACATCCGAACAGCCAGTGTGATGCCTCAACGCGACCCGACTTCCCCGCCCGGCCCCACGCCCCTGACCCGTGCGCCGGCTCGTCCGCCGACTTGTCCGCCAGAGGTGTAGCGTCGGCGGAAGCCTTGGCGAAGGCGGATGAAGCCCCGCCCCCGTCAGCGAATCTTGGCGAAATCCGCCGGGATCTCGATGAGCTTGCCGTCCGGAAAGAACACCACGATCTTGGTTTTCGCGGCGGGATCGAAGCTATCGTAGCTGAATCGAGCCGTGAACCGCGACCGGTAGGTCGGGCCCTCCCCCTCGTTCTTGCGGCCGCGCTCAGGGGGGCCGACATCGATGGGCCTGATGTTCTTCGAGCTCTGCCGGAAGACCACATCCGCGCCCTCGGCAAAATACTCGTCATCGCCGCACAATTGGACCTCGATTTCAAGATAGGGTGTGTCGAGCAGCTTTTGAATTTTGCTGGGCGGCATCCGAATCTGGCGGTCTTGCTTCTTCGACTCGATGGCCTCCTTCCGGCCAAACGCCTCGAGCCAGAACCGTTTTGTCCGCAAGATGGCACTCGGCCCGCACGGATCCTTGACCGGATCGGCCCCGACCCGCGTTTGCAGCGAGGCTTCCTGCATGATGTCCCTGACCTCCTCGGCCGACTTGGCCTTGGCCATGGGATCTCGGCCGGACGCCAGGATCTGCTTCGCATCATCAACCGTGAGATTGACATCGATCGCCGGAGCGGGGGTGGCGAGAAGCCCCGTCGTCAAAACGGCCACGGCTGCGGCGCCGAGCCGGCGGACCATGCGGCTCGAGCGTCCCGAACAGTTCCCACTTGAGTGCATAAAAGTCCTCCTCAACACGCGCTCCTCCGGGCCGGGGATGCCCTGCGAGGACCGCTCACAAAAGATGGCCACATTGTAAGTAAAGAGACGTGGCCAAAGCAATCGGCACAGCGGCCCGCAGGGCTGGTCAGCCGAAATCCACCCAATTGGGATACGGCCGCTCTCGGTAGAGCCGCTCGACATCGACCGGGATGAGGCACCCACAGGCCCGGAGCATCTCGGCGACGCGCTTGAGGGGCAGCCCCACGGTCGCGGTGAAATCACCCTCGATGCGTTCCACGAGCGTCCCCCCCGCCCCCTGGATCGCGTAGGCCCCCGCCTTGTCCCGACACTCGCCACCGGCCACGTACTGCTCCATCTCCCCCCTGGAGAACGCACGCATCCACACCCGCACCTGTTCGATCCCTGTCTCTTGGACCCCACCGTTCGCGCCGACCAGGGCCACCGCCGTCAGCACCCGGTGCTCACGTCCGCGGAGTCTCCACAGGATCCCCCTTGCGTCATCCGCATCGTATGGTTTCCCCAGGAGCTCGTGATCGACGGTGACCACCGTATCGCTGCCCAAGACGAGGGCGTCCGGAAACCGTTCGGCGCAGGACCGCGCCTTTCCCTCGGCGTAGAAGGACGCAAGCTGATCGGGTTGCAGGTCGGGGCGGGTCTCTTCTACGAAGGTGGGCGCCACCGTGTCGAACGGGATCTGAAGGAGCGCGAGCAGCTCTCTGCGTCGAGGGGAGGTGGAGGCCAGGATCACCCGCATGTCACGCGCACGCTCAGGCAGGGGTCAGCAGATCGGCACCGGCGCTCTGCGCGGGCTCGAGGGTGCCGGAGGCCCGCGCCAGGCACTCGGCAACCACCTGTCGCACCTCTTCACTGCTCGAGGTTCTGACCATGCGATTTCGCATGGCCGCCGCGTGCGGGAACCCTTTGCAGTACCATCCGAGGTGCTTGCGCATACGCGGAAACCGCGCGCGCCCAAACATGCGCTCGAACTGCTCGGCATGCTCCAGCATCGCACGAAAACGGGCCTGTAGGGACATCGTGAACGCGGGCGGTGACACCGGTGCGTCCGCATCACGCGCGAGGGAGCGGCCCGCTTCCTTGTCCTTAAAGAACCACGGACTGCCCAGTGTCCCACGTCCGACGAGCACACCCTGCACGCCAGTCTCGTGCACGCGTCGAATCACGTCCGTCATGGTATGGATGTCACCGTTGCCGAGCAGAAGCGTGCCGGTTCCTTCCACGAGTCGAGCCGCCCGCCCGATCGCCTGCCAGTCCGCCTCGCCCCGATACATCTGCGCCAGCGTCCGGCCGTGCACGGAGATCGCGGCGGGCCGCTCCTGCAGGAGGTGCTCGATCCAGGATTCGATGACGACCTCATCGTAACCCAACCGGGTTTTGACCGAGACGGGAATGCGCCGTCGCGGCGGGGTCTCCGTTCCGTTCCGCTCGAGATTCATGGCGCGCACGAGGGTCTCACGCGAGGCCTTCACCCCCGCTGCACGCAGCGACCCGCCTGCGGCCCAGTCCTCGATCCCCCGCCGGGCGGCCCGGATGATCTCATGGGCGAGGTCGGGCGTGCGAATCAAACCGGCCCCGGATCCCGAGCTCGCCACGTTTCGGGAGGGGCACCCCATGTTAATGTCGAGCCCGTCGAAGCCCAGCTCGCAGACGACGTGCGCGGCACGGTAGAACAGCATCGGGTCCTTGCCGTACAGTTGGGCCAGGATGGGCCGCTCGCGCTCGCTGTATCGCAAGGTGCTCAGCAAATAATCGGGGCCCATGCAGACGTCGTGCACGCTCGTGAACTCGGTGAACGTGATGTCCGGTCGCGCATGGCTCGATACGACGAAGCGGAACGCGGCGTCCGTGACGCCGTCCATCGGGGACAGCCCGATGATCGGCCGCGGGAGATCTGTCCAAAAACTCACGATCCTACTCCTCGCATACGCTCACCACATCATTGGCCGCGCTATACGCTTCACGCATCGTCTGCGCCTCTCGCCGCGCCTGTTCTTCCGCCTGCGGGAGACACTCGCGAATGAACTCCACAAATCGGTCCAGCTTGATCAGAAAAAAATCATACGGCTCCGTGACGGGTCGGGGGGCACGGAACCAAAATCCGACGAATGATACCAGTGAAATTCCCTCGGCGTCGAGACGGCGGCAGGTTTCGGGGAAGATATCGCGAACCGTCCCGCCCCAATCGAGAATCTCCGCGGGCAGATAGGCCCGGCTGTAGTGGTCGAGGCCGGCACCATCCTGATCCCCGACCGGCAAGGCGGTTTCGGTCGGGCGCACGCGTCCAGAGATTGCCCGCGCATAGGCGTCATAGAGCGCCAGGACGCGACCCGCGCATTCGGGCTCTTCCTGCTCGGCACAGGACGGCGGTCTGCCGCCGCCCGAGCGCGGCGATGATGGCCGATGGGTCAGCCCGTGAACCCGCTCGCCGTAGCGCTTGCCGAAAGTTTCAAATTCCGCCACAATCGCCCCGATGGGCTTCGTGTCGACCTCCAGAGCCACGCCGCGCAGATGGCACAGCCGGGGATGCGCTAGGATCAGGTCAAGCATGTCGAACAGAACCTCGGGTATGGGGCACGCATGGGCGTCAATCAAGAAGTCCCCTCGCCGAGACGCGTGATCAAGGGGGGGCGCGGATGTCGCCCCAGGGCCCAAACCGGCAACGTGAATCTGGACCACGCGCTCGAGAGGGAATCGATCGAGAAACGTCGCAACGAAAGATCGCAGCGACGTGGTGGAGGATCCGCCCGAGTAGCGATAGACGGTCCAGAGATGCCCGACATCCAACACGAGTCCGCAGCTCGCGTGGTGAACCACGGCGTCGAAGAATTCCTGAACGCCGAGGTCGCCGAATTTGAAGTATGTCAACGGCGGCATTTCGAGGAGCAGCAATGGCCCGGCTCCGTCGGGGTCATCGACCAGTTGATCCAGAGCCTGTTGGACGTAGCGCGCATTCCACGCGGTGATGACGGCGGCGTCATGCGTGAACAGCGGCGGCACATAGGTTCCAAACGAATAGCCGGCGATCTGTTTGCTCGCGCATTCATGGTTGATCCAGGCGCTTGCCAACGCGTGCAGATGGGAGGCCGCCGAGCGGAGCTCGTGCTCGATCGGATAGGCCGCGCGCAAATCGGGTTGCGTCAGCCAGATCCCCTCGCCATGGTAGGCCAAGCGGGCGTCGGGGATGCGCCGCCGCAGGGCGCCGAGCGCACGGGAGGAGGCTTTGAAGACCTCCAGGTACCCGTACGTAAGTCCACGGAGCTCGAGCTCGTCGAGCAGGCTGAACACGTCGGGTGAGTAGACATCCACGGACAACCCGATTCCGTGAGCCGGGATGCGTGTGATACGGCGGTGAAATTCTTCAGACAGAAGTGCCATTTTTTGTTCATCGGCGCGGAGACAGAAGCGCCCTTTTGCGGCTAGTCTAATCGTGAAATGTCTCCTTTGACAAGCGAACACATGGTCCGGTGCCGTGCTCATGCCATCTGCTATACTTCGTGGTGCGTCGCCCGGCGCGACATTTCACGTACGCAGGCACCGCACAAGGCGAAGGGCGTGTGACGTGATGGCGAGGGCGACGGGACAATCTGACAATGCAGCGGATCACGACTCACCCTGTTTAGTCATACACATCATGACACCCGGTGTGATTCAGATTCCCGGAGACGTCTCCGTCGGCGAAGCCGCCAGGCTGATGCACAAGGAGCACGTGCCCTGTTTGCTCATCAAGGATAGCGAGACCGCCGTCGG
>JBFGRM010000070.1:0-10466 GCA_041563675.1 Nitrospiraceae bacterium | reverse complement strand
CCTCCAGCACCATCCGTGGCTCGCCAAGGGCGTCGTGCTCTGGAAGCTCTATCGCCGCGGCGCATTCAAGTGATCGGTCGACCCTCCCCAGGAGGGTAGCGGTGTCGGCGCGCGGCCCCGCTGCCCTTCAGTGGCTGTCGCTTTCCGACGCATAAACATGGCACCGCCGGAGCCGCCCGCCGTTCGTCACCCGCCGCTGCTGTCGTGTTTCGGAAGGGTCGCTACAGGAGGCCCGGAGGCGCGAGCCCTTCCCCGGCCTCAACGAGTCCTGGGGTGAGATAAACCTACGCGAGGTCCGGAAAAGCCAAAAAAAAGGGGAGCCGCCCCGTGGCGGCTCCCCTTGTGGAGATCGCAAGCCGATTCGTCGCGAACCTGCCTTACTTGTTCGGCTGTGGGGTGACCCGCAGGTAGGGCTTGATGGCCTTGTACCCCTTGGGGAAGAGCTTCTTGGCATCCTCGTCCGAGACGGCCGGCGTGATGATGCAGTCTTCGCCATCCTTCCAGTTCACCGGTGTGGCGACCTTGTAATTGGCGGTGAGCTGAAGGGAGTCCACCACTCGAAGGATCTCCTGAAAGTTCCGGCCCGTGGAAGCCGGATAGGTGATCATGAGCTTGATCTTCTTGTCGGCTCCGATGACAAACACGGAGCGCACCGTCATGTTATCGGCGGCCTTGGGGTGGATCATGTCGTACAGGGTGGCCACCTTCCGCTCGGGGTCTGCAATCAAAGGATAATTGATCGTGCAGTTCTGGGTCTCGTTGATGTCCTTGATCCAGCCCTTGTGCGAATCCAAAGCGTCGACGCTAATGGCGATGACCTTCACGTTTCGTTTCTTGAATTCCTCCGTGATCTTTGCCATGGCGCCCAGCTCGGTCGTGCAGACGGGCGTGTAGTCCTTGGGGTGCGAGAACAAGATACCCCAGCCGCTTCCCAGCCACTCGTGGAAGTTGATCGTTCCCTCCGTGGTTTCCGCCGTGAAATTCGGCGCTTCATCTCCCAGTCGTAGAGGCATGGCCCGCTCCTTTCCCTGATAGTGATCTATGAAGTGAAATGGTCGAGGTCGAAATTACCAGTAAGGTACCGCTTTCACTCTTTCCTCCGCAAGGGGGCGAGATGGTCACGCCCGCCCAGGCTAACCGTTTGGATTCGCAATGGTTTCACCGCTTCACTCTGGCCGGAAGTTGTCGAGACGCAGACGAGGACGACGGTGTCGCTGGCGAGGGGACGCGATCAACGGGCGGCCAAGGAAAGAGGCCTGACAAGAGTCAACGGCGCCCGGCACTACTTGTACTTGCGGGAGAAGACGGCAGCGGCTTCGGATCGTCGAGACACCTGGAGCTTTTCGTAGGCGTTGGCCAGGTAATTCTTGACCGTCTTATCGCTGAGGTCGAGGGCGGCGGCGATTTCCTTGTTGGTCTTGCCCTCCGCCAGCAGCACAAGGACCCGCCGCTCCTGATCGGACAGGGCGGGCGCCGTCCGCTCGCTGTGCGGGTCAGCCAGGAGGCTGAGCCACTGAATCGTTCGTTTCGTGACTTCGGGATGGAGCAGGGAGTGTCCCGCCGCGACGGTTCGGATGGCTTGGAGAAGAGATTTGGTGTCGATTTCCTTCAAGATATAGCCGTGAGCCCCGGAGAGAATCGCGGCGAGGACCGTTTCGTCGTCCGTGTAGGAGGTGAGAAAGAGAATCCGCGTCTGAGGCGACACGGCCCGGATCTCCCGGCACGCATCCACGCCGCTGCCGTCCGGCAGACGGATGTCCATGAGCACGAGGTCCGGGGTCAGGGAGCGAACCTGGGCCACCGCATCGGCCTTGGTGGCGGCTTCACCGACGATCTCGAGCCCGCGAGCCAAGCGCAGCACGGACTGCAGGCCAATGCGGACGACTTCATGGTCATCGACCACGAGGATCCGGATGCGATCGCGCGGGCTCTTCCGTCGGACGCTGAGTTTGGACTTGAAGCTTGCCACTGCTTGCTCCGCGTGATCGTAATTTGCGTCGCTCCGGAGGGGGTGGATAGGCGCACGGAGAGAGTGGAACTATATAGCAATTACGTAGATTCTGATAGAGCCTTTCGGATCTGCGCGGCCGTTCTTGAGTCGACTCCCGCCGCGTCCCGGAGCTCCTCATCGGTGGCCGCCTGGATCCTGTCGAGACTGCCGAATTGCTGCAGCAGGCGCGTGCGCCGGATCTCACCCACACCAATGATCTGGTCGAGCTGGCTTCCGACCAGGGCCTTGCCCCTCAGCTTGCGGTGGTAGCTGATGGCGAACCGATGGGCCTCGTCCCGGATCCGCTGTAGCAGGTGGGTGGCCGGGGAAGACGGCGCCAGGAGAATCGGGTTCTTCCGGCCGGGCTGGAAGACGCGCTCCTCCTTGCGCTCACGCCCGCCGCGCTCCGCCCTGGCCTTGGCCAGGCCGATGATAGGAAGGTCCGTCTTTCCCACCTGCTTGAGCGCCTCCATCGCGGCGCTTAACTGCCCGAGGCCGCCGTCGATCAGGACGAGGTCGGGCAGGGGCAGGTCCTGCGTCTCTCCGTAGCGCCGGAGGATGACCTCGTGAATGCTGGCGAAATCGTTGGCGCCCGTGACGGTCTTGATGCGAAACTTTCGATAGTCCGATTTCTTGGCTTGGCCCTCTTCCCAGACCGCCATCGAGGCGACCGACTGATCGCCAAGGGTGTTCGAGATGTCGAAACCCTCGATGCGACGGGGCGCATGCTCCAATCTCAGGAGCCGCTTCAATTCCTCGGCAGCCTGCCGCTCGACTTCCTCGTCGCGAAGGTGATCGGTCACGCCCGAGGCCGCGTTCTCCTCGGCGAGGCGAACCAGCTGATGCTTGGCGCCGCGTTCCGGTGCCACCACCCGGACGGGATCTCCTTTCTTGTCGGAAAGCCAGGTTTCGATCAACGGGGCGTCGCCTAGGGCGACCGGGACAAGGAGCTCCTTCGGGGGCTGCCCGTCCTTGTTGTAGAACTGCTCGATCGCGGACCTGACCAGCTCCTCGTCTGAAGCCCCGGCGCCGTCGCGCCAGAAGAAGTCCTTCCGTCCAATCAAGAGCCCCCCGCGCACGAACAACATTTGGAGGTCCACCGCGGTGCCTTGTCTGGCCAGGCCGATGACGTCCTGATCCACCGAGGAGGTTTGGGTGACGCGCTGTCTCTCCAGCGTCCGCTCGATCTTGTGAATGCGGTCCCGCAGCCTGGCAGCCTCCTCGAAGTCCTCGCGCTCGGCAGCGTCGTGCATATGGGTGCGAAGATCGTCGAGCAACTCTCGATCGTGACCTTCCAGAAAATGCCGGACCTGCCGCACGATCCTGTGATAGTCGTCACGCGTTTGATTGCCGATGCAGGGAGCCATGCAGCGCTTGATCTCGAATTCGATACAGGCGCGGTCCGCCTTGCCGTCGATCTCGATCTCGCACGTGGCCAGGGGGAACACCTTGCGAATCACTTTGAGCGTCTCCCGCAAGGCGCCGGTCGGCACATAGGGACCGTAATAGAGCGCGCCGTCCTTCTGCACCTTGCGGACGATCGAGAGCCGGGGGAAGTTCTCTTTGATCGGGAGGCGGAGGTACGGGTACTGCTTGTCGTCACGGAGCACGACGTTGAACCGAGGCCGGTGGCGCTTGATCAAATTACTCTCGAGAATGAACGCCTCGAGCTCCGAACGGGTCACAATGGTCTCGATGTCGGCGACCTGAACGACCATCGCGGTGATCTTGGGCGTCTGCTCCGCACCGCGCTGGAAATAGGATCGCACCCGATCGGACAGGACGCGCGCCTTCCCGACATAAATGATCTCCCCCCGGGCGCTCTTCATGACGTAGACCCCCGGTTGCTCCGGAAGGTGATCGAGCTTCGATTGCAGATCGGAAGTGAGCGTCATGAGCCTATCCATAACATGGGCGGGAGGCTCGGGGCTCGTGGCGAGTGGCGCGAATCGCTCCCAGCGTCGCACCTCGAGCCTCCTGCCATCGTTCACCCAATCTATACGATGGCCGTACCCGGCTGCCGCTGAATCAGCTCGACTTCGTAGCCGTCAGGAGCATCAATAAAGATAAAGCGGCTGCCCGAGGAGCTCTGGGTCGGACCGTCGGTCACCTTCACACGCTTCGCCTCCAAGGCCTTGATCGTCGCGTCGAGGTCGTCGACCTCGAAGGCCAGGTGGACCAGGTCTTCTTGTACCTTGACGGGCCCGCTCGGAGGAAAGCTGCACAGCTCGATCAGCTCGTCGCTGTTCGGCACGGCGAGAAAGGCCAGATGGGACCCCCGCGGTGACGTCTTGCGCTCGACGACCTCCAACCCCAAGATCTGCGTATAAAATTTGATCGTCTCGTCAATGTCGCTGACGCGCATCCGCGTATGCAGCAGTTTCTTGACCTTCATGTGCGCTCCTCTCCTTCGCTGGCGCCCTCTCGGGCTGCGGACGACACCCCTTTCTGCAGCCCTGCCTCGCCGTCGGGGTCGTGCCGTCACACGGCAGTATACACGAATCATGAGGCCTGATCAGGGGAGTCCCCTCGAGGCGAGTGGGGCACGGCTGTCACGGCGTGTTCCGTCCTGCAAGCCGAAAAATGAGCGTGGAGTATGACGTCTGGGGTAAGATAATCTTGCAGGGAACGAGCCCCATTGAGACCCATTGTTTGAATGCCGTACACCGCTGAGCATTAACTGAATGACTTATTTATGAACGGCCGCGACTGGCAGATCGGACGCATCCTCGGAATCCCCATCAAGATCCACACCTCGTGGTTCCTTGTGTTTGCTTTTCTGACCTGGAGCCTCGCGACCGGTTACTTTCCCCAGATGCTCCCGGGGCTGTCCCCGCTGCGCTACTGGGGGATGGGGGGCATCGCGGCGGTCCTGCTTTTCGCTTCCGTGCTGCTTCATGAGCTGGGCCATTCCTATGTCGCCCTGCGCTACGACATTCCCATCAAGCAGATCACCCTGTTTTTCTTCGGAGGCATGGCTCAAATGCGCCAGGAGCCACCGGGGCCTCGAGCCGAATTCTGGATTGCGATCGCCGGGCCCATCGTGAGCTTCTTCCTCGCCGGCGTGATGTTCGGTCTTCTGGTCCTGTCCCACGCAACCAAGCAATTGCAAGGCTTGGTGGTGCTCGGAGAAATGCTGGCGTCGATCAATCTGACGCTGGGCCTCTTCAACCTCATCCCCGGCTTTCCCCTTGACGGCGGGCGCGTTCTCCGCGCCGGCCTCTGGGCTTGGCTGGGTGACTTTTACCGAGCCACCCGACAGGCGTCCATCGTCGGGCAAGGCTTCGGTGCGGCCTTTGGCCTGTTTGGCTCGTTCTTGATCGTCGGAGCGCTATCGGGGTTGATTCCGGTGGGGATCGCGGCGAACGGTGGGTGGATCCTACTGATCGGCGTCTTTCTGTTCTTCATTGCGCGCGCGAGCCGGCAACAGGCCGCGCTGCGGGCTTCCCTGTCGCAGCTCACGGTTCAGGAGGTCATGGTCCAGCATGTGGTGGTCCTGGCGCCGGAGCTTACGATCGAGGAGGCAGTGAATCGGTACTTTCTCCCGCACGGACACGGCGCATTCCCCGTCGTTGAGGCGGGCCGCTTCGTCGGCATGGTGACCGTGGCGGATTTGCAGAGAGTGCCGCAGGCGCTCTGGGCATGGCGGCGCGTGCACGAAATCATGCATCCCGCCTCCGCGGAACTGGAAGTCGCCCCCTCCAGCTCGTTGCTGCCGACCTTCGAGCGAATGATGCAGACAGGACACAGCCATCTGGCCGTGGTCGACCAGGGCATGCTCGTGGGGCTGCTCAGTCGGTCCGGTATCGCGCGCGTGCTGCAGTTACGAGGCCGTTGGGAGACGCGACCGACTGGCACGTCCTGACACTTCTGGCCTGGAAAGAATCTGCCGGGCGGAGAGGTTCCCCCCCCATCACAATGTCATGACATCCTGACCGGCACTCGTTCCGTCTGCGCGCGATCCGGCAGGGAGGGTTTCGGCGAGGATTGGTCCGCGAGGGCCGGGGATGCCTCGGCAGTCGCGATCGAGGGCTCCGTGGGCGATGGGGTCTCCGACGGCACGAACGTCTCCTGCTCTCCGTCCGCTTCCCCGCGGAGCTGTTGCAGGCGATGGACGAGCGTGGCACCGAACAGGAAGATCGCCGCGCTGTAGTACATCCACAGCAGAAACAAGACGACCGCCAACAGGGACCCGTACATACGCCCGTAGACCGTGAGGTTCTGGACGTAGCCGCTGAAGACGTGCTTGGCGAGCTCCCATAGCAAAGCCAGAAAGAGTCCGCCCGTAAAGGCTTCGCGCCAGCCCGGGCGCACCTGAGGGAGGTATCGATACAGACAGGTGACCGAGGTCAGGAGCAGCACGAAGGGCAGAAAGTAGGACAACAAGAACTGGCTTGCGGCGCTGACCAGGAGACCAAGGCCCCCGATTCGCGGTGCGACCGACACCAGCAGGTTCATCACCTGGGTGGCCATGAAGGAGGCCACCACCAGCAGGCCGAACAGACCGAGCAGCGCGACCGATCTCGCCGTCGCCACCAGCGGGTTGCGGCGGGTCTTCGTGCCGAACACCACATGCATGGCGTACTCGATCTCGTAGAAGACCAGCGTGGCGAACCAGGCAAAGGTCAACAGCACCACCCATCGTACCGTCCGCTCACTCGCGACGCGCTCGATTTCGTCCGCGAGCTGGGGCCACGCGTTGGGCAGGAATCCCTCCATGAAATTCACGAGGTATTCGTGCCCGATGCGGTCGTGGCTGACGAAGAATCCGAGGACGTTCAGGAGGAGGAAGACGAGTGGCAGAACGGAGAGCAAAGCGAAAAACGCGACCGAGGCCGCGAGCGTGCCGCAGCCATGGTGCAGAAAGTCGCCGGCTGACTCCTTCAGGGTGCGAAAAAAGCTCATGGTGTTACGAGGATGCCGCTAAGTCGCCCGCCTGTCAAACGGAATGGGGAAAGCCATGGGACGGAAATTGTCACCGGTCGTCGGGAAGCGGCCAAACCCCCTGTCCGGGTAAGCGGACATCCCACCGGACGGGTCGTGACCCGGGGATCAACCCGGTCCCGTCACCTTTATAGGCGTGATGCTTGCGACCCGGCGCGTGTTATTTCAGCGAAATGACCGCCTGCGACGTAAGCGAGACAAGTGGGTCGGGGTACAGGCCGAAGACGAGCACCCCCGCAAGCGCGACGGTCAAGACCGCGGCAGCGACGGGAGAACTGACGAACCGGGGCACCACGCCGGCCCCAGCTTGCGGTTCGCGCATATACATGACCATGACGACGCGCAGGTAGTAATACGCCGCGACCGCGGCGAAGAGGACGGCGACGACGGCGAGCCAGGTGAGACCGGCTTTGACGGCAGCCATGAAGAGATAGAGTTTTCCGATGAAGCCAGCCGTGGGTGGGATGCCGGCCAATGATACCATAAACACAAGCATAAGCAAGGCGGCAACCGGGTGACGCTTGGCGAGCCCGGTGAAATCCTCGATCTCCTCGCCCTCCAATCCGCCCTTCCGAAGCAGGGCGACGACGGCAAAGGCTCCCACGGTCATGAAGGAATAGACGGCCAGATAAATGAGGACGCTGGAGATCCCGAGCGCCTGCACGTCGGCGTCCGCCTCGACCCGGCTCGCCACGATCGCCCCAATCAGCGCGTACCCCGCGTGGGAGATGCTCGAGTAGGCCAGCATGCGCTTGATGTTGGTCTGTACGATGGCGACCACATTGCCGAGGATGAGCGTCGCGACACAGATCACGATGAAGAGCGCGTGCCAGTTGGCCTTGATGCCGCCCAGTCCCTCCAGGAACACGCGGAGAAACGCGCCGAAGCTGGCGGCCTTGGAGGCCACAGCCATGAACGCGGTGACCGAGGTCGGCGCGCCTTCATAGACATCGGGCGTCCACATGTGGAACGGCACCGCGGCGATCTTGAACCCGAACCCGACGACAAGCAGCATGGTGGCGAGGACCAGTCCGGGGTTTTGGAAGCCGGTCGAGGAGACCGCGGTGGAAATCGCGGTCAGGTGGGTGCTGCCGGCGACCCCGTACAACAGCGAGATCCCGTAGAGCAGAATGCCGGAGGAGAAAGCCCCCAGGACAAAGTATTTGGCGGACGCTTCGAGTGAGCGAGGCTCCAGCCTCTTGAACCCGGCCAGGATGTACAAGGAAATCGACATGAGCTCCATGCCCAGATAAATGGTCAACAGGTCCGCGGCGGAGACCATGATCATCATCCCGGTCAAGGAGAGCATGATGAACCCGTAATACTCGGCCAGGTGGATGTCCTCGGATTTCAAATAGCTTAACGACAGCAGGATGACGAGCCCCGTAATGACGTACAGGAGCAATTTCCAGAAGCTGGCGTAGGGGTCGATGACGATGAGCTCGCTGAAGGCCGTGACCTGATGGTCCAGCTTCGAGGCGGTGACCGCAAAACAGATTCCCAGCGCCGCCAGGCTCATCCAGGCCAGCCACGGCTTTCTCGCCATGGGGGTGACCGGTTCGAGGACGAGCACGAGACAGGCCGCCGTCACGACGATCAGTTCGGGCAAAATGGCAGCCAGGTCCGAGAGTGGAAGTGTCATCGTCACCAGTAAGGGGTCAAGGGTCGATGGTCGTGGTCAAAGGAAAGGCAGCGTGGCGACCCGCGAGCGGGCTCTGCTTCTTGACTGACGATTGATGATTGCCCGCGATCCGGGCATCGGCGGGCGGCTCCGAGGCCATGCTCTCGTCGAGGGTCGCAACGGCGGTGACGGCCTTCGGATGCTGCGCGGTCAAATGGCCGACGCTGCGATGCATGGGCTCGACGAAGGCGTTGGGCGCGACGCCGATCCAGAAGACCAGCACGGCCAAGGGCACAAGGATTGCCATCTCGCGTCCGTCGAGGTCGATCAGCTGGCCATGGTCGGAAGACCCGGAAGCCTGGAAGACCACCCGCTGGACCATCCACAACAGGTACACGGCCGCCAGGATCACCCCGAGGGCCGCGATGGCAGCCGCCCATTTGTGCCACAGCATCGTTCCCATAAGGACCAACAACTCACCGACGAAGCTGTTCGTCCCCGGCAACCCCAGCGAGGATAACGCAAAGATCACGAGCATGGTTGCGTAGCGGGGCATCGGTCTGGCTAATCCGAGGTTGTCCGAGATCATACGGCTGTGGGTTCGTTCGTAAATCGTGCCCACACAGATGAAGAGGGCGCCGGTCGTAATGCCGTGATTAACCATTTGAAGGATCGCCCCCTCGATTCCCTGCGCGTTCCAGACGAAGATGCCAAGCGTCACGAACCCCATGTGGCTGACGCTCGAGTAGGCGATCAGCTTTTTCAGGTCTGCCTGGGCCAGGGCCATGTAGGCGCCGTAGATAATCGCAATGAGCGACAGGACGACGACGAACGGGGTGAAGGTGAGCGTCGCCTCGGGCAGCATCGGCAGGGCGAATCGAATGAAGCCATAGGCCCCCATTTTAAGCAGCACGCTTGCCAGAAAGACACTGCCCGCCGTGGGGGCCTCCACGTGTGCGTCGGGGAGCCACGTGTGAAACGGGAACATCGGCACCTTGACGGCGAAGGCGATGAAGAAGGCAAGAAAGAGCCAGTGCTGAACGGAGGAGGGGTACTCTGCACGACTCAGTGCCAGAATATCGAACGTCTGCCCCCCCTGGAAGAAGAGGACGACGATGGCGATCAGCAACAGGAGGCTGCCGGCGAGCGTATACAGAAAGAATTTGATCGCAGCGTAGATCCGGTTTGGGCCGCCCCAGACGCCGATGAGGAGATACATGGGAATCAGCATGACTTCCCAGAACACGTAAAAGAGGACGAAGTCCAGAGAGACAAACACACCGATCATCGCGGTTTCCATCACCAGGAGGACCGCCATGAATTCACGCAGGCGGGTGTCGATGGCACGCCATGAGGTGAGGACACAGAACGGCGTGATCAGCGTCGTGAGCAGCACCAGCGGCATGCTGATGCCGTCGACGCCAAGAGAGTAGTTGATCGGCGGGGATGTGATCCAGTTCACGTGTTCCGTGAACTGCATGCCGGCGACTGAGGAATCGAAAGCAAGCCACAGAGGGAGGGAGATCACGAACTCGACCAGCGAGACCGCCAGGGCTACCCAGCGGATGGCTCCCTCCTTGACAAAAAAGATGACCGCGGCCCCGACGAGCGGCAGGAAGACCAGCGCGGTCAAAATCGGGTAGCCAAATGGTGCGGAGCTCACTTCACTCATCACACATCCCGGCGCGGGGCTCGTGGCGCGTGGCTCGCGGCTAGTGGTGAGAACCCATGCAATGGTTGTCCTGTCATGTCGGTACCCCTAGCCCCTGCCCCCGAGCCCTAGAAGATGAGATACACGGTCAAAATCACGACGGCGCCGGCCGTCATCGCCAGAGCATAATGTTGTGCCTGGCCGGTCTGGAACAGACGCATGAGCCAGCCCCACCACGCGAAGGCGCGAGCCACCCCGTT
>JBFGRM010000069.1:0-10749 GCA_041563675.1 Nitrospiraceae bacterium | reverse complement strand
CCAGGGGTGTGGGCCTGATCAAGTACGTCGAGCGACAGCAGTTGCCGGGCATTCGGACGGATCAGGATCGGACCACCGAGATCACGGAGGAGCTGGTGGAGGTCACGCTCAACGGCCAGGTCGCCTCACGCGGGGGGCGCAAAGCCGCGGCGGGTCGTGTTTTCGCTGATGGCCTTGGCGGTCATGAATTGGGGCAGGTAGTCCTCGCTGCCGGCCTTGGCGCCCACGCCGGAGAGACGATGCCCGCCGAAAGGCTGCCGGCCCACGAGCGAGCCGGTGATCGGGCGGTTGATGTAGAGGTTGCCGACGTCGAAGGCCCGCCGCGCCGTCTCGATGTTCCCCGGGCTCCGTGAATAGATCCCGCCGGTCAGCGCGTAGTCGCAGTCATTCGCCAGCCGCAGCGCCTCCTCGAAGTCCTTTGCACGCATGACTCCCAGCACCGGGCCGAAAATCTCCTCCTGCGCCAATCGGTGCTCGGGCCGGATGTCCGTGAAAATCGCCGGGCCGATGAAGTGTCCCGCTCCTGGGACCGGTCGCTCCACGAGCAGACGTCCCTCCTTCTTGCCGATCTCGATGTACTCGCGGACTTTGTCCCGGGCGCGCCCGTCGATCATGGGTCCCATCTTGTTGCACGGATCGTCCGGCGGACCGATGTTCAGGCTCATGACCGCGTCCTTGAGACGGCGCAAGAAGGTGTCGTGGACGGAGTCCACCACGATCGCCCGCGAGCAGGCCGAGCACTTCTGCCCTTGATAGCCGGTGAACGAGGAGACGACGCCGACCACGGCCTCGTCGAGATCCGCCGTCCCGTCGACGATGATGGCGTTCTTGCCGCCCATCTCGGCGATGACGCGCGTGACGAAGCGCTTGCCGGGCTCCACCTTGGCCGCCCGCTCGATGATCTCCAGCCCCACGGCTCTGGATCCCGTAAAGGCCACCACCTGGACCTCGGCATGACCGACCAGGCGCCGGCCGAGCTCCGGCTCTCCCGGCACGAATTGCACCACACCCTCGGGTACCCCCGCTTCGCGCAGGATGCGGACCAGATGCGCGCCCATGATCGGCGCGCGCTCCGACGGCTTGAAGAGGACGACGTTGCCGGTCACCGCGGCGGCGGAGACCATGCCCGTCGGGATGGCGAGCGGAAAATTCCAGGGCGAGATGACAACGGCGAGGCCGCGGGGCTCGTACACGAGATGGTTGAGCTCGCCGGGCTCACGCCCGAGTCGCTTGGGCCGCCCGAGGCGGCGCATCTGCCGCGCGTAAAACTCGAGGAAGTCGATGGCCTCCGCGATGTCCGCGTCGGCCTCGCGCCAGGGCTTTCCGGTCTCGAACACCTCCCAGGCCGCCAGGTCGAAGCGTTCGCGCCGCATGATGGCCGCCGCCTTCGACAGCATGTCCGCGCGCTGGTCGGCCGCTGTGCGACGCCAGGCCGCATGATGGGGCAGGGTCGCGCCCACGATCCGATCGACCGCGTCGGGCGCGAAACTCGAGACACGACCGACCGCCTGCTCGGGCGCGCTGGGATTGAGCGACTCCAGGAGCCCGGACGGCTTGACCCCGGCCGGGGCGGAGACCTCGCAGGTCTTTCCCAGCTCCTTCCTCACGCGTTCGACGGCCCGCTGCATCTGCTCCCGGGCCTCGGCCCTCGAGAAGTCCGTGTGCGGCTCGTTGCGGAATGGCTCGGCCTCGCCCGGCTCCTCGGACGTGGTCGCAGCGCGACCATGGGCTTCGACGGTCGCCGCCGGGGAGGGGGCGCTCCCGTTGCGCGGCGGGGCGAGGAGCGTGTCGAGGGGGATCGACTCGTGATATTCCTGCCTGAGGAACGACTCGTTCGAGGTGTTCTCGAGCAGACGCCGGACCAGGTAGGCCATGCCGGGCAGGATCTCGCCAACCGGCGTGTAGATCCTGACGCGACGCCCGCTTTCCGCGACGGTGGCCTGCAACGGCTCCGCCATCCCGAAAATCATCTGGAACTCCGTCGCCTCCGGCCTGAGCCCCGCGGCCTCCGCGAAGGCCTGCGCGTGGGCCAGGCTCCTGAGATTATGCGTGCCGAACGCCGGCCTGATGATTTCGGCGTGCTCGACGAGCGTCCGAGTCAAGGCCTCGTAGCTGGCATCCGTGTCGGCCTTGTTCTCGAAGACCGGCACCGGCCAGCCGCGCTCCTGATAGCGAATCGTATCGGCATCCCAGTACGCGCCCTTCACGAGGCGGACACCGACGGGCGCGCCGCGATGGCGGGCCCATGCGATCAGATCGGCCAGATCCTGCTCCGTGTCTTTGAGGTACGCCTGCAGGGCGATGCCGGCGTAGGGATAGGCCGCGTAGGCGCGCTCGGCGAGCAACCGCTTGAACATCGCGATCGTCAGGGTCTTGGTTTCCGCCTGCTCCATGTCGAAGGTGATCGCCGCGGGGAGACGGACCGCCTCATCCAGGATGGGACGCAGCCTGGTGCTGACGGCCTCGTACGTCCCGTCCGGATCGATCGGGTCCATTTGCGAGTAGAGCGCGGACAGCTTGACCGACAGTTGCACGCGCGGCAGGGGACCCAGATGATCGCGCTCGAGGGCGGGCTGGGCCGGCCAGGCGGGAACGGCCGCTCCCAAGACCCGGAGGGCCTCCAGGCACCGCTTCTGATAGTGATCGGCCTCCGGCTCGCTGACCGTCGCCTCGCCGAGCAGGTCGACGGAGAAGCCCCGGCCCTTTCTCCACATCTTCTCCAGCACGGGCACGGCTTCCTCGACGGACGCCCCCGCAATGAAGGTGTAGGCCATCTGATGGATCTGGTGCCGAAGCGACTTCGCGCTCAGGTAGGCGCCGACGCGCGTGCCGGAGATCGCGCGCAATCCCCAGTGGAGCGGACTCTTGGCCGAGTCTTCCCCGCCGAAATACTCCTCGACGACCTTGGCCACGAGCGTGTCATTCTTCAGCGAGGGGAGGACGTCGATGAAGCGAAAGAGCTGGACCTTGAAGTCCTCATCCTTCATGGACCAGTCGAGGAGGGCGCTGGCCCACCACTTGGCGTTGAAGACCGTGGGCACATGCCCGGTCGATCGTGTCGCGAGTGCCCCGCCGATGCGACGGATGGTGGTCTCGAGCTCGCCCGTGCTCAGGTTCACCATTTCGTCTTTCTCACAGCCAAATTTTGGTTCTTTTTCACAATGTATATTATACACCCGAACCGCCAGGGGAAGATTTTTCTTGAAAATTTTCCGAATGCCCAGTACCCTCACAGTGTTTTGCCCGTAATCGCCGTCACGCGGCGAAGGATCTAGGCTATGAAAAGGAGGATGGGCTTTGTCCGAGCAGGCCATGAAGTACGATTACGTCACCGCCGTGTGTTTTCTGCTGATGACGACCGTCGCGATCATCGGTGTGCCGGCGTACGGCTATTTCATCGGATTTCACACGATCGACTGGGTCATGATGGCCGCGCTCTACGTCATCAGCGGGCTCGGCATCACGGTCGGGTACCACCGGCTCGTGGCGCATCGCAGCTTCGACTGCCCGGACTGGGTCAGGCGCTGTTTCCTCATCGCCGGAGGTTGGGCCTTTCAAAACTCCGCGCGCGTCTGGGCCGCGGACCATATCCGCCATCATGCCCGCTGCGACTCTCAGGAAGACCCTTACAACGCCACGCGGGGATTCTGGCACAGCCACTGCGGGTGGCTGTTCTTTAAATCACCCTACCGGTACGACAAGTACGAGATCACGCTTCGCCGCGACCCGGTCGTGATGTGGCAAGACCGGTACTATGTACCCATCCTGATCTCGGGTTTCGCGCTCCCATTCGTGGTCGGCTTGCTCTACGGCGGCTGGCAGGGGGCCGTGAGCTGCTTCATGCTCGCCGGCATCGGGCGGACCTTCCTGGTCCTCAACTCCACCTTCTGCATCAACTCCATCTGCCACATCTGGGGAAGCCAGCCGCACGGACAGCAGGACAGCAGCCGCGACAGTTGGTGGATCTCGCTGCTCACTTTCGGCGAGGGCTACCATAACTACCATCACACGCACCTGCGGGATTATCGGAACGGCCCGCAGTGGTACAACTTCGACCCGTCCAAGTGGCTGATCTTCATCCTGTCCAAGCTCCGCCTCGCGTCCAACTTGTACGTCTCCCAGCCTCAGCGAAGCAGCTGACAGCGCTCACCACGGACCCTGCTCTGCCTTTTCCGCCTGTGCGAAAAAGGGGGGGATTCTCGCCGTCCGCGCGCCCGTCGGATTCTGGGGCAATTCTGACCCCGGGGGGTAGGCCTCGCGGCCCGGGCCGACGTATAATAGCGAGCTGAACACTTCCAGAGAGGGAGGAGCTATTGTGGCGGACACACCAGGACATCAACACGCTCAAGCAGCGGAGCCGAGTGGACAGAACCTGCTGCCGGGCGTGACACATATCATCGCGATCAGCAGTGGTAAGGGCGGGGTGGGAAAGTCCACGGTGGCGGTCAATCTCGCCGTCGCTCTGCACCTCGCGGGATCGAAGGTCGGTTTGATCGACGCCGACGTCTACGGGCCCAACGTGCCCATGATGCTGGGCGTCACGAAGCCTCCGGAGCAACACGAGAACAAGATCCTTCCCGCCGAAGGGCACGGCATCAAGATTATTTCCATGAGCTTCTTCGTCCCGGAGGACACCGCCGTCGTCTGGCGGGGCCCGATGGTGCACACCGCGATCCAGCAGTTCTTTCGCGACGTGGAGTGGGGCGAGCTGGACTACTTGCTCATCGACCTGCCGCCCGGCACGGGCGACGCGCAGCTCACCCTGTCCCAGCTGGTCCCCCTGCGCGGCGCGATCACGGTCACGACCCCCCAGGAGGTCGCTCTCCACGACGTGCGGAAGGGCATGATGATGTTCCAGAAGGTGAACGTGCCCATCCTGGGGATCATCGAGAACATGAGCTATTTCGTCTGCGGCCATTGCAGCCACAGGACCGAGATCTTCTCGCACGGCGGCGGCCGGCAGGCGGCGGAGAAGCTCGGCATCCCCTTCCTCGGCGAGATCCCGATCGATCCGGCCATCCGGACCGGGGGCGATGCCGGGATGCCGATCATGATCGCGGATCCGAGCTCGCCGCAGTCGCTGGCGTTTCAGCAAATTGCGGCCGCGCTCGATGAGACGCTGAAGACACAGGCCGGCGGAAAATCACGGTCCACGCTCGACAGCCTGATCAAGAAGATCAAGAAGCCGATGGGTGGGAGCGGGTGAACGGCGCCTCCTTCGAGCCGTCCTGGGGGCGAGGGAGAAGACGCAGGAAAAAGATCGGAGCCAGACTCGTTGATCACAATAAAACGGTGAGGAGGCGTGATGGCGGAATTCGTGAAGGTGGCGAGCACAGCGAATGTAGGACCCGGCACGGGCCTGGTGGCCGAAGTGAACGGGCAGGCGATTGCGGTGTTCAACGTCGAGGGGACCTATCATGCCATCGACAACACCTGCGTGCATCGTGGCGGGCCGCTGGGAGAGGGGGAGCTGGAAGGCGACACGGTGAGCTGTCCCTGGCACGGCTGGCAGTACAACGTCAAGACCGGTGGCTGCGTCAACAACCCCTCCGCCTCGGTCAAAACGTTCGAGGTCAAGGTCGAAGGCTCGGACATCAAAGTCCTGATCTAAATTTCACGACTTCTTGAGTCGTCCTCCTCGAAGCTGCATAATGGTCTTCATGGAGCGCGAAGACCTTCTATCCCTGTACCATCAACTGCTGCTGATCCGCCGCTTCGAGGAAAAGTCGGCGGAGATGTACGCGCTCGCCAAGATCGCCGGGTTCCTTCACCTCTGCATCGGGCAGGAAGCCGTTGCCGTCGGTGCCGTTAGCGCGACTGCCCCTGATGACTACCTCATCAGCGCGTATCGCGACCACGGGCATTGTCTGGCCCGCGGCTCCGACCCCGGCCAGGTGATGGCCGAGCTCTTCGGCAAGGCGACGGGGCTCTGCAAAGGAAAGGGCGGCTCGATGCATCTCATCGACGCGGCCCGCCACTTCATGGGCGGGTACGCCATCGTGGGAGGACACCTGCCGCTCGCCACCGGGCTGGCCTTCGCGATCCAATACGAGAAGCGGGACCGCGTCGTGCTCTGCTTTTTCGGGGAAGGCGCCCTCCCGAGCGGACACGCCCACGAGGCGCTCAATCTGGCCGCGCTCTGGAAGCTCCCGGTCATCTTCATCTGCGAGAACAATCGCTACGCGATGGGCACGCCCTCGGCGCGCGGCATCGCGCTGTATTCGAAGGTCAGCGAGGCGGCGCGATCGTACGGCATCGAGGCCTCGCACGTGGACGGGATGGATGTCCTCGCCGTGCGCAGCGTGATGCGGGACGTCATTAAGACCGTCCGTGAGGGACGCGGCCCGCATTTCGTCGACGCGGACACCTACCGGTTCATGGGCCACTCCATGGCGGACCCCGCCCACGGGCACTACCGGACCAAGGAAGAGGTCGAGCAGGAACGCGCCCGCGATCCGATCGTTCGGCTGCAGACCCTCATACGTGAAAAGGGGCTGGGCAAGGACGAGGACTTCAAGACCATCGAGAAGGAGGTGGGGTCGATCGTCGCCAAGGCGGTCCGCTTCGCCGACGAGAGCCCGTTTCCCTCCCCGCAGGCCCTGCACGAGGACGTGCTTATCGAGGGAGACGGATCATGACCGTGACCTATCGGGACGCGCTCAATCAGGCCATGCGCGAGGAGATGCGGCGCGACGAGCGCGTGTTCCTGATCGGGGAGGAAGTGGGGCACTACCAGGGAGCCTTCAAGGTCAGCAAGGGGTTCATCGAGGAGTTTGGGACGCGCCGTGTGCTGGACACGCCCATCACCGAGGCCGGATTTACCGGCTTGGCCGTCGGGGCGGCGATGGCGGGGTTGCGGCCCATCGTCGAGCTGATGACGTTCAATTTCGGCATCCTGGCCATGGACCAGATCGTCAACAACGCGGCCAAGGTGCGCTATATGTCGGGCGGCCAACTGTCGGCCCCGATGGTTATTCGCGGGCCGGGCAGCGCCGCCCACCAGCTCGGGGCCCAGCACTCGCAGAGCCTGGAAGCCTGGTTCTGCCACGTGCCCGGCATCAAGGTGATCGCGCCGGCGACACCGCACGATGCCAAGGGGTTGTTGAAGAGCGCCGTCCGCGATCCCAATCCCGTCATCTTCATCGAAGCGCAGCTCCTTTACGGCACCAAGGGGGAGATGGCCGAGGGGGAGTACACCATCCCGATCGGAAAAGCCGACGTGAAGCGGCCCGGGCGGGACGTCACCATCGTCGCATACTCAAAAATGCTCCTGCTCGCGCTGGAAGCCGCCAACGACCTGGCGAAGGAGGGGATCGACGCGGAGGTGGTCGACCCCAGAACGCTCAAGCCGCTGGACCTCGAGACGATCGTCGGCTCGGTGAAAAAGACCGGCCGGCTCGTCATCGTCGAGGAGGGATGGTCGTTTGCCGGGCTGGGAGCCCAGATCGCCGAGAGCGTCTATGCGACCGGCTTCGACTACCTGGACGCGCCGGTCGTGCGTGTCACCGGCGAAGACGTCCCCATGCCCTACACGCGTCCCCTCGAGGACCTGGCGATTCCCGACAAGCCGCGCATCGTGTCGGCGGTTCGGTCCGTGGTCAATCCGCGATAATTCGACTCTTCCCGCACGCACCAAAGGAGATCCTCATGTCCGCACAATCCACCCCGCGTCATATCGAGATCACGGAAACCCTGGTTCGGCTCTATGTCTTCCTCGCCCAATATCTGGACCGCTGCGTCAACGAGTCCGCTCGCCAGACGCTGCCGGAAGCGGAGCTGCAAAAGCATCTGTCCGAGACCAAGGCCAGCATGATGAAGATTCTTTCGGTCAACCCCGTGGTCCAGGCCAAGGTCGAGCGCGAGTGCAGCCACGTGCTCGACCTTGGTGCCGCCCGCCTGCGGGGCAAAGCCACAGCGGGAGGCTCCGGCGACGACGTCCAAGGCCAGCGAGCGGTCCTGCAGAACAAGACGATCGCGCTCAGCGATTTACTGGCCGTGTTCCGGGCCTGCGAACCCTGAGGCCGGGCCCACGCTGGGATGGTCGTGAGCGCCCTTGAACGTCACGAACTGGCCGGGCTCGATGATCGGGAGCGGGGATTCAGCCGCATGGCGGACCTGCATGCGGAGTCTCAGCGCTTTGTGGCCAGGCTGTCATACGAGCGCACGCTCGTGATGGGTGAGTCGTCCGACACGCCCGGCGAAGCCGTCGTCCATCTCGTCCACGCGCTCCACGCACGCGGTTACCGGCAGATCCGCAGTCGGAGGAGCTTCAAGGGGGAGGAATACCTGGGCAGTCAGGAGCCATGGGTCGAGTACCCGGATCCGCCGCCGACACCGCGAGGGGTGGGGGCGCTCCTGGAAAGGGTCATGGGGTGGTTCAGGAAATGAAGCGGGAGCGTAAAAATATTCTTCCGAGTCGATCCTGGGTCTCGCGGGTCCTGTCGCGGCGAACAGCCCAGCCGTGCTCGCTCCACCCATCCCCCAGTGGGTCCCTTCCGCTGCGCGCGGCCGGGCGCCCGTTCGCCGCGCCACCCGCAGACCCCAACGGTACGATCTCAAAGAGTCCGTCTTGGCCCAGCCCACTTACATGCAGGGAGTTCAGCTTGCGGATGGTTGGTGCCTCCGGTAGAGTGAACAGTGCGGTGATGTCTCGCAGAAGCGTTCGGGAGTAGAGATATGGCCAGTCGCGTCGTGATGCCGAAGCTGACCGATACGATGGAAGAAGGCGTCGTCCTCAAGTGGAAGAAGGAGGAAGGCGACAAGGTGTCGGCCGGGGATGTCCTGGCAGAAATCGAGACTGACAAGGCGGTCATGGATCTGGAGGCCTTCGCCTCCGGCGTGCTTCGCAAGCTGCTCGCGAAAGAAGGGGAGACGGTGCCGTCCGGGGCGCTGATCGCCGTGATCGGCGAGCCGGATGAGGACATCGAGGAGGCCATCTCCGAAACCTCCGGCGCAGGATCGCCGGAGGCTGCGGAAGCCAAGGCCGCCGCCAAGCCGGCCACGGCCGAGGCGAAACCGGCTCCCGCCGTGCCGCCCGCCAAAGAAGCCCCAACCAAGGAGGCCGAGCCGAAGAAGGCCGCGACGAAGGCGGCTCCCGTCAAGGAGGCTGAGGTCGAGGAGCGGGAGGAGATCAAAGCCTCACCCCGAGCCAGGGCGCTGGCGCGCGAGCGCGGCATCGAGCTTTCCACGCTGAAAGGGTCGGGGCCCGGAGGCCGCATCGTCGAGCAGGATGTGCTCGGCGCCAAGGCGACGAAAACCGCCCGGTCGCGGGCGGCGACGGAAAAGCCGCTCAGCCAGATGCGGAAAGCCATCGCCCGGACGACGACGTCGAGCAAGGCGCCCGTTCCACATTTCTACGTCACCAGCGACATCGACATGGGCGAGGCCGTTCGGTTTCGCCAGCAGTACAAGCAGGCGATGGCCGAACATCCCAGCGTGACGGACATGATCCTGAAGGCCGTGGCGCTGGCGCTGCAGAAACATCCCGAGATCAACGTCTCCTACGCCGGGGACGTCCTCCGCCAGCATGGGCGCATCGACCTGGGCATGGCGGTCGGGCTGGACGACGGGCTGATCACCCCGGTGATTCGCGATTGCGAGAGCAAATCGCTCGGGCAGATCGCCACCGAGAGCAAGCGGCTGGCGGAACGCGCGCGGAAACGGCAGTTGTCGCCGGAGGAATACACGGGCTCGACGTTCTCCGTCTCCAACCTGGGCATGTACGACGTGGACAGCTTCATCGCCGTCCTGACTCCTCCGGAAGCGGCGGCTCTGGCCGTCGGCTCCATCCGTGAGGAGCCGGTGGTCAGCGGATCACGGGTCAAGCTGGGCCGGCGAATGCGGGTCACCCTGTCCTGTGATCACCGCGCCCTCGATGGCCTACAGGCCGCCACGTTCTTGAAGGAAGTTAAACGAATACTTGAGCATCCGCTCGAGCTGATTTTGGAGAAGTGACCTCGCAGAGCGAGATCTGCCGATGAACCTGATTCCGCCCGACAGCCTGAAACGCCCCGAGCCCGGCGTCGCCGACGATGGAGGGCGACGGCTCCGCCTGCCCCCCTGGTTCAAGGTGACACTGAGGCAGGGCCCGGACTATAAAGATATCCGGCGCATCATGGACAGCTTGGACCTCCATACCATTTGCGAGGAGGCCCGCTGCCCCAACGTCTGGGAGTGCTGGAACAACCGGACGGCCACGTTTCTCATTCTCGGGGATATCTGCACCCGGCGCTGTCACTACTGCTCGGTCACGACCGGACGCCCCCAGGCGCTCGATCTCGGTGAGCCGGTCCGGGTCGCAGAAGCGGTCCAGGCGCTCGGTCTGCGCCATGCCGTCATCACCTCCCCGAATCGCGACGAGCTCGACGACGGGGGTGCCTCGATCTTTGCCGAGACCATCCGCGAGATCAAGCGGCGCCTGCCCACCTGTACCATTGAGGTGCTGATTCCCGACTTCGAGGGCAACGAGGCGGCGCTTCGGGCGGTGGTGGACGAGCATCCCGAGATTCTCAACCACAACATCGAGACCGTCCGGCGCCTGTTCCCCTCGATCCGGCCCCAGGGCAAGTACCAGCGCTCGATCGATCTGCTGGACCGCGCGAAGCGCCTCGGTGCCAGGACCAAGTCGGGCCTGATCGTGGGGATGGGTGAGAGCATCGACGAAGCGCGAGAGGTCATGCGGGATCTGAGGACGGTCGACTGCGACATCATGACCATCGGCCAATATCTGCAACCCACCAAGCAGCACCT
>JBFGRM010000068.1:0-10751 GCA_041563675.1 Nitrospiraceae bacterium | reverse complement strand
GATCTGCGTGGCTCGTTCGACCTGGTGTTTATCGATGCCGACAAAATCAACTACGTGAGCTACTACCGGCGGGCCTTGGAGTTGCTGGCGCCCCAGGGTGTCATCCTCATCGATAATGTGCTCTGGAACGGCGATGTCGTCGTGCGACCGCCCCCCGATGCATCGACGGCGGCGATTCAGGCGCTGAACGATCTCGTGGCGTCCGATCCGCGGGTGTCCGCGGTCCTCCTGACGATTCGGGACGGCGTCCTCCTCATACGGCCGCGGCCGAGAGCCGGTGGAGCCACATAAATGGCCGATGAGCCGAGCGGAGCCCCGGCCACCCGACATGGGCCGAACGAAGTCCTGGCCTACGGCGCCCTGGTGACGGCGGCGGTGGTCTGGGGAGGGTCCGTCGTGGGCCAGAAGTGGGCCCTCGGCTCCTTCTCGGCGGTCGAGACCTCCGTCCTGCGCGGTGTCGGGGCGCTGGGCATTCTGATTCCCCTGTGGTGGTGGCATGAGGGCACCCTGGCGAAATTCACCGGCCGGGACGTCGCGATCTTCACGGCGCTCGGACTGGGGGTGCTCGGCAATCACCTGGGGGTGCTCTTTGGCCTGCGGTACATCGGGGCGGCCGAAGCGGGCATTATCATCGGGGCGAGCCCGGCCATCACGGCGTTGCTGTCATCGTTGCTGATTCGCGATGTGCCCTTCCGCACGGTCTGGCTCGGTTGCGCGATCTCCTTCGCAGGTGTGGCGTTGGTGTCGGGTGGTGAAACGGCAGGGGCGCGCGGCGACCACCCGGTTCTCGGCGGGGCCCTGGTGGTCGTCGCGCTCGTGAGCTGGGCCCTGTATTCCATTGGCGGCCGTCGCACCATGGAGCGCTTCTCCCCGCTGACGGTGAACTGGACGACCCTGCTGATTTCCATCCTGATGCAGATCCCTTTGCTGTGGTGGGCGGACCAGAAGGTCATGGTCGCCGGCCTGGACTCGGTGCCGGCGGACGGCTGGCTGGCCTTGGTCTACCTCGTCGTCTTCGCGACCGCCCTCGGGCAGCAAGCCTGGCTCTACGGCGTGCACGGCATCGGCCCGGCGCGCGCGGGCATCTTTTTCAACCTCATCCCCGTGTCCGCGCTCATCCTTTCTGTGCTGATTCTGAGTGAACCCATCGGCCTCAGGGAGGTGATGGGCGTCGTCCTCATCCTGGCGGGGGTGTGGCTGGTCAACTGGATGTCGGCCAGGGGAACCAGGTGACCTGAGCCGCCTTCGGCGACCTCGTCTCGCGTCGGTCTTTGAACTTGGGGTAAGATAGCGCCCTGGCGTCTTGGAGGAAACGGGCATGATCAAGGAACGTATCGAAGAAGTGACGAAGGCGAACGAGGCGTTCTACGACGCCTTCGGGAGCCTCGATGTGGTCAAAATGGATCGCGTCTGGGCGCAGCAGGATTACGTGACGTGCATCCATCCGGGCTGGACCCTGCGCAGCGGCTGGCCGCAGGTGCGCGACTCCTGGGTGCTGATCTTCAACAACACGTTCTCGATGGAGTTCGAGTTGTCGGATCTGCAGATTCAGGTGGCGGGCGATGTGGCCTGGGTCATCTGCGTGGAAAACATCACGAGCCGGCAGGGGGAGACGCTCCAGGAGACCCGCGTGCTGGCGACGAATCTGTACGAGCGCATGGATGACGAGTGGAAGATGATTCACCACCACGGATCGCCCATCATGGGGTAAGGGGGCACCGGGTCTGGCACCGCATCGGGCAATTGCCTGCCATGGCACCGGCCGTCGCGCCCGCCCTTCCGCCCGACGCAGAGGAGGAGGGAGGAGTAAGAGGAGAGCGGGTAATCACAGACCAGCTAAGGTCGCGTGCGCTGGCACCGGCTGAACGGTCCGAATGGTGGAGAGGTCAGTGGTGGAGATGGAAAGCAGGAGAGTGGGCTATTGTCAGTCGTAGCTGGAGTCAAGCGCTTCGCGCTGAAGGGCGTGAATCATGTCGAAGGGCGAGCCGTGTTGTAGAAGACCGGGGAGGCGTATCTGGAGTCCGTGAACGACGTGTTCACGCTTCCCCGGCGCCACGTCGAGAATCTCCATGACCGAGGCCACATATTCCCCGCCGCCGTCCGAGATCCCGACCATCACGTTGTCGTAGTTCATCAGCACGAATCGTTTCAGCCGCGCGTCGCGAGCCTCGCGTCGGGTGAGCGCGCGTTTCGGTTTGAGCTCGATGTAGTAGTTGTTCGGCGAGTACTCGATCATGTTGCCCGTCACCGCGTCCGTGGCCCAGGGCGTCATGAGAGTAAAGTTGAAAATGGCCGCGCTGTTGATCGTCTTCTTCAGAGGAAACTGCTTCGTCTCGTACCCCTCCTTCTTCAACATGACCATTTTTGCGTTGAAGGTGTCGCGATCGACCACCAATCGCACCGGGGTTTCCCCCACACGCTGCCCATCCAGGAACAGGTCGACCCCCTCCGGTTCGGATTGAATGTTGACAGTTTGGGACGGCGGGGTGAAGATCGTCGCACAACCCCCTGATGCGAGCAACAGGACGCCCGGCAGCAGCCAGGGCATGGGGAATGTTTGCCGCATAGGTCAAGTCTACCGCCGATTGGAGCAATGTCAAAAGTGCCGGAGGAGCGCGTTTTGGGCGGCATGCAGGTGAAAAAGGCCGCGCCGGGGCCGCTGGGGTATCCCTTTGTCGGGATCCTGCTGCAGATGCGAAGGGATCCCCTGGGATTCCTCTCGGAGGCCGCGCGGCGCTACGGGGACGTCGTCTCGTTGAAGATGGGGCCGATGCAGGCCTATCTGCTGAGCCATCCGGATCACATCCAGCACGTGCTCCAGGACCACCACCGGAACTACCGCAAGAGCCGGTTCGTCGAGAGGGTCAAGCCGTTTTTGGGCGAGGGCCTGGCGACGAGCGAGGGGGAGACCTGGAAACGGCAACGGCGATTGGCCCAGCCCGCGTTTCACCGGCAGCAGATCGCCGCCCTGGCGCGCGTGGTGACACAAACCGTCGAGGAATCGCTGGAACAGTGGCGTATGTCCACTGCTGCGCCGATCGACATGCTCAGGCGGATGATGATGCTGACGGGCGACATTATCCTGCGGACGATGTTCGGCGCGTCCGGCCGCGACCTGGGACGGTCCCTGCTGGATGACTTCGACACGGTGACGCACTACTGCATGGACCGCATGCTCGCGACGGTCGATTGGAACGCCGTGTTCCCCACGCCCGGACGCCGCCGGTTCCGGGCGGCCATGGGCAGGTTGGACCAGGCGGTGCACGAGATCATCACGTCCCGCCGACGTCGGGATGAGGAGCGCGGCGATCTCTTGTCGATGCTGTTGCTCGCGCGTGACGGGGAGTCGGGTGAGCAGATGACGGACCGGCAGCTGCGCGACGAGGTCATGACGATTTTCTTCGCCGGCCATGAGACGACGGGGCTCGCGCTCACGTGGTCATGGTACCTGCTGTCCCAGCACCCCGAGGCCGAGCGGCGCCTCCACCAGGAGCTGGCGGAGGTGCTCCAGGGTCGGCCGCCGACGTTCGACGATCTGCCGCGCCTGACCTACACCCGCATGGTCATCGAGGAATCCATGCGGCTCTATCCCCCCTCCTGGATCATCTCGCGCGCGCCGATCTGTGATGATGTGATCGGGGGCGTCCGGATCCCGTCCGGCACGACGGTGTTCCTGAGCCAGTATGTGACGCATCGCCATCCTAAGCTCTGGGACGATCCCGAACGGTTCGATCCGGAACGATTCGCTTCTGATCGGGTCCCGGATCGTCCCCGCTTCGCCTACTTCCCCTTCTCCGGCGGTCCGCGCCAGTGCCTCGGCGAGCAGTTTGCCATGATGGAAGCCCAGTTGGTCCTGGCCGGGATCGCGCAAGCCTGCCGGTTACGTCTCGTCCCCGGGCATCCGATCGAGGCCCAGCCCCTGCTCACGCTCCGGCCTCGTGGTGGCCTCCCGATGATCGTCGAGCCTCGCCCCAACTCGGCCTGACCCTCCGTTGACACGAGGCGGTCCCGGGCTCCATGCTGATCGACAGCGGCGTGGTCGCCGTCAGGGCGCTGCCGCATGGTGCGACATGGCATGAGGAGGATCGAGCATGGCGGTCAAGGTGTACGGGTGCAATCATGTGGTGATCGAGGTCGACGACGCCGAGAAGGCGGTCGAGTTCTACCGTGATGTCTTCAACCTGGAGATGCTGCGGGGAGGGGAGGGGGCGGCCTGGTGCAAGCTCGGCGAGCACCAATTCATGGCGATCTTCGAGGTCAAAGAGCTCAGGCCGGATCGTATGAAGCACTTCGGCATCATGGTGAGAGATGACGCGCAGGTCACCGAGGTCCGCGACAAGGTCACGAAGAAGTACCAGCTCCCGGTGGTCGAGGGGTTTCGCTGCGATTTCCGTGATCCCTGGGGAAACCGGATCCAGGTCGTCGATTTACACGACGAGTCGCTCGTCTGGTTGCTGCCCTACGCGGAGGTCCAGAAAGCGGGCGTCACCTTTGCGGATGACACCCGCCCTTCCGGTCGGAAGGCCGGGCCCAAGTCTTGACAGGGCGTCCGCCGACAGCCTAGCTTGCGGCGGATATGGCCCGCCGACAGAAAACCGCGCCCGCGCATGTGCCCAAGCCCGTGGTGGGCGTGAATGCGTTGAGCCGCACCTTCCACATCAAATGTGGACCACGAAGCGGCTCCTGTTTTGCCGTTGAGGTCGACGGGCGACAGTATCTGGTCACCGCCACGCACCTGCTCAAAGCGCTGAAGGCGGGCGCCGTCGTGGACATTTTGCACGGCGGCAAGTGGAAGCCCCTGGCGGTGCAGATCGTCGGGCAGGGCCCCCCGCAAGTCGACGTCACGGTGCTGGCGCTGAAATTTCGGATCGCGCTGCCCGAGCTGGGCGTCGTTCCTTCGCTGGACGGGCTGGAGCTGGGGCAGGATGCGTTCTGCCTGGGTTTTCCCCGGGCCGAATGGAGGCAGGGCGTGGCGCAGGCGCAACGATTTCCAACTCCGTTCGTGAACAAGGTCAGCGTCGCGGCCATGCCTGACGGCACGAGCGCGGTCAAGACCGTATATCTGGCCGGGCGGGCTGGCGCGGGGTTCTCGGGGGGGCCGGTGCTGTTTTGGGGAGCAGAAAGCGGGGAGGCCAAGATTGCCGCGGTGCTCTCAACCTTTGAGTGCGACGGCGAGCCGATCTACCTCGGCACCGACCAGATGCACGTGAGCGCCCAGCACAATCCCGGTCTCCTCGTTGCCTACGATATTCAGCATGCGCTGGATGTGATCAGTCTCAACCCGATAGGATTTCAGCTCGACACGTGACGACGCGGGGGACCTACTTCTCGACGACGACGGTCTTCCTCCACTCCGTGGTGATGTCGTCCCGTTCGTCCATCGTCATGGCCGCGTACTTATGGAACATCGCCGCTCCCTTGCGGCGTCTCCACGTCAGAAAGTCGAGAAAATGCTTCTTGCAGAGATAGGCGGTGCCGGCCGGCGAATAGGCCTTGCCTTTGCATTCCGGAATCAGGCAGTGGTGCTCTTCCATCGTGTTCCTCCAATCCGATCTGCGGCTGACCGTGGAAGCCTATCCAACCCGACACCCCGAATGCAAGGGAGGCAGCGGCCCCTCCCTGTGGATCCCGACGGCCTGGGGGCCTCCTCCGGTCGGCCGAGTGCGGGGCCGAGATGGGGGAGTCGATGATGGCGGGCTCCCGGCGGAGAGGAGCCCGGGGCTTCAGCGTATTCCATCCGAGCCCCATGCTCTGGCTAAGTCTCCTCCTCCTGTGCACCTCCGTTCAGTGCACCTCGGCCTCCAGGCCCGGGCTCCCTCCCGGCAGCCCGTTCGCCGAAATCGTCGGTGATCCGGAAACCTGGTTCCCACACGGAACGGCGGTCGGAGACGTGACGAGCACATCGGCACAGGTGTGGATCCGGACGGCGAGCCCGGTCAAGGTCGAGCTGCAATGGCGGGCCGCCGGTTTGGCGCGGGCGCGTTCCGGCAGCGGCCAGGCCTCCCTCTCCGAATGGCACAGCATGGTGGTCGAAACGGACCCGGGCCGTGACGTGATGGGCCTCGCGACGGTGGAAGGTTTGACGCCCGGCACGGCATACGAATACCGGGCGCGGGTGCTCCGGGCGAACGAATCCGCCATCCCTGCGGGGAAGGCGCGGGAGATGGTGGTCGGGCAATTCACGACGGCCCCCGCCGAGGATGATCCACGGGCCGTCACCTTTGTCTGGAGCAGTGACCTCGGCGGGCAGGGCCATTGCCGTCAGGGCGCTGGGCCCTACGCCATTTTCGACCGGATGGCCGAGGCACGGCCGGCCTTCGCCGTGTTGCTCGGCGATCTGATTTACGCCGACGACCTGTGCCCCGCGCCCCCCAACGCACCGGGCAGCCAGTTCGTAGCGGAACGTCTCGACCAGTTCCGGGAAAAGCATCGCTACCAGCGTGAAGCGCCGGCCCTCCGGCGGTTCCTGTCGTCGGTGCCCGTCTACGTCACGTGGGATGACCACGAGGTGCGGAACAACTTCTCCGGGCCCTACGAGGACCTGACCGCGGTCGGTTTGAGGGCCTTCCTTGATTACTGGCCCGTCCGGACACCGCTCGGGGAGCCACGCCGCCTTCACCGGCACGTCCGCTACGGAAAGGCCCTGGAGCTCTTCGTGCTCGATACCCGGCAATATCGCAGCCGGAACAGCGACCTGGATGGCATGGGCAAGACGATGCTCGGGGAGGAACAACGGGAGTGGCTGCTGCAGGGCTTGAGCCGGTCGACCGCGACCTGGAAAGTCATCGCCACCAGCGTGCCCCTGTCGATCCGCAAGGGCGGCACCTTACTGATTCCCGGAAACGATAGCTGGGCGTTGGGAGAGGATGGGACAGGCTTCCATCAGGAGCTGAAAATCATTGTCGATCTGATCTTGGCCCGAAAGATCCGCAATGTCGTGTGGCTTGCCGGCGATGTGCATTTCGCCCAAGTCAACACGTACGACCCGGACAAGGACGGCAGGACCGACTTCTATGAATTTGTCTCAGGCCCGCTTTCCGCGGGAACACGGAAGGCGGTCGCTCCGGTCAACACGTTTCAGCCCACCACGCTCTTCAGCGACGGGGGGTTCTCGAATTTCGGGGTCGTGTCCCTGAGTCCCACGGTGCTCCGCGTTCGCATCCTAGATGGGAGTGGGCGGCTGCGGTTTGAGCGGACGTTTGAGGCCCAGCCGTCCTCCTAAAGTGGGGTCTCAGAGTTTCCCCCCCGCGATCCCGCTCTCCCACCCCTCTCCCCGGCGGGGGGAGAGGGCCAGGGTGAGGGGGCGAAAGTGAGCATTGCGTGCCGGAACCGCCTGAGTCCACTTGCAGTTTGCGACACGGATAAGGCACGATGGGGGCGTTGTCCATTCGGTTTGCGTAGGTTTTAGCTACAGGATGAGGTGAGCAATGGCAGGGTTATTGTCCGCAGAAGAAGTGTTCGAGAAGGTTCGGGACGCGGCGGCCGCCGCCACGGGTCCCGACGAGCAGGCGCTCCAGATCGATTATCCAGCGCTCCAGACGAAGATCCAGCACGCCCTTGGCGATCGCAAGGTCGCCCTGATGCATATCAACAAGTTCCTGCCGGAGGGCTATGAAGATCAGGGCCGATTCAACGCCGTCCTCCTCTCCCGCGGCAACGTTCTCTTCGACATGGTCGTCGGAGACTCCTACTTTCGTTACGATGTCGTGTCCGTCGGGACGCTGGACAAGATGCAGGTGATCGATGCCGTTTACGAGAACCGGGAAAAACGGCAGGAGGAGCCCTTCGTGAGCCTCCGTCTCATGCATGGGGAGGAGGTCCACTTGCTGCTCGCGTTGAATGAAGAGGAACGCAAGAGCTTGACGGCCTTCGCCGCGGCCGTCTCACAAGCTCGGAATCCGGAACAATAAAAAAGCGGAAGGCGGGAAGCGGGAGGCGGCAGAACGAAGGATCGAGGAGCGAGAATACCTTTTGTCAGTTCTTTTCGCCTTCCGCCTCCCGCCTCACGGCTTCTTGACGAAGGGCAGGGCTTGAACGGTCGCCGGCTTGCGCTGGCCACCGACGTCGACGGTCAACTCCGTTTGCGGTTTTGCGAAATCGCGAAGCGGAAATCCCATCGCGACCGATTTCCCCAGGGCGGGTGATCGAGTCGCACTTGAGACCCACCCCACCTCACGCTCGCCGCTGTAGATCTTGGCGCCACGCTCCGGCAAGGCCTCGCCTTCCAGCACGAGTCCAACCAGACGGCGCTTGACGTTGCCATACGTGTCCATCCGGGCCACGACTTCCTGACCGGGATAGCAGCCCTTCGACAGGCTGAAAGCCTTCCCCTCGAGATTCGCCTCGGGCGGCACGATGTCTTCCGTGATATCCCGTCCCGTCATCGGCAGACCTGCCTCGATCCGCAGCACCTCGCGTGTGCGTGAGCCAAACGGCTTCAGTCCAATCGGCTCACCGGCTTTCCAGAGCGCGCTCCAGGCCGCCTCGAGGCCGGCTGCGGGGATGAGAATCTCGACATCGATCTCCCCGGTCTCCTCGGTCCGGACGCAGAGGGCCTGCTGGCCGCCGATGTCCAAGGTGGCGAATGACAGCGGCGTGAGGCCGGCGACGTCGACCTGGAACGCCGCACGGATCAAATCCGGCGTGTTCGGCCCGCTGATGAGGAGCAGTCCCCAGGTCCCCGCGCAAGATTCCAGCTTCGCCTTGGTGCCGTAGAGCAGAAACTTGCGCAGCGTCTGTTGGGTGGTCTCGCCGATCTCGCCGACGTCCTCCAGCAGCACCGCGTCGGGCAGGAGATAGACCCGAAAATAGGTCAGCATCTTCCCCTTGTGCGACAGGAAGCTCGAGTAGACGCCGGATCCCGGCTGGAGTGGAAGGATGTCGTTGCTGATGATGCTCTGAAGCCAGGTGACACGATCCTCGCCCGTCACGCGGAGCAGGCCGCGATGCGAGAGGTCGGCGACGGCCACCCCCTCCCGGACGGCTCGGTATTCGCCCGCCGGATCCCCATAGTGCTGGGGCATGTTCCAGCCGGCTGTTTCAGCGAACTCGGCGTTCAGCTTGACGTGATGCTCGTGGAGGGGGCTGAGTTTCATGCCAGGGCTTGCCACACCATCAATGACACGAGGTGTCGGACTCCGCGGAGAATGGCTCTTTCCTCTGCAGCACGTCCTCGAGCAGATCACGCGTGCGAGCCGAGAATTCGTTGCGGGACACGATGCGTGTCACGCCCCGCTCCTTCGCCTTTCTGAAGGTGTCCACCTCCTCGTGATTGGCAAACGCTAGGACGGGGAGACTGGACAGCCCGTCCACTGCCTTGACGTCGTGGAGCAGGGTGAAGGCGTCGAACTTCTCGTCGTTCATGTTGACCACGAGCGCCATGGGCTTGGAGGCCTGCGCTTTTTGGACCGCCTCGGCCTCGGAGCGGGCCCGATCGAGCTTGTACCCGGCAGGGAGCAACGCGTCACGCAGCTTGCTGTAGAAAAAGATGTCGTTGATCGCGACGAGAACGTTCTTATCGTCGGTGGTCATCCCGTAACCTCAGTAATTTCAACACATGAGCTCCGTGCGCCTTCGTCTCGTCATTCCCGCGCAAGCGGGATTCCATCTTGTGCAGTGCGGAAAAGGAAGATGGATCCCCGCTTAAAACTGCGGGGATGACGGATGGAGCGCTGGCCATGGCTCAAACCCGTTTCCTGATTCTAGTTCAGCCGCCCGATCAACCGCCCCAGGGCGCGCTTCGCCAAAGCGTAGTTCGGGCTCAGCGTGATCGCTTTCTTGTAACTCTCCAGCGCCTTGTCCCAATCCCCTTTTTTTTCGTAGACGCGACCCAGGTTCATGTGGGGAAAGGCCGGGCTCTCGTACCGCTTGGCCACCATGGCCTTCTCGAACCAGGGGATCGCCTCGTCGAACTCGCCCTTCTCGATCAGATAGGCTCCGATGTCGTTGTAGGGGTTCCCGAACTCCGGATCGGCCTGAATGGCGCGGTGGCATTCGTCAATCGCCTCGTCGATGCGCCCCATGAAACTATAGGTCCATCCCAGGAAGGTATGCGCCTCCGCGGTGCGGTGCAGGTCCAGCGAGCGTTTGTAGAGCGACACGGCCTCCTCGAGCTCCCCCTTCATCTGGGACTCATAGGCCTGTTGGAAGAGGCTCCAGGCCTCCCTCTTGTCCTCCAGACTGCCTTGTCCTTGTATCAAAAAATCCTGCAAATCCATCTTCATTCCCAATGCTTCAGGGCCTCGCGCCCTTCATTCTTGTTTGAGCTTCTTCTTGATCAGGTCGGCCCCGTAGCGGCCCGAGAGCAACATGGCGCCGAACGCCGGCCCCATCCGGGGCGTCCCGTGCACTGCCGCCACCGACAAGCCCACGATGAAACAGTTGGGATAGACCTCACCTGTACGGTTCACCACCTCCTCCTCGGAGCGGGACACCCACATGGCCCCATTCCCAGGAACCGGCTCGTAGAGCCGCCGCTTGTGCAACAGGTCGACGACGACCGCGTCGTGGCCCGTCGCGTCGACGACGATCTTGCTCTCGAGGGCGATGGGATCGACATGAATGACGTCGTGGCCGGCCATCTCCGCCGTTGTATTGTTGACGACCACGCCCTCGAGGACGCCGTCCTGCCGGAGCACCAGATCAACCACACGCGTCAGGTTCATCACCTTGGCGCCGGCCGCATAGGCGCCGGCGATGAGGGCGCCGGTCGCATGGGGCGGATCGACGATGTACATTCCCTCGCAGTCCTT
>JBFGRM010000067.1:0-10769 GCA_041563675.1 Nitrospiraceae bacterium | reverse complement strand
TTGACGGGCATTAGCATGCCGATGACTCCGGTTCCTGCGTAATTGTTATAGACGCGGGCGCTGCCCTCATGCTCGAAGAGCGCGCGAGCCGTGTCACCGGAGAGCGTGGTTTGCAAGAAAGCCTCGGGAAGGGGCCGGGACGCCAGCACCACGGAGCCGTCCGCGCCCATGACGTACAGTCGGCCGATCTCATTCACTTTGTGCGTCTCGAGCATCCGTTTCAGCGTTCGAAAATTCAACTTGGCGATGAGCAGGCCCAGCAGGCGGCCGTTGGACGTGCGGACGGGAACCCCCAGATTGATGACGCCGCGCTGGCGCTGGTCGTCCCAATGAGGGTCGCCCACGATGGGTGCATCGGCCCGCGCCAAGCCGAACCAGTTGGCGGGCAGGTGCACAGCGCTGGCCTTTCGCGCGCTGGTCGCAATGACGCGGAGTTTGCTGTCGACCACCAGGAGCTCCTCGTAGTCGGCGAATTTGACTCGGACCGACTTCAGGTAGTCCTGCAAGCGGCGGACGGCGGGGGCCCGGCCCCGTCTCTTCAGGCTCTTCTCCAGGTTCTCGGTCACCTCGTAGGAGTTGGAGAAGACTTTCGCCTCATGCCGCCGTTCGCGCAGCCAGAGATTCAGCTCGCGCGCCGTATGGGCCGTGGCGTTGCGCAGCTCCGCGGACGTTTTTTCCACGAGGATCTGCTTGTGCTGGGCGTAGGACAGCCAGCCCATGGTCAGCGAGGGGATCAACGTCGCGAGGAGCGCGAAGGCGATGATCTTGCGGCGGATCGTTTCCGGCCACAGGACGTGAACGATGTCTCGCAGGGCATTTTCCCAGTTCGGCATACACACCACCGGGCTGCTTGCTACCGTCGACGTCTCGTCGATCTGTGACGGAAGATATAGTTCCCTGATCGCGGGAAAGACGGTGCTCGGCCTGCAGCAAAGGGCCCAACGATCAATTGTAGCAAAGGACCCCCATGACCCTGATTGCTCCTACTATCGAGGGGTTCACGGCGTCGGCCGGCCTTGAAAGGCGGCCCGGACGGGGCTGCCCTTGCGACCCGGCGACCGAATTGGCTACAACCGTCGCATGAGCGCGGGATGTGGACATGGCCCATGACCTCCTGGTCATCGGGGGCGGCTCCGCGGGCTATGCGGCGGCGCGCACCGCCGCCGAGGCGGGCGCCGATGTCGGAATCGTCGACCACGGCCCCCTCGGCGGCCTCTGCATCCTGCGCGGGTGCATGCCCTCCAAGGCGATTCTCCGCTCATCCGACCTGATCGCCCAGATGCGCCGCGCGACGGAGTTCGGGCTCCTGCCCGTGCGGGCCGGCGCGGACCTGGGCGCGATCATTGATCGCAAGGCGCGCCTGGTCCGCGAATTTGCCGAAGACCGGATCAGCTCCCTGCGTTCCCCGCAGTACACCCTCTACGAGGATCGGGCCGCTTTCGTGTCGGCGAACGAGGTGGCGGTCGGCACCCGGCTCGTGAAAGCCAACGCCTTTGTCATTGCCACGGGGTCGGTTCCCTCCCGCCTCCCGATCCCCGGACTGGAGGAGACCGGGTATCTCACGAGCGACGACCTGCTCGAGCTTCGGGACCAGCCGGCATCCCTGCTGGTGTTGGGCGGCGGGGCCGTTGCGCTTGAGCTGGGGCAGTTCTTTGCCCGGATCGGCACGAGCGTGACGCTCGTCCAGCGCAGCTCACACGTGCTCTCGCACCTCGATGAGGACGTGGTCCTCCCCATCGAGGCGCAACTTCGCCACGAGGGCGTGACGCTGCACCTCGGCACGAGCCTGCGCAGGGTGGCGCGGGAGGGTGATCAGCGGGTGGCCGTTTTCTCGCACGAGGGACGGGACGTGCAGGTCGCGGGAGAGGTCATCCTGCAAGCCCTGGGGCGGCGGCCGAACATCGACGGGTTGAACCTGGCGGCGGCGGGGGTGGACACGAGGGCGGGACGGGTGGTGGTCGATGACGACATGCGGACGAGCCAGCCGCACATCTTCGCCGCCGGGGATGTGACCGGGCTCCACGAAATCGTCCACATCGCGATCCAACAGGGTGAAATGGCCGCGCGCAACGCGCTGCGCACCACGGGGCCCCCGGAACGAATGGATGGCCGACTCAAGGTGGAGGTCATTTTCACGGATCCGCAGGTCGCCACCTTGGGTCTGAGCGAGAGAGACTGCCGCGCCCAAGAGATTCCCTACCTCTCGGCTTCCTATCCTTTCAACAACCACGGGAAATCGATCATCCTGGGCGCCGCGCACGGGCACGTCAAGCTGCTTTGCCGGCCGGAGAGCGGTGAGGTCATTGGCGCCCACATCGTCGGGCCGGAAGCGGGGGAGCTGATTCACGAGTTGATCGCCGTTGTGTATTTCCGGGGAACGGTCCACGACTTGCTGCGCATGCCGCACTACCATCCCACCCTCGCGGAGATCGTGACCTATCCGGCTGAAGAATTAGTTGGACGACTTAAGAAGACGTAGCACAACACGTCCCAGGTCCCAGGTTCCAGGCTCTTGGAGAAATGTCATTCCGAAACTTGGAACGTGGAACCTGGAACTTGGAACGACTAACACGAGGAAAACCGTTTGAAGGGCCAAGCATACCGGAAGGTAAGCGAGTTTGTTGGCGCGAGCGTGCTGATGACGCTCCTGATCGGCGCGTGCGTTCAGCAGACTTGGGAGTCGGCGATGGCCGCGGGGCAGCAGGCCTTGACGGCGGAAGACTACCCTCGTGCCGAGCGAATTTTTTCCGCCGCTCTCGTCAAGGCGAGGGGCGGGGAGGGGGACGAACTCCGCGTCGCGCTGACCCTGACGTTCCTCGCCCGGGCCTATGAAGGACAGCGGAAATTTATTGATGCCGAGCCCCGATACCTCGAGGCCTTGCGCATCGTGCAGAAAGTCAGGGGCCCGGACCACCCGGACGCCGCCGCGATCCTCAACAACCTCGGCGTGCTGAACCGGATGCACGGGCAATATCCTGAAGCCGAGCACTATCTGAAGCGGGCCCTTGCGATCAAGGAGGGCGCGCACGGCCCTTCCCACCCGGATATCGCTTTGACCCTGATGAACCTGGCCCAACTCCACGTTGCCAAAGACGACTACGAGGCCGCGGCGCTGCTCTATGAGCGCGCGCTGGGTATCTACGAAATGGCGTACGGTCCCGAAGACCTGCGCGTCGCTGACACACTCGATCGGTATGTCGTGCTGCTGCGAAAGATCCATCGCGATGACGAGGCCGACCGGCTGGAGCGGCGTGCCGAGTCCATCCGGGCGTCACGCGCAACGGAAGGGTGAAGGCGAAGTGCCCCAAGCAGACCGCCGAGGATTGTCGCTCTTCGGGCCGCCGTCCGCGCTGGTTGCGCGCGCCTTCGGTGTCGCCTGCATCGCCGTCGGGTTCGTCATCGGGATCGAAGGCCTGGCCAGTCCGGAGACGGCCTGGTTGCGCACCTCGCTGGCCCTCATCGTGACGGGCCTTCTGGCGCAGGTCTACGGCATGTACGCGACTGTCCAGCATCGCCGCGCTCGCGCAGGACGTGAGGAGGGATCGACAGGTGAAAAGGGGAAAGAGGGCGGCATCGACGATGGCCCAGGACCGACGTGACGTCTTGACGGAGACGTCACGCAGGCTTCGATATGATTTCCTCTGGATGACAGAAAAGAACCCGGCGGCGTTGTTGAAGACGCCGCCGCCGGGTCGACGGCGGGATGTTAGGACGCGGCCAATATGGGGCGCTTGTCCACGGTCGGGACGCCCTGATGGCGGTCAATGGTCGGGTCCACGATCGCGCCGCAGTTCACGCAACGCAACGTCCAGATATCGAACTCCAAGTCCGTGCACCACTCGGGAACCATAAATCCCTGACAACGTCGGCAGACCATCGCTGCACCTCCTGGCTGCGTGGTGGGTCCTCGTCGCCGGACCCTGGGATCTCATGCGCCGGAGGGTAGCAAGGTCAGATGAAGATCCGATTAATGGAATATTAGAAGGGCTTAATCTTCACGAATGAGGCGCGGCAGAAGAAGGCGCGAGCGGGGAGCACTGAGCGAGGAGAGATTACTGACCTGAAACCTGGTACTTGGGACCCGGGACGTTTCCTCATGTGTTCTTCCACTCCGGCGACGAGAGGCCCTGCGCGACGCGGGTGAGCTCGGCCTCCAGGTCGCCCAGCGCCGATTCCGCTTCGGCGAGGTCCCCGCTCTTGCCGATCAGCTCCAGACGCAGCGCGAGCTCCTTGGCCTGTTTCGCGCCGAAGCCCGCCACCGACCCCTTGAGGCCGTGGGCCACACGCTGGGTGCGCGTCGCATCGGCCTGGGCGATGGCCTGCCGCAGCTCCGCGACCCGCTGCGGGTAGTCCTCCAAGAAAATTCCTACCAGCTCGGCCAGCAGCTCCCGGTCCTGGTCCACCCAGGTCAAGGCGTGGTCGAGATCCACGGGCTGCGAGGTGGCTCGGGTGACAGGGTTGCAGGATGGATCTGACATGCCGCGGTGCCCTTTTGCGTGTTGTCGGCCGACCCGGAGGCCCCGGCCCGCTGCCTTGTGAAGACGTCCTGGTCTCTTATCGGCCGTCAGGCGCGGAACTTGAGCGCTGGACGCGCAGGTTGGGTCCCACCTGCGGCGTCGCGGGGTAGGGGCCGTCCTCAGCCCGATGCGTCAGGTGGGCGACGTACCAGAATGCAATGTCGGACTGTTCTAGGTTCTCGCCCTCGTTGTAGCCGAGGTCATTCCTGGCGCCGAAGATCCAGGGTTCGTCCTCCGAGTCCTTGAAGACCCGAACCGAGACGTCTCGATTGGAAAAGCGATCTTTTGTCCCATCCTGCGGGCCGGGGATGATCCAGATCCCGATCCCCGAACGATGGTCGCGAACGAACCATGTGCGGCCGGCCTCCGGGTTTTTCTCGTCGTCCATCTCCGTGCGGTAGGGGCGCCAGCCCGTGCCCCGGTCGCTGTCGGGGTCGCGCCGGTCGTGTACGAAGACCTCGTAGGCGCCACCGTCCTGGTTGGTGAAATCAAATCGCCAATAGGCGTGGTGTACATGGTCCGCCGAGCAGGAGAGCCCGCCGCTCTGCACGCCGGCATTGATCTGCCCGTCCTCGGAGAGGTACCAGGCCTGATAGATTTCCTGCTGACCGATCTCGGCCAGCACGCCGAGCTCCAGCCATTCGATTCCGCCGGAGAAGTAAGAATCGATGCACACCTTGCTGTCCCCGCAACCGGGAATCGGCTTGAGACGGCTCCAACTGAGGCGGTGCTGAAAAGGCCCGCAGCGCCCCGTTGCCTCCGGCGCGCGGCGGGGCCACCAGGCATTGGGATGCCACCAGGGCGAGTCGCGCTGGTATCCCACGCGAATCACCGGCAGGCTTGCTTTGGCGAATACCGGGACGCTCCCAAACGTGACGTCCCGCAGCTCGAGCCCCTGGCTGCCGGTCATCTGCCAGGTGAGATCCCAGTCCTTCCAGTGAATGTGCCCGGAACGCGCGTCGCCCGTCTCCGCGATGGCGGGCGGGCCGCATGACAGAAGCATGGTGCACACGATCACGACGGCGGTGCCCGCACCCCACCCCTGTCTCTTCATAGTGTTCCCTCCTCGCCGACCCCCAGAACCTTGCGCTGCGAGAGGTCCACGATGGCCCAGAAATCGGGTCCGCGGTCGGTCGCATTCGAGAACGTGACCCAAAAGACGCGGTTGCCGGCGCCGGGCTCGTCGAACAGCATGCCGCGCTTCGGGTCAAACAGGACGGCGCGGCCCGACAGACCCTCGACCTTGTTCAGGAGCCGTGGATCCCGAGTGGCCAGCGCGATCGCGGCGTCAATCTCGTCCTGGCGCTCGGGGGGCTGGTACCCCGGCTGTCGTCCGACGCTGAGAAAGCGCTCGCCCCGCATACAGACGATGACCGTGCCGTTTCGCGTGTAGCTGTAATAGGTCAACCTGGTAATCGCCGGAGGCGCCGACGGAATGACCACCTCTTCGGTCAACGTGACTTGGGGGGGACAGAACCCCCATCCGCGCCGGATGACTTCGGAGTGAAAATGCGCGAAGCGCTCGCCGAGCTCTTTGATGACCAGCGGGTGCGACTCGGCCGACTCGCGGAGACGCATCTGATGAGGAACGCTCGCCGCCGCACGAATTTTCGTGACGATGGGGCTGTTGAAGGGTGCCCGCTCCCGCAAGGGCCGGCGCGGGAACGTCTCAGGCGAGTGGCTGAAGTCAAGCAGGTGGACGGTGGGGGGCAGCGTCGGGAGCGGTGCCCTTTCGCCCGCCGTCTCGATTCGCGCGTGCGAGCAGCCAAGGCTGCAAGACACGAGCGCTGGGAGAAGGAACGTCAGCGCGATTCTGCCGCTTCTTCTCGTCATCCGCATGCTCCTTTCCTGGTTGCGCCGACCCGCCGCGGTAGCGCGGGCGAGCGTGGGGGGAGAGGTGCCGTTGGGATCGACTCGTTGGATGGAAGAAGGAGATATCAGGCACGGTGTGGCTTCGAAGCTCGGCTGGTTTGTGGAAGAATAGGGATTTCTTCGTGGAGAATCAAGACCGCCGACCGTATTTTTCCGCCGAAAGGGTCGGCGTCACGAAAAGGGTCTCCGCCTCGTCTTTACACGGTACGGTATTCCCCGTAAGATCCTTGCCGCAGGGAGCACCGGCTGATGACGCATAGCTACAGCGACTATGGACGTCTGTGGGCGCTTGATCCCAGCGTGACTTTTCTCAATCACGGGTCCTTTGGGGCCTGCACGCATGTTGTGTTGGAGGCGCAGCGCGCGTTGCGCGATCGGATGGAGGAAGATCCGATCCGATTCTTCAAGCGGGACCTGGAAGGCTTGCTCGATCAGGCGCGGACGCAGGTGGCATCATTCGTCGGGGCGGATCCACAGGGCTTTGCGTTTGTGCCCAACACCACGACCGGTGTCAACGCCGTCCTCCGATCCCTGCGCCTCGAGCGTCGCGACGAATTAGTTATCACGACCCATGCGTACAATGCCTGTCGCAACGCCCTGGCGTTCGTGGCGCAACGCGCGGGCGCGAAGGTCGTCGAGGCCGCGCTGCCCTTTCCCCTCGACTCGGCGGAGGATATCAGCCGGACGATTCTGAACGCCGTGACACCGCGTACGCGACTGGTCTTGCTGGACCACGTCACGAGCTCGACGGGATTACGTGTGCCGATCGAGCCCGTGGTGCGCGAGCTGAGTCGCGCCGGCGTCGACACGCTCGTCGACGGCGCGCACGCTCCCGGGATGCTCGACGTAAAGCTGGACGCGCTTGGTGCGACCTACTATGTGGGCAACTGCCACAAATGGCTCTGCGCACCCAAGGGCGCCGCGTTTCTGCACGTGGCTCCGCAGCGCCGGGATGAGGTCCGTCCCCTTGGGATCAGCCACGGCGCGAACTCCCCTCGCACCGACCGAAGCCGCTACCATCTCGAGTTCGACTGGATCGGGACGATGGATCCCTCCCCGTGCCTGACGGTGCCGATCGCCATCGAACAGCTGGGCTCGCTGCTCCCCGGCGGCTGGCCGGCTTTACGAGAGCGCAACCGGTCCCTGGCGCTCGAGGCGCGCCGGCACCTCTGCCAGGAGCTCGCCCTCAAAGCTCCTTGTCCGGACAATCTGGTCGGCTGGCTCGCCGCAATTCCCCTGCCGGATGCGACATCCACCCCGCCTCGGGCCGCCTGGGAGCGGGACCCGCTCGAGGAGGCCCTCTACGAGCGGTACCGCATCGAGGTGCCCGTGAGCGCATGGCCGAACCCGCCGAACCGGGTGCTGCGCCTGTCGGCCCATTTGTACAACGACTCCTCCCAATACGCGTACCTGGCGGAAGCCCTCAAGCAGCTGCTGCCTTCAGTCACTCCAGCGTGATCAGTCCCTGCATCCCGCCGTGTCCCCGAATCCGGCACTGGAACGGGTAACTGCCCGGAGGGGCCCTCAGAGTGACGCGTGCGGTCCGCCCGGGTAACAGGCGCAGCGAGTCCGATTCGCGTCGCACCAGCGGCTCGGGGCCGCGGATGACCTCGACCCGCGGGTCCCGCAGCAGGAGGCTCGTGAACTCGTGTGCCTCCCTCCCCCCGTTCGCGAGCACCAGGGTCAGGGGGCGGCCCGCTGAGCGGCGGATCTGGGACGGCTCGAATCGATACTCCTGTGCGAGGATACGGATTTCCTGCTGTCCACCATCACAAGCCTGGAGGTGGAGGCCCGCGGCCAGGAGCACCAGGGTCCCGGCAAGACAGGCCATTCCGCGTGTGGGTTGGGGCCACCAAGACCGATGGTAGGTCCATACGGCCAGAGCCACTCCCGGAGGTCTCCTCCGGGTCCATAATTCGGGCCTGCTTTCCACCGTAGTGCCGACCCCTTAGTTAAGATTTCGTCAATTTTTGCCGAAAGATAGACATAGGACGAGTTTCCCAGACCAGGTCAGCCCTTTGTCGGCTACACTGTTCTCATGAGCTTGGCTCAATCACCGAAAGTCATCGTCGTCAACGACGACCCCGTGCAGCTGCATATGACGGGCGGCTTGTTGGAGCGCGACGGCATGCAGGTGGTCCGCTGTTCGACGGCGGAAGAGGCGTTGAAGATGCTGGCGCGGCAGCAGGACTTCAACGCCATCGTCACGGACCTTCACATGCCCGGCATCGACGGCTGGCGCTTCTGCCGTTTGTTGCGTTCTCCGGAATACAGCGCGTTCAATTCTATCCCCATTCTGGTCATCTCCGCGACCTTCTCCGGGGCCGATGCCGAGCAGATCACGGCCGATCTCGGCGCCAATGCGTTCCTTCAGGTTCCCTTCGACGCCCCGACCCTCCGCCATTGCATGGCCAGGCTGTTGGAGGGGAAGGCTCCGCAGGCCACGCCGCGCGTGCTGATCGTGGCGGATGGGACCCGTCCATCTCTGACCTTGCAGGATGCCTTCAAGGCTCATGGTTGCGCGGTGCACCTGGTGCGGTCACCCGAGGAGGCGCTGAAGCGGGTTCGGACCGAGGCCGCGCAGGTTGTGCTCCTGGATTACGATCTGCCCGGTCTGGCCGACCACGGGCTGCTGCGGACCGTCAAGGCTCCGGGCTCGTCGACCGCGGCCGTGGTGCTCACCAGTGACCCTGACCCCCTGAAAGCGGCCGAGTCGATGCGCGAAGGCGCTGACGCCCACGTGCGCAAACCCTTCGATCCCGAATACATCATCACGCTCTGCGACAAGGCGCGGCGCGAACGAGCCCTCTTGCGGGTGGAAGAGTTGCTGGAGGAGCGCACGGTCAGCCTGCGGGATTCCGAAGCGCGGTTCCGGTCCCTCATCGAGGGCATTGTGGAGATCATACTGGTCTGTGACCAGAACGGTGTCATCAAGCACGTGAATGACGTCGGGGCGCAGAATCTCGAGTGGTCGTCCGGCGAGCTCATCGGACAGCCGCTGCAGACCATCTTGTGGGGTCCCGCCGAGCAGACTGCCGAGGCGCTCCTGACTGGCGACGAAGGCGCCTGCGTGGAGACCGTGTACCGCGGGCGCAACGGGAAGCGGGTCGAGGTCGAGGTCAACCAACGGCTGATAGTCTTTGAGGGTAAGCCGGCCATCATGACCGTCGCGCGTGATATCACCGAGCGGAAGCGCGCCTTGGAGGACCGGGCGCGACTCGAAGAGCAGCTTCGTCAGTCTCAGAAGATGGAGGCGATCGGCACCCTGGCCGGCGGAATCGCGCACGACTTTAACAACTTGCTCACGGTCATCATGGGGCACGTCCACCTGCTCAAGATGCAATCGCGGCCGAACGAGGCGGTTTTTGAAGACGCCGCAACCATCGAGTCGGTGGTCTATCGGGCCAAGGCCCTCACCGACCAGTTACTCGGGTTTGCGCGCCGCGGGAAGCATCAGAATACCCTGGTGGACGTGCGGAGCACGGTCGCCGAGGTGATTACGTTCCTGAACCGCACGCTCGACAAGAAGATCGTGTTGCGAGAGGAGCCTGGCTCCGAGGCGGCAACGGTCATGGGCGACCCAGGGCAACTGCACCAGGTGATCTTGAACTTGTCCGTCAACGCCCGCGATGCGATGCCGAACGGGGGCACAATCACCTATCGGATCGAGCTGATCACTGCCGATGAGACGCTGCGGAAGAGGCACCCCCAGCTCATGGGAGCGCGTTACATCGTGGTGTCGGTGCGCGACACGGGGAGCGGCATCCCGAACCACATCATGCACCGCATCTTCGAGCCGTTCTTCACGACCAAGGATTCGAGGACCGGGACGGGGATGGGGCTGGCCATGGTCTACGGCATTGTCCACAACCATGGGGGTGCCATCGAGGTGGACAGTGTCGTCGGGGAGGGAACGAGCTTTCGGCTGTTCTTCCCGTTCTGTGCCCACGTCGAGCGGCCCGTGGAGGCCAAGCCCGCGGAGAAGCTGGTACAGGGATCGGGCAAGATCTTACTGGTCGACGATGAGGAGCTCGTGCGCAAGGTGGGGGTGACACTGCTCAAGCACCTCGGCTACCAAGTCACAGCCGCGTCGGATGGCATGGAAGCCGTCGCCTATTACCGCGACCACGGAAACGAGCTCGCCCTTGTCGTCCTCGACATGGTCATGCCCGGGATGAACGGCCGGGAATGTTTCCGGGCGTTGCGGGAGATCAACCCCAGCGTCAAGGCGATCCTGGTCACGGGCTACGACCAGAACCATGCGGCACAGGAGCTCCTCGACGAGGGTGTGCAGGGGTTCATCCAAAAGCCCTATGCGCTCGCCGAATTCTCCAAGGTCGTCGCCGAGGCGATCCAGGCTCCCGTCAAACGAAGCCTCGC